>JALUNR010000001.1 GCA_027055005.1 Campylobacterales bacterium
ATCATAATACTCTAACTCTTTTTTATTCCATGAAAATTTATTAGCTATCTCAAAAGCTTCTTGAAACTCTTTTATATCTTCATACTCTTTAGGGATAAGTTCAAATGATGAAGCATTATTGATAAAATATATCCATTTATCTATAGTTAAGTTTAAATCTTCAAGTTTAGTATTAAACTTTTTAAGTTCTATAAAAGTAAACTCAAAATCTTTTAAATCTTGTGTTGTTGTTTCTTGATTTATGATTAGGTGTCTTGATATATAGTTTTTATTTTCAAACATGTTAAAATTAAGTATAGCTATGTAGTAAACCTTTTTTAGGTTTGCTACATCTTCACCTTTATCTATTTGAGATACATAAGCTTTAGAGGTGTAATATAAACTTCTTTTTGCAAAGTTTGATAAATCTTTCTTTTGCATCTCTACGATAAATTTATCACCATTTTGATTGGTAGCTTTTATATCAAGTATTGTCTCTTTGAGTTCTTTTATATCTGGAAGTTGGTAAGGATTATCTAACTTTACATCTACGATAGTTTTTTCATTTTTGAAATCTAAGACAGAATTTAAAAAAGAGATTAAAATCTCTTTTTTGTTTTCATTACCAAATATTTTTTTAAATGCTAAATCATTTTTTGGATCTGCAAATTTCAAGATATAATCCTTTCATCTATTTTATAAGTAGATTATACCTAAGGTTTGATTAAGAGTCAAATTTACACAGTTGAAAAAGTTCAAATTATGATAAAATATATTTATGACAAATCCTAAACTTTTAAATCAATTTCGCTCATTTTATTTTAGAAATTTCCCTGATGATATGGAAAGGACTATAGATTACTTTTCAGTGTTTGGAGGGCTAGGCTGGAATGTTGACACTTCAAAGCCTCTTAGCACTTTAATCATAGAACTCATTCTTGAAAACTTTGATATAGTTAATGAAAAAATGGATAATCTGACTTTAGGAAATCAAAATAACAAAAGACTACTAAGAGCACTAGCCATTGGTGACAGACGAATTTTTTCAGCTTTTAATAGAGCTGGTTTAAACAATGGAAATGGTGGTGCAGCTCTTAAGTACTTGCAAGAAAAAGGTCTCATACAGATTGAATATTCAAGAGAAAAAGCACCAAAAAAATCAACTCCACATAACAAACTAAAGAGAGAAGAAGCAAGACGAAGAATTTCACATAAAGTTCTTTTTACTCAACCATTTGTAAGGTTTTGGTTTTATTTTATAGTTCCAAATATCAAAGAGATAAAACTACACAATTATGAAAATATACTCAAAGAGTTTGAAAAAAAACAAAACAGCTATACCAGTTTAATTTTTGAAGAGTTATCTGAATTGTTATTAAATTACAATCTTAGAGATACACAAATACTAAGTTCTGGAAGCTATTGGGATGCTAAAATAGAGATAGATATACTTACTGTTACTCATGATTCTAAAATATATGTAGCCGAATGTAAATGGACAAATCATAAAATAAATAAAAAAGAGTTAAACAAGCTAGCTGATAAATGTGAAAGTTTAAATATTGAACCGACACAAATCATATTTTTTTCCAAAAGAGGATTTTCTAAAGAGTTGATGCTACTTCAAGGAAAAGAGTTAGCCTTATACTCTTGTGAAAATTTTAAGGTACTACTAAAAAATAATAGAGAAGATGAACTAATAGAGGATTTTATAATATGATAAATGTTATTTTTATATTTTTTATTACACTGAACTTATACGCACATAACTATACAAACTCTCTTATACATCAAGACTCCCCATATTTACGCCAACATGCGCATAACCCTGTGAACTGGATGGCATGGAATGATAAAACTTTCAAAAAAGCAACAAAAGAAAATAAACTAATTTTTTTATCTATCGGTTACAGCACTTGTCATTGGTGTCATGTGATGGAAAAAGAGACATTTACAAACATAAGTTCTGCAAAAATTTTAAATAAAAACTATATATCCATCAAAGTAGATAGAGAGGAGATGCCAGATATTGACAAATATTATCAAAATGTATTTCGCCTATTAAATCAACGCTCAGGAGGTTGGCCTCTTAATATAGTTATGACACCATCAAGAAAAGTTATATACGCAAATACCTATATTCCAGCACATCCTGTTGGGAATATAATAAATTTTAATACTCTTTTAACCTACATTAACCAAGAGTTTAAAAGTAATCCCAATAAAATCAAAGATAATGCAAATAAAGTTACTTCTATTATTGAGAAAAACAATTATAATATCAATCAAAAAAGTGATATAAATTTAGACATATTAGATACTTTTGTAGAAGATATTAACTTTAATTATGATGAGCATTATAAAGGGATAGCTTATGCACCAAAGTTTCCACATGCCAATACCTTTGATGCTTTACTTAACATATACAGAACTAACAAAAACAATCAAGCATTAAGAATGAGTCAAGAAAGCTTAATCGTGATGGCAAATGGTGGTATATACGATCAAATTGAGGGAGGTTTTTTTAGGTATTCTACTGATAAGATGTGGATGATACCCCATTTTGAAAAGATGCTCTATACAAATGCTGAGCTTATAGGAGTGTATTCTAAAATGTACTCACTAAAGCCAAATGCACTTTTAAAAAAAGTTGTACAAGAAACTATACAAAATGTGAACGATAAATTTTTATATGCTGGATTATATAAAAGTGCAAGTGATGCTGACAGCGGTGGTGAAGAGGGAAAATACTTTGTACTCTCTTTTTCTAAGTCAAAAAAAGCCCTAAAAGATGCAGGGCTAGAAAACGTACAAGAGATACTTAAGTATTTCAACATTACAAAAAATGGAAACTTTGAAAATCACACTACAAATCCATATGTAAAAAATCAAAAATTGCCAAAAAACATAACTAAAGCTAAAAAAATATTAAAAAAGTTAAGAGCTAAAACAGCTTATCCATTTATTGATTCTAAACTATCTACGTCTTGGAATTCACTGATGGCATCTGCCCTTTTTGAAGCTAAAAGTGTTGATAAAAAATACGCAAGCCAAGCTCTCTTTTTAGTAGATAACATCTTAGATAAACTACAAAAAGATGGCACTTTATATCATCAACTTTTACCAAACTCCACCTTAAAAATAAAAGGTTTACTTGAAGATTATTCATTTTTAATAAGCGCACTTATAGAGGCAAATCAATACACTCAAGACAACAAATATTTAACAAGAGCGACTGAGTTAGCACATCTTGCTATAAAGAAATTTTACAAAAATAAGGTTTGGTATTTATCCGACAAAGAATTTACTTCTAAAGCCTCTTTAGAGGGAAGCAGTTACAAAAGTTCTATGGCTAATATGATAAAAAATATTTTTGTTTTAGCCTTGTTAAATGAAGATGAAAAGCTACACAGCTTAGCCCTAGAAAATTTAAAAAACATATCTTATAAAGTCAAGCATTATCCTAGTTCATTTCCCCAAGCAGTTGACATAGTAATAATGGCAAAAAAAGCACTTGTTCTTTTAAAAGGAAAAAAAATAAATGAATTGCAAAAAATAAAAGAGAAAATAAACTATCCATATTTATACATCAAAAAAAGCAATGAAGATATACTAGAAGCTTGCTCACAAAAAGAATGTTTTGCATATTCAACAAATCCTAATATACTCCAAAGAGATATAAAAAATTATTTGAAATAATACCAATCAATTAATTTTTTTTATTCAACTTTTAAGTAATAAATCATTCGAATGTCTTATCTTCGTTTTTCTTTATCATTGCCAGTATCTGCTCAAGGAGAAAGTTCTTAAATATAGCAGATGTAGGTTTGCCTCCTATATTTTTAAATATTTCTTTGTCAGAGATAACCGTATCTCTATTTGTATCTACTGATATATACGCAAGAAAATCTTTATTTATAGATATTTTTCCATCTAAATGTCCCATATCTTTTAAAATATAACCCATCATTTCAACTGCTTTATCTTTATTTTGAATAATATCTTCCAAGCTAGAGATAGAAAAATTTATATTTTTATTTGTATCTATATTTTCCTTGATAAACCTTTTAGAATGAACTAACTCTTTTGCATCTAAGTAGCCGTCATTATTGATATCTACATTGCCCGCTTCTTTGTAGAGCGTATACATCGTTTGCAGATAGTTCTGTAAATTTGGCACAGATTTTTCGAGTTGTTTTTTTAGGTCTTTATCTAAAGTTAAAGAGATTGCTTTGGATGTCTCCTGATCCACAAAATCTACATGCACTTGTTGTTGGGAAATTTCCTTTTTCGTTTCTAGAAGTTTTGCTGTATCTATATTGCTAGGTTTATTTAAAGATTCTAATTTTGCTTTTTTCTCTTCTACACTTTTTTTAATAAGTGCTAAAAGTTCCTCTTTTGTTAATTTCCCTCCAACTTTATATAGAGTGTTAAATGTAGCATTGGCATCTGCCGCTGCTGCGTCATCATGTTTATTCATATATGCTAAAAATTCACTTTTTGAGATAGGGTGTGCTAAACCAACTGTAAGTATTCCTGCATCAGCAGCTGCATCTACAAAATCTTGTTTACTTATAGATGTATCCATGTGATAAACAGAGTTCAGAATCCCCATAAACACTTTTTTTGACAGTGTTACCCTCTCACCTGAAGGCTTGTCTATAAAATCAATAGCATTATCAGGATTATGTCCAATCGCATCATCTATAGGCTTTTGGCGAGTTTTAGGGTCTACATTTTCACCTTTAGAATTTAAAAATCCACTTTTAAAATGGATAGAGTTGCTAACTTGCATCGGTCTTTCCTCTTTTTATCATTATTGTTTTTTACGCTTTTAAGCTGAATATTTTTGCATTGTCTGCTTGGGTGTCTATGTATTTTTTACTAATTTGTAATTTTTTTGAAACTTCATTTGTATCAGAACTTGTACTAGCAGATAATCCATTTAAAGTTTTATCTTTTTGTT
>JALUNR010000002.1 GCA_027055005.1 Campylobacterales bacterium
ATCATCACTTTCAGGAAGCCTAAAATAATCAAGCCCACATTCACCAACTGCTACACATTTTGGATGAGTTATATACTTTTTCAAATACTCTATATCAAACTTTTCTAAATCATAAGGATGAACACCAACCCCAAAATAACAGTTTTCTTCGCTTTCACATATCTCAACTGCTCTTTCTAAACTATCAGGATCAGCACCAGGAATAATATAAGTTCCAACCCCACTATTTTTTGCTCTTTTTAAAACTTCTTCTAAATCTTTACTATATCTTTTATCATCAAGATGACAATGTGTATCAATAATCACAGCTTACTCCATTATAAATTTCAAATAATCACTTGTGAATTTTTCTGGATGAAAAAGATTTTTTATCAAGTTATGATTTCTTTTAAAAATCTCTTCATACAATCCTCTATTTATTTCATCTTTTTCAAAAAGAAACTTAAACTGTTCAAAATTATCTAAAAATATTTTCTTTTCTTTAAAGATTATATCTAACTCCCTTGGTTCATGCAAAAAAATATGCTTTTTGGCATAAATTGCCACTAATAAAAGTTCATTTACCACCTCATGCTCTATAAATATACAAGCTTCACTTACCATTATACTCATCATAACTTGTTCATCTTCTGCACTATTATTTAAGATAACATAATCTAATTTCTTCTGCTTCAAAAACTCATTTAGTTGTGTATTAAACCTTTCATCTTCATTATCTAAGTATATTATAAAAGTAGTTTTTAACTTTATATCGTGTGAAAGATTAACAAGTCTTATTAAAAGATTTTTTTGTTTTATTTTAGAACCACTAAATTGACAAAAGACATTTACCCTATCACCATCAATATCTAAAAACTCTACAAACTTTTTAACTATATTTTTATCTATTTTATCATACATTGAAAGTTTTTCCACTGGATTATGTAGTACTATACTATTAAAATTTATATTATACAAAGACTTATACTTCTGTTTTAAAAACTCATCAAAGTATATTATCCCACTTGCATTTTTAAAAAGCTCATATATTTTTTTAGAATTTTTTAATATTTTATTGTTTGGAGTTATAACATATCTTAACGATATAGATTCTATTTTATCTTTAAAATCTACTGCGAAATACTCTGCTTTATAAATATGAACCAAATCATATCTATCTAAATAATCAAATATTTCTCTTCTTCTCGCATATTCATTTATTTCATCAAATATAAAAAAATATTCCAAAGATTTATACTTAGTTTTAGGTCTTATATATATTTCCTTCCCTCCACTATATATAAACTTATACTCAACAATATCTAAAATATCTACATCTTCATCATAATCTTTTAAAATTTTTACTATTTTTTTTAAACGAAAATCAATACTACTACAAACAAATAATATTTTCATCTATTTTTCCAACATTTTCTTAGCAAATCTTCTTGCTTCTTCACTAATACTTTCTCCACTTATCATACGAGACAACTCTTCTACTCTTTCATCTTTTGAAAGTTTTTTAACAAAAGTATTATCATCTTTTTTATAAACCAAGAAGTGCTCTTCACCAAAAGATGATAATTGCGGTTGATGAGATATAGCAAAAATTTGATATTTTTTAGAAAGCTCTTTTAGTACTTGTGCCACACTCATAGATTCTTTACCACTAAGATTTGCATCTATCTCATCAAGTATCAAAACTCCACCACTTTGTCTATACTTACTACTTACAGATAAAAATGCAAGTCGTATTCTGTTAAGTTCTCCTGAACTTACTTTATTTAGAGTTGTCTTAGCTAGATTTACACCAACTTCATCAACTCCAAAAGAGTTAAACTCTATCTCTTTCAAAGAAAAAACTATATCCTCTAAAAACAGCTTTTTACAATACTCTTTTATCTCTTTATTTAAAAATTCCATAGATTTTTGCCTATTTTTACTCATTTGATAAGCTAGTTTTTGCACTTTTTTTAAACAAAGTTCTTTTTTCTTTATCAACTCTTCTTTTTCAAATTCTATATTTTCATATCTCTTTAACTCTTCTTGTTTCTCCCCCAAATACTCCAATGCTTCCTCAATAGATCCATATCTACTCTTTAGTGATGACAAATCCTCCAACCTATCAAGAAGACTCTCTATGTCAAGTTCATCTAAATCATGAAGTTCATCTTTTGCACTTTCAAGCTCTATTTGCAAAGTATTTATCGCCTCACTAAAAAAAGTACTATCTTTTTCTATTAATCCCAAAGCTTCCACAACATTTGATTGTAACTCAAATATAAGAGATGCTTTTTCTATCGCTTCTTCTATTTTCTCTTTTTTACTTAAAAGCTTTTTTAAATCCATTAACTCTTCATACTCACCAATTTTTGGATTTATTGCCTCTATTTTTTGTATTTCATAAAGAGCAAATTCTTTAAATTCTACTACTTTCTGCTCTTGTATTTCTATTTTTTCCAACTCTTTTAAAATACTTTTATACTTTTTATACTCTTTTTCAAATTCACTTAAAACTTTTTTATAAGATTTATCATCTTTTTCTGCCATCAAATCCAAAAGAAGTAACAGATTTTCATTTTCAAACTCCCTAAACTCTCTAAGATTTAGATAATTTATAAAATTTTTAGATATATTTAAAATATTCTTTTTGGATACTTGTGAACCATTTATAAAATATCTATTGGATTTACTACTAACAAGCCTAAAAATATTTTCTTCTTCATCTTCTAATCCATACTCATCCAAACTAAGCCTATCATTTACTAAACACTCTACCACTTCACTCAAAGGCTCTTTATATCCAAATCCACTCAAAAGAGTATTCATTATAACACTTTTTCCACTTCCACTACTACCAGTAAAGATAATCAAATTTTTATCAAAGTTTAACTCTAAATCATCAAATAAAATACTTTTTTTGACTTTTATCCTTTCTATCACTTACTACCCCAATTAAGCTTCTGTTTTATCACATTAAAATAATTTCTCTCTAACCTATGAATCATATTTATACTGCTTTTTGAAATCTTTACCCTTATTTTTTTAAAATCATTAAAATCAAATTTATCCTGCCCATCTATAACTATCACGACATGAGAGTTAGACTTAAAACTGACTTCAAAATCAGATGGCAAAACTATCGGCTTTTGAGTTAGAGAGTGAGGACATATTGGAGTTAGTATCAAAGCCTCAGTAAAAGGAAAAACAATAGGTCCTCCAGCACTAAGATTATAAGCAGTCGAACCAGTAGGAGTAGAAACTATAAGTCCATCTCCATAGTAATTATTTATATGTTTATCACTTAGATTTGAGTTTTTTGACGATGCATAAGCATCTATATCAGCCATTCCCTCAACAGATGGTCTTATCAAAACAACATCATTAAAAGCAACTAAACTTCTATTTTTCTTCCCTTCTAACTCTATTTCTAAAAACATCCTCTTATCTATACGATACTTGTTGTTTACAATTTTTTTTATAAACTCTTCCATCTCATCTAACTTTATATCAGTCAAAAAACCAAGTCGTCCAGCATTTATACCTAAAATTGGTTTATCATACTTATAACATCTCCTAGCCAATGAAATCAAAGTTCCATCCCCACCAATAGAAACTAAAAAATCAGCCCTACTAAAAACTATATCTTCATCATATCCAATACATTCCAAATAACCAGAACTTACCTTTGAGACTAAAAGATTTATACCAAAACCATCAAGTACATTTTTTAACCTTAAATAATACTTTCTCAGCTGTGGAGAATCAGGTCGCACTACAAGTCCAACACATTTTATCACTTTTAATGGCTGTCCATTATTTAAAATATGCATTAACTATCTCTAACTTTTAAATATTTTTCAAGTCCTATATCCGTCCACTCTCTGTTTTTTGCTAAAAATGCTTGAACATCATTCCAAACTTTTGCAAAATCCTTACTCTTAGCACTCTTCTCTTTTGCAACTTCCCCCATAGCTTTTTTAGCTTCACTCATAACTATATCTGGAAATTCAAGTATTTTAACTCCAGCATCCTTCACAGTCTTTAACTCTACTGCATTTTTATACTGAAACTCGCTAAGCATATTTGAGTTCATTTCATTTGAAGCCATTTCTATCATCATCTGTTGTTCTTTGGAAAGCTTTGCAAACTTTTGTTTGTTAAACACAAGACTTAACATACTTCCCGGTTCATGCCAACCTGTATAATAATACTTAGCCACCTTTTGAAATCCCATTTTCACATCAAGACTAGGTCCAAGCCACTCAGTAGCATCAAGCAAGTTTCTCTCCAAAGCCACATATATCTCTCCGGCAGGTAAAAGTGTAGGCTTAACTCCAAGTTTTGCAAATACTTCTCCACCAAGACCAGGGATTCTCATCTTTAGCCCCTTTAAATCAGCTAAAGAGTTAATCTCCTTTTTAAACCAACCACCCATCTGAACTCCAGTGTTTCCACCTTTAAATGGCACTAGATTATACTTATCATAAAGCTCTCTCCATAGCTTCATACCATTTCCAAAATCCATCCAAGCATTCATCTCCTGAGCTGTCAAACCAAACGGATACCCAGTAAAAAGATTAAAAGCTTCATTTTTTCCTTTATAATAGTAAGATGCAGAGTGATAAGCATCCAAACTCCCACTACTAACAGCATCAAAAACTCCAAGTGCAGGAACTAAAGTATTTTTTGCATAAACCTTTATCTTGATACTTCCTTCACTTATTTCATTTACTCTTTTTGCAAATCTCTCAACCCCCTCTCCCATAATAGGAAAGTTCGCCGGCCATGAAGTAGCAAGTTTTATCTTGATAGTTTTTTTACTTTTTATATGAACACTTTTACTACCACTATCCTTTTGACAACCACCAAAAGCCACTGCTCCAGCCCCAAGGGCTCCAACTTTTATGAAATCTCTTCTTTTCATGATAATTCTCCA
>JALUNR010000003.1 GCA_027055005.1 Campylobacterales bacterium
AAATAAGGAGATTTTTATGAGTTTAGAATCAATATACAAAAACCAAAAAGAGTCAAATACTAAGTCACTTGAAGCTCTAAAAAGAGATTTTACAACTATAAGAAGTGGAAAAGTTTCAACTTTGATCGTTGATAATATCAAGATAGACTACTACGGAAACCCTACTGCACTAAATCAAGTAGGATCAGTTTTAGTTACTGATGCAACAACTATAACTATCTCTCCTTGGGAAAAAAATCTTCTTCCAGAGATAGAAAAAGCGATACAAAGTGCAAATATAGGTGTAAATCCTAATAATGATGGAGAAGTTATAAAACTTTTCTTCCCTCCTATGACAACTGAACAAAGAGCAGAGGGTGCAAAACAAGCTAAGGCTTTTGGTGAAAAAGCAAAAGTAGCTATAAGAAATATCAGAAAAGATGCAAACAATAAAATAAAAGCTTTAGAAAAAGATAAAGAGATAACAGAGGATGAGAGTAAAAGAGCTCATGACGAAGTTCAAAAAAATACAGATTCAGCTATAGCAGAAGTAGATAATTCTGTAAAATCTAAAGAAGCTGAATTAATGAAAGTGTAACTTCATGAGTTTAAATGTTGAACAAATTTACAAAGATGCAAATGCTTACTTAGAGGGGCATTTCCTTTTAAGTAGTGGAAATCATTCACAATACTACTTACAAAGTGCAAAGGTTTTAGAAAATCCAAAAACTGCTGAGCTTTTAGCTAAAGAGCTAGCTAACATGATAAAAGAAGCTGGAGTAAAAGTTGATACTGTTTGCTCCCCTGCCCTTGGTGGGATACTAGCTGGCTATGAGTTAGCTAGAGCTTTAGGGGCTAGATTTATATTTACTGAGAGAGTTGAAAAAGTTATGACTTTAAGACGAGGATTTGAAGTAAGTAAAGATGAAAATATCCTAATCTGTGAAGATATAATAACTACTGGTGGAAGTGCTTTGGAGAGTGCAAAAGCAGTTGAAGAGCTTGGAGCAAATATAGTTGGATTTGCAGCTTTGGCAAATAGAGGATTTTGTAAAAGAGAGGGCTCAGACATAACAGCAAAACCAGACTGTAAACTACCACAAGATTTACCATTTTTTGCACTAGATGACTTTGTATTTGAGATTTACTCAAGTGAGAGTTGTCCACTATGCAAAGATGGAAGCAAAGCTTATAAACCAGGAAGTAGAGGGAACTAACCTCTACTTTTTAAAACTTATATTTAAATCCAAATTTACTTGTTGATGATACTTTTAAATATAGTGAAAACTTTTTCTTTTTATTAAATAGTGCGGTGTTTATATTTAAACTTTTTCCTGCAGAAACAAGAGCTTTTCTTTGAACATCTTGCAAAACATTTTTATTTATAACAGTTGGATTGTTTCTGACTTGAGAAATACTTGTAGAGTGTAAACTTCTACTTATGTTATCATTTGAGCTTAAAACTACTGTACCTAAAATAAGTACGCTAAAAACCTTAGTTAAAATTCCTTTCATTTTTGTCCTTTTTCCTTTATTTTCCTGTTCCTATAAAGAAAATCGGTCAAAGAGAAAAAAACTTTAACTAAAAGTTAGTTTTTTAATAAAATTTAACTATTTAAAACTTATAGTTAAATCCTATTGATATATATGGAAGATATTTGTATTTATTTAAATCATCTTGTAAAGATTTTTTCTCAACATCTAAATTATTTTTAATTTCTTGCTTGTCTGCAACAGTAGCAGCTGAACCATAAGTAGGATTATATGAAACTTTAGCATTTCCTGTATATGCTACTCCTAAGTTAAAAGTAAAACCCCAAGTTTTTTCAGATTTATTGAAAGATGTATCCCAACCTATACCCAAATACGGAGCTATTGAATTATCAAAATCAACTTTTGTATCTACTCTTGCTATTTTACCTGTAACTCCAGAAGAATAAGTTACACCATTAAAAGTATAATTACTATTTCGTGGAGTAATTTTACCTTTAAAATCAGTTCCATTATAAAGAGCACCCATTGTAACTTTAAAACTAGTCATCCAAGGGTGATAGTCAGCCATAAGTTGTACATCAGCTAGTTTTAAATCAAAATCATAATCAGCTTTATTGTCTGTGGTAGTAAAATTTTTACTATATTTGTGAGCTCCTACTCTCACTGCCCAATTTGGATAATCTTTTAGTTGTTTAACTCCTGTTATACCAAATCCTGTTGTTCCTACATCAGCACCTAGTGAAGTGTTTGACCAATCTATACTAGACACATCTGCACTTGCGACTGTTGCTAAAAAACTAGCAACTACTATTGAAGATAAAATTTTCTTCATAAATTCTCCTTTATTTTAAAATAATTTTATATTTTAACTTAAACTCTCTGAGCATGAGTTAAAGCTACTGCTATTGCATCTGTAATATCGTACGGTTTTAATTCTACTTTAATATTTAGTAACCTTTTTACCATAAAAGCTACTTGTTCTTTCTTTGATTTGCCATTTCCGGTAACTGCTTTTTTTACTTGAAGTGGAGTATATTCGCTAAAGTTTCCAAACTCTTGGAGTACTTTTAGGGCTATCGCTCCACGAAATTGGGCTAGTTTTATAAATGTTTTTGGATTGTAGGCATAAAATATATCTTCTATAGCTACCTCTTTTATATCATGAGAGTTAAAAATCTGCTCTAATCCCTCTACCATTTCGGTTATCTGATGTTGTAAGATTTTCTCTTTTATCTTTATAAGTCCAGCTTCAACAAGTTTCAGTTTTGAGCCATTTTTTTCAACTATCGCATATCCTAAATTTATCGTTCCTGGATCTATTCCTAATATTTTCATGAGTTATTCACTTCTTTTCACATTTTTTCACATTGTGAATAGTACCTAAAATTTTATATTTAAAAGATTAATTTGATAAGATATTCACATGTGAAAAAAAGGTGGATGTGAATTGTTATATCATGAAGTATTAGAACTTTTAAAAAATGAAATAAATCAAAAAGAGTTTGATAGGTATTTGAAAAATTTAAATTTTGATGAAAATTCTTCAAAGTCAAACTTAGCTGTTTTTATAGCACCAAACCCTATCATAGCTAAATGGGTAAATACAAAATACTCAAAAAAAATAGCTCACTTTTTTGAAGTAAAAACTGGTATAAAGCCAACAGTTGAGATAAGAGTAAAAAACTCTAACTTGGTAAATAGTACAACTAAAACAAAAGCAGAGCCAAAAGAAAACACTACTTCATCAGTTTTAAATCCATCATATACTTTTGAAAGTTTCATAGTAGGTAGTTCTAATCAAATGGCTTATGCACTTTGTGAAAGTGTATCTAAAAAACCAGCTACTGAGTACAATCCTCTATTTATATATGGTATGAGTGGACTTGGTAAAACTCACTTAGTCCAAGCTGTTGGAAATAGTGCTATACAAAACAATCAAAAAGTCATATACACTACAAGTGAACAGTTTATGAATGATTTTACATATAACCTTAGAAACAAAACTCCTGATAGATTTAGACAAAAGTATAGAGAGTGTGATTATCTTTTGATAGATGATATACAGTTTTTAAGCGGAAAAGAGCAAACCCAAGAAGAGTTTTTTCACACCTTTAACGAACTTCACTCTCAAAACAAACAAATCGTACTAACTTCAGATAAACCTCCTAAAAAGATAGCTGGATTTGAGGATAGATTGAAAAGTAGATTTGAGTGGGGTATGCAGGTTTCAGTCCAACCACCAGAACTTGAAACAAAGATATCTATCATCCAAAAAAAGTGTGAGTTAAATGGTATAAAGATTGACTCTGATATAGTAAACTATATAGCTACAAATATGGGTGAAAATATAAGAGAAATAGAAAGTGCAATAACTGCTATATACAGTTACTCAACTTTGATGGCACAAGAGATAACACTGGAGTTTGTAAGAAATATTTTAAAAGATCAAATAAAATCACAACAAGAAAATATCACACTTGAAGATATTATAAAGGTAGTTTCTTTGGAACTAAATGTTAAGCCTTCAGATATAAAAAGCAAAAAAAGAAACAAACCTATTGTAGAGGCTAGACGAATAGTTATCTTTTTAGCAAGGGAGCTTACTCCAAACTCTACACCAGCACTTGCACAGTTTTTTAGTATGAAAGATCATACGGCTATTTCACATAGTATCAAGAAAATAAATCAAGTTTTAGATGAAGATGAAAACTTTAGGCTAAAAGTAGAAGAGTTAAAAAGTAAGATAGTTAGTTATGTGTGAATAACTTTTTAGTTATGCTATTAGTTTTTCAACTCAAAAACTGTATAATATCGAAGGTTCGGCTCACTTTTCACTTTTTCAACGAGAGCTACTACTATTACTAATTTATTTATAAATATAAAGGAAATTCAATGAAGATTGAAATAAATAAAAATGTCTTAGAGCATATGGTTATAAATGCTCAAAATTTTTTAGATAAAAAAGATGAATCATCTATAACTTCTCATGTTTTACTAACTTCTAAAGATGGAAACTTCACTATAAAAGCTAGTGATTATGAGATAGGTATCTCTATGCAGACTACTAACTATAACCCTATAGTAGATGGTATGGCCAGTGCAAATGGTAAAAAACTACTTGATTCTATAAAACCACTTGATGATGAAGATGTAACTATAGAAGTAGATGGTGAACAACTTTTACTAAAACAAGGAAAAAGAAAAATAACTTTTTCTATGTTTAACACTGAAGAATATCCAGATTTTCCAACAACTGAAAATAAATCAAAATTTGAAATAAATCCAATAGATTTTTTAAAATCAATCAAAAAAATTTCCTCTGCAATAGATATAAATAATCCTAAATATGAGCTTAATGGAGCTTTAATAGATTTAAAAGACACAAATGTAAACTTTGTAGGAACAGATACTAAAAGATTAGCAATAGTAC
>JALUNR010000004.1 GCA_027055005.1 Campylobacterales bacterium
TTGAACTCTGCCATTACTTCTTCATACTCTTTTTGATAAGCCTCTTTTTTCTCTTTTACTTTATCTAACTCTTTTTCCACATCTTCAGGTCTGATTTTACATTTTTTAGCTAACTCTTCCTCTTTATCCATCATCCAATCAGTCATTTTTTTTAAAAAATTAAACATATATTTTCCTTTTTTTATAAATTTATCTATTATACCATCTTTGCCACAATATCTTCCAAAGAATTTGCACAAATATGAAATCTTTTTGCTATATCTTTTAACTGAAAAAGTATCTCTTTATGAGTAAAGATTGTTTCAATATCACTTTGTTTGGAAAGTTTTGCCATATATAAAATATACTCACTTACAATTTTGTCATAAATACTTCTTACTTCATCACACTCTCTATCAACATCTTGAAGTTTTTTTTCTTTTAAACTTTCAAATCCTAAAGTTAATGCCTTTGCCATATCAGTTAAGGAGTGAAATATGAGATTATACTCTTTTAGATTTTCTATCTTGTAACTGTTTGTTTCAAGTATAAAATGTCTAACACTAATAGCAGTCCAATCAAGCTCAGTAGTAACTCTGTATATCGATTCTCTATCTATGGGGGTTATAAAAGTACCTAAGAGATTTTTTATATTTTGCTTTTTTATCTCTTTTGAGTTTGATTCATCATTTAAAACTCTTTCACATGCTTTGTTGTCAATCTCTAAAAAACAAAGTTCTAAATCTTTCACGATACTTTCTATCGCTTTTGAATGCTTTAACATAGCTTCAAAAAAATCAATCTCTTTTGGTAAAATATACTTTTTTAAAAATGACATCATGATAAAATCCTTATTAATATGTTAGCATATAATGCTCCCAATAAAATAGAAACTGGAATATTTAAAATCCATCCCCAAATAATATGAGATGCTCTCTTCCAATTTACTCTTCTTATATTTCTCGCACTTCCATTTCCTAAAAGGGCTGATGTAACAACTTGAGTTGTAGAAGTAGGTGCTCCGATAGAAGTAGCTAGAGTATTAACTAAGGCTGCACTTAGCTGATTTGCTACTGAGTCTAAAAGTTTTATTTTATATATCTCAAATCCTAAAGTTTTTATGATATTCCAACCACCAAATATAGTTCCTAAAGTTATAGCAGATGTACAAAGGATTATAACCCAAAGAGGTACAAAAAAGGAGTGAGTATATCCACTAGCTAAGAGCATCATACCTATGATTGCCATACCTTTTTGTGCATCGTTTGCTCCATGAGAAAAACCAAGCCAAGCTACGGAAAAGTATTGAGTTATGACAAAAAGAGGGCGAATCTTTATAGTAAATCTTTTAAAAGCAAAAAGTAAAAACTTTAAAAATAAAAAACCAACTAAAAAAGCAAAAAATGGAGATACCAAAAGTCCAGTAACTACTTTCATAAGTCCTTCAAGGTGAAAATTAAAAAGTGCTTCTACTCCCCAATTTATATGAGTTTTTCCAACTATAACTAAACCAGCTCCAACAAGACCTCCTGCTAAAGAGTTTGATGAAGATGATGGAAGTCCAAAATACCAAGTTACAAGGTTATAACTAACAGCAGCTAACAAAGCAGCTATAACTACACTCTGGGCTAAAGTGATAGAAACTTCTTTTATATCTACAAAAGTTCCAATAGTATCAGCAACTGCAAGTCCAGCGATTAAAGGACCTAAAAATGTGAAAAAAGATACTATCATAATAGCAATAGAAGGTCTTATAGCATGAGAGGCAATGGCAGTAGCTATCATATCTGCTGCATCATGAAAACCATTTGTAAAATCATATAAAACAACGGTTATCACGACTGCTATGAAAAGAAAATGAACTAATTCCACTATGAAAAATTTTTCCAATTTGCTTTGAACTTATATTTCCTACCAAACATTTGTTTTCTAAAATATCTTCCATATATAAGCTCAAAAAGTCCTGAAATGATAATAAAAGCTAAAAATATTATAACAGCTTTTGGATTTGAATTATATGTATGTAAAAGTAAAGTCAGTAAGGCAACAAAACTAAATATTGAAGCAATATAGAGAATAACTTTATTTGCTTTTATATCTTCCCTTAGTTTCAATGCACTGATATTTACAATAAAAAATATAAGTAAAAAACCAGCACTACCTATGATAGCAATCTCAGTTAAATCTATACTATTTGCCAAAATAAGGCTTAGTATAGTAGTATATAAAACACCTCTAAAAGGAACTCCAGACTTTTTATCTTCATCCATCAAAGACCTTGGAAGTTGTCCCTCTTTTGCGACTATATAACTAAGTCTTGCATTTCCATAGATAGTAGCATTTATCGCTGAAAAAGTAGATAAAAGAGCTGCTATAGAAACTAAAACAAATCCAAAATGTCCCATTGAGGGCTGGGCAGCTATTGCCAAAGCATAATCTTTTGCTTCCATCAGTTTATCTTCACTCACACTTCCAACAGTTATTATAGATATAAGAACATAAAGAGCTATCACTATCAAAACAGAACTGTAAAAAGCTCTTGGTAGATTTTTATCTGGATTTTTTGCATCTTCAGCAGAATTTGCTATAAGCTCAAATCCCTCATAAGCAACAAATATAATCATTCCTCCAACTACTATAGATAAAGGAGTACAATAGTTGTGAGGAGATAATCTATGAGGCTCTACATAACTTGCTCCTGCAACTATAACGATAATCAAAAGTATAACTTTTGAAACTACTATTATAGTTTCACTTTTACCTACAAAAGAAGCACTTACTAAATTTATGATAGCAGGTAAAATTATAGAAAATGATATAAGTAAATGGTGCAGTAAAATACTATTATGGTCAAAAAATGTATCTCCATAGTAAGCAAAAGCCGTTGCATAGAGAGAAATTGTTACGAGATAACTAAGCCAAAGCATTAGATTTATACTTCCTGAGAGGATATTATCCCTAAATGCTTTATCAATAAAAGTTACCGTTCCACCTTCACTTTTATATTTTACAGAGAGTTTAGCATAAGAGTATGCAGTCAAAAGAGCAATAATCCCAGCTATACTAAAAGCAACAGCAGTTGCCCCGTGGGCTAGTGATACAGCTTCACCCAAAACGGCAAATATTCCTCCACCGACCATTCCACCTATACCGATTGAGATAAGTGCTAAAAGACCTAAAGATTTTTTATCTGCCATTTAATTTTCCCTATTTTGCATAACCCAGTGAAAAAACATAGTTTGTGTAAAAAATGGTGCAAAAATGTTTACTACTGGTAAAAGATTTAAAAATGAACCTGTAAAAGCTATCATCCATTTTACTGCTCCGTAATCACTCAAACTTTCTATCTCTTCTTTTGTAGCATAAGTTGATGCAGCTGATAAAAAGTAAGATTCTTTGATAAACCAAGTCCAAAGTACTAGCTGAATCAAGATATTTACAAATGGTACAAAAAATAGAGGAAATGCTACAAGTAAAAAAACAAAAAATATAGTCAAATCTTTACATATAGTTTTTAAAAACCTGGAATTTTCTATACTATTTGTCTCATATTCTACACTATAATCTCTCAAAGCTATGATTTTTAAAAATGGTTTGTTAAAAATCATCACAACTATATACATAGAAACTATGTAGAGGTTATAAAAAACTAGCATAGATAAAAGCCAAGCCACCCCATCTTGTAAAGTATGAAATGGAAACCAAGTTAAAAGTTTTTCTAACTCTTTATATACAAAATCCCAGTTTTCTATCGCAAATAAAGTCCATCCTATTGAGATAAATATAAGCAAAACTATAGAAAATGATTCATATTTTTTAGGTGAAATCATTTTGTATATAGGTACATTAAAAAGTGCTATTATGATCGCATAAGTTGCAAGAACTACTAAAAACCAAACAAAACCACCTATCAAAAATGCTGCATTTGATTTAAGTATAGAAAATGGTATCCAAGATATAAAATGAGATGAAAGTGAAAATATACTATCCCAAAACAGATTTCCAAGTCCTATCCATATAAAAGCCAAAGGAATACCAACAACAAGTGCTAGTTTAACCACACTCCAACTAAGTGTATCATTTACACTTTTTAAAAATATTGATGAGAGTTTCATAGCTACTCTTTGATTAACTCTTCTTTTAATTCAGCAAAAGCATCTTCCATCACTTCTAACAAAAGTTTAGCCGCTTCTTTTTCATCAACTTCAGGAACATCCCAACCTGTTATATGTTCATTTGCTTCGAATATAGCTTTTATTTCACCTTTTATTTCACTTTTTCTACTTTGTAATTCTTTTCTTAATGCATCCATCCTAATCTCCTTTTATTTTTTTTAATTTTAAACTTATAAAAAGCCCTAAAGCTAATAATACTACACTTAAAGTGTAAATAAAATTATAATCACTTACATATTTTAACATAATTCCTCCAAATATAGGAAATAAAAAACCAAAAGATGTTAAATTTGTTTGTAAGGCAGTATATATAGGTCTTTTTTCTTCAGGTGCTATCTCTATAACTAGATTCATATTAGAATTACTAAACCCATCAAGCCCAAATCCAACCAATAAAAATACTAAAGCATAAAGATAAAGATTATTTGCTATCATAGCAACTAAGAAAGCTGATATCATAAAAACAAATGATAAAGAAAGCATCTTTTCATAATCACTTATCCTTCTCCATAAGAAACTACTTCCTATTATACTACCTATCATTTGAACAGTTATAAATCCACCTAACATCCATCCACTTAATTTGAAAGATGAGTTTGCATTTAAAATAACAAATGGCA
>JALUNR010000005.1 GCA_027055005.1 Campylobacterales bacterium
GGAAAAGTAGATAAACAAAAATTAACCCACTTTGAAGAGTATATAAATACTAAGTTAAATATACCTCCTTATAAGGGTAAAAAACACATTGATTTGTGTGATGATACTAATGATAATAATACTAATACAGATTATTGTGATTATAATGACAATATAACAGGAATATAAAACTGTTAAATATTTTAAAAATTGAAGAACAAAATATAAGTAGAAGAGTTTTTATACTATATCTTCTTTTAGCATATATAACTGTGTTAATTATAAGATTTGTAGTATATTTTCAGTTAAATAAGAGTGGTATTGCTCCTTTATGGGCTAGTGATGGTGGGCTTTATGGATATTATGCTAAAGAGATTTTAGCTGGAAATATTACAACTTTTAAACAAGATTATGTTCCAGCATATTTATTGGTTTTTTGTGTAAAATTTTTATCTATTTCACTAGATAAAGCTATCTATTTTTTACCTGCTTTTTTATCTTCACTATGTGTTATACCTATTTTATTAATAGGCTATATTTATAAAATAGTTAGATTTACTTTTTGGGTGTCTATATTTGGAAGTATAACTTATGCTTATTATACTAGAAGTTTTTTGGGATATTATGATACTGATAGTTTAAATATATTTTTTTCCTACATGATAGTGGCTTTTTTGATAGCATTTGTAGAAAAAAAAGATTATAAATACTTGTTTTATTCAATATGTTTTGCTATACTTTTTCTACTTTGGTATCACTCAAGCAAAGTAATAGTATTTTCACTTTTTATTAACTTTATACTTTATATTTTAATAGATAAAAAGAGATATTATCTTATTTTAGGATTAATACTTTTTTTTACTTTTTTTTACTTTTTTGATATGGATTTTTTTAAAAGGGTAGGGGATTATCTGTTTAAAAAAGATAATATACAATTTTTATCACACAATGGTAACAAACTTTTTTTTAAAAGTACTCTTTTGACAATAAGTGAAGCAAAACCTTTATATATCAACAAACTTGGAAAATATCTTTCATTAAATAACTTTTTTTTAAGTTTAAGTTTGATTTTTTTGATTCTTTTTTATAAAGTAAAGAAATCATTTTTTTTGACACTTCCTATTTTATTTTTAACAATACTATCTATAAAAAGTGGGATAAGATTTGCTGAATATGGAACATATTTAGTAGCTTTTGGTCTTGTTTATTTTCTTTTTATTATAAAAAATATAAATAAATTTTTATTTATTGTTGGCTTAATAATCGTATTTAGTATCTACTTAAATATTATTATTGAAAAAAATAAAAGATTACATCCTATATTTTCATATAACAGTACAAAAATTTTAAAAAGTTTTGATAAATGTTTAACAAAAAAAGATTTTATATTAACTTGGTGGGATTATGGTTGGCCACTTTGGTACTATACAAAAGCAAATACTTTGATAGATAATGCAAAGCATTTTGAAGATAATTATATTATTTCAAAACTACTTTTTTCTTCTCCAAATCAAACTTATATTCTCTCTAAATATTTGATGCAAAAATGCAAAACAAGGCGATGCAATCTATGTAAAATTATTTATAAAAATAAAACGCCCAAAGAGTTTGAAAGAAGTGTAAGAGATATAAATTTAACTAATAAATCTATATACTTCTTTTTTCATAAAAGAATGATAAAAATTTCAAAAGTTATGCTATCTTTTTCAAATAGAGATTTGCAAAGTGGTAAAAAGTTGAAAAAAGGTATTTTAAAACTATACAGATATCCTCATTATAAAAATAAAAAAACTTCTTTACATAAAATAATTTATAAAAATAAATATGTTATTTTATGTGATGATAAGATATATAATTCATTTTTTATACAAGTATTTTTACTAAAAAAATATGATAAACAAAAGTTTCAATTAATAGATAGCAATAGCGAAATAGAAATTTTTAAAGTAAAACAATAAAAGTATCCTAAAAATTATTGAATCTTTTGAAAAATTTTCCAATTATAGTTTTTTCTGTCATCTTTCATATAATCAAAGTAAAGTTTTCCAGCATTTCTCCAACCATCAAGTATAACTCCTATATCATTTCTTTCTTTAGGAGTTATAACTACACAATTATGTTCAAAATATGTTTGTCTTTTATGAGCTGCTCTATATATAGATACACTTTTATAACCTCGGTGGAGTAGGGCATTGGCTAAATCATCAGCATAATTATAACAATATCCTTTTTTCTTTAAACCTATATTTATTAAAAAATTTTGAAATTTTGGTGAACCAACTAACTTATATTGATTTGCTAACTCTTTAGTATAAGATATAGAAAAATGAGCAATATCTAAAGCTTCATTTTTATCAATAGTAGGGGAGAGTGATGATATCATCTTTTTGAGTTTTTGTACATTTTTATCCGCATATGAAGTTTGAATATTTTTATACTTTATAGCACAGCCATTAAACAACACTAAAAAAACTATTAACAATATATTTCTAATCATTTTATAATTTTAACTATCATATACTTAAAAAAAGGGAGGAATTAATATGGATTTAAAAACTTTTAACAAGGGTGGAACAAAATCCACACAAACTAGTTTTGCAAGAGCTATAATAGCCTTACTATTTTTAGTAGCAGTTTATCTTTGGATAACAATAACAAAAGGTGGTATTGAAAATAATACTTTTTTGATTATTGGTGCAATATTTGGAGCATATATGGCTATGAATATTGGTGCAAATGATGTTGCTAACAATGTAGGACCAGCTGTTGGAAGTGGAGCACTAACCATGATGGGAGCTATTGTAATAGCAGCAGTTTTTGAAGCAAGTGGATCACTTATAGCTGGTGGAGATGTTGTAAAAACCATCAAAAAAGGTATCATAGATCCTGCTATGATAACTAATCCAGAAACTTTTATTTGGGCAATGACAGCTGCACTCTTAGCTGCCGCTCTTTGGTTAAATTTTGCTACTTCAGTGGGTGCTCCAGTTTCTACAACTCACTCTATAGTTGGGGGAGTTATGGGAGCAGGGATTGCCATAGCTGGTTTTAAAATAGTAAACTGGGCAACTATGGGTAAGATTATTGCTAGTTGGATTATATCTCCTGTTTTAGGTGGGGCTATTGCTGCAATATTTTTATATATTATAAAGAAAAAAATAATATATCAAAGTGACAAAATTGCTGCTGCTAAAAAACAAGTTCCATATTTTATAGCTATAATGACTTGGGCATTTGCTACTTATATAATTTTAAAAGGTATAAAACATCTTATAAAACTAAACTTTCCAACAGCACTTGGAATAGGGCTTATTGTAGCTATAATCGCATATTTCATTATAAAACCAAGGATTGCTAAAGCTTCTAATAGTTTAGATAATTCACGAGTTAGTGTAAATACACTTTTTACTATACCACTTATTTTTTCAGCTGCACTTCTAAGCTTTGCTCATGGAGCAAATGATGTTGCAAATGCTGTTGGGCCACTTGCTGGAATAAATGATGCAATAGTAACTGGAGGAATTAGTACAAAAGCAGGTATTCCCATCTGGATTATGGCAGTTGGAGGTTTTGGTATAGCTGTTGGACTTGCACTTTATGGTCCAAAACTTATAAAAACGGTTGGAAGTGAGATAACAGAACTGGACCAAATGAGAGCTTTTAGTATAGCTATGGCAGCTGCAATAACTGTTATTATTGCTTCTCAACTTGGGCTTCCTGTAAGTTCAACTCATATTGCTATTGGAGGAGTTTTTGGAGTTGGATTTTTAAGAGAGTGGATGAATAAGAGTGAAAGTAATTGGATAAAAGAGGTGGAGGAAAATTTAAAAAGTGATAAATCAAAGCTAAATGAATTTATAAAAGAGTTAAAAGCTTTACAAGCAAAAAATGAAAAAAGTAAAAGTGATTATAAACAAATCGTATCTTTGTTTTCTTTGATAGATGAGTTTGATAGCAGAGTTAAAATAGAGAAAAAAGACTTTAAAAAAGCAAAAAAGCAACAATTTGTAAAAAGAGAAGCTATTAAGAAAATAGTTGCTGCTTGGATTATAACAGTTCCAGCTGCGGCACTTTTAGCTGCTGGAATATATTTTATGATAAAAGGAATAGTTTTACCCTAATCCATTTTAGAGTAAAATTTCAAGAGAATATATATTATGTTAACCAATTACTATAATAAGCGAATTTTTTTATCAATACTATTACTTTTTATAACGATACTTCTTTTTCAATACACTAATATAGATATTTGGCTAGAAAATTATTTTTATGATTTTCATACTCATACATGGTTAGTTGATGAAAAAAATAAACTGCTAGATTTGATTTTTTATTCAGGTATAAAAAAAGTTTTGGTAGTTTTTGGATTATCATTATTATTTATCTTTATTTTTTTTAGGAATAAATCCTTTTTAAAAGCCTATAAAAAGGGGCTTTTAATTGTAATTTTATCCTTTATATTTATCCCTATTATTATAGGTGGATTAAAAAGAGTAACAAATACCCCCTGCCCTAATGATTTAAAAATCTATGGGGGAAAATATCCAGATATAAAAATCCTAACCCCCTACCCTAAAAACTCACCACTTAAATGCAAACATATCAAATGTTGGCCAGCTGGACATGCTAGTGGAGGATTTGCTTTGATGGCATTATTTTTTTTATTTAAGAGTAAAAAAAATAAGAATTTAGCACTTCTTTTAGGTCTTAGTGTTGGTTGGGCAATGGGGCTTTACAAAATGTTTGTAGGAGATCACTTTTTATCTCATACCATAGTTACTATGATATTAGCTTATCTTATAATGTTTATTATCGCAAAAATAGTATATAAAGGAAAATCTAACTATTAATTTCCAATCTCCTTACCAGTTGACATAGTCATCAATTGAAGCTGAAGAAAATTCTCCAGCTTCAATAAAGCTTAAACTACATCAAAGCTTAATTTTTCCCCTACTTTATCTACTTTAACCTTGTTTCCTTCTACTAACTTATCCATTAATATTAGTTCGGCTATGCGGTCTTCTATAAGATCATATACTGCTCTTTTTAAAGGTCTAGCTCCATAAACTGGGTCAAATCCAGCTTCTGCAATAAGCTCTTTTGCATTTTGGCTAACTTCCAAAGTTATATCTTTTTCTTTTAGTCTGTTTTGGAGTCCTATTAAAATATTATCAACTATCTTAGTTATTTGTTCTAATCCTAGAGGATTAAAGATAACTATGTCATCAAGTCTGTTTAAAAACTCAGGTTTAAAGTGTAGTTTTAATTCATCGTTTACCGCTTTTCTTCTATCTTCAGCATCTCTAAATTCTATAATTTTAGCACTTGCTATATTTGAAGTTAAGATGATAATAGTATTTTTAAAATCAACTGTAACTCCTTTATTATCAGTTAATCTTCCATCATCAAGTACTTGTAAAAGAATATTAAAAACATCAGGATGAGCTTTCTCTATTTCATCAAACAAAATTACACTATATGGTTTTCTTCTAACAGCTTCTGTTAGTTGTCCTCCTTCTTCATATCCAACATATCCAGGAGGTGCACCAACTAATCTTGAAACGGCATGTTTTTCCATATACTCACTCATATCAAATCTTAAAAGAGATTTTTCATCATCAAACAAAAACTTAGCTATTGTTTTAGCAGTTTCAGTTTTACCAACTCCAGTTGGTCCCAAGAACATAAAAGAACCTATTGGTTTAGTTGTATCACTAAGTCCAGCTTTATTTCTTTTGATAGATCTACTTACTGCCCTCACTGCTTCATCTTGTCCTATGACTGATTTTTTAAGAACATTTTCTATATGTAAAACTTTTTCTTTTTCACTCTCTAACATTTTGTTTACTGGTATGCCTGTCCATTTTGAAACAATAGTTGCTATCATTTCATCGTCAACACTATTTTTTAGTAGTACTCCCTCTTTTTGCATCGTACTCCACTGAGCATTTAACTCTTTTTCTTTTTCTTGTAGTTTTGGTATCTCTCCATACTCTATTTCGGCAGCCTTGTTAAAATCAGCATCTCTTTTTGCCATTTCTGCACTTCTTTTTAACTCATCAACTTTAGCTTTAATCTCTGCAATACCTTTAAAAACTGCTTTTTCATTTTCAAATTTACTTTCTAAATTTCGCATTTGCTCTTCAAGATTTGCTAACTCTTTTTCTATCTCTAAAAGTCTATCTTTTGTTTTTTCACTCTCTTCCATTAAAAGTGCCTCTTTTTCCACTTTTAAAGTTTGAATAGCTCTTTTTACACGACTAAGCTCAAAGGGTTCACTCTCTATTTGCATTTTTAGTTCTGCTGCTGCTTCATCTATCAAATCTATTGCTTTATCAGGTAAATACCTATCAGTTATATATCTACTACTCAGTTTTACAGCCGCTATTAGAGCAGAATCTAAGATTTGGACATTATGATGAGCTTCTAGTTTTTCTTTTATACCTCTCATAATTTGAAGAGCTTCATTTAAACTTGGCTCATCAACTTTTACTGGTTGAAACCTTCTTTGTAATGCTGCATCTTTTTCAAAGTATTTTCTATACTCTTTTAATGTTGTAGCTCCTATGGTATGAAGTTCACCTCTTGCAAGTGCTGGTTTTAGAATATTAGCAGCATCCATACTTCCTTCACTAGCCCCAGCTCCTACTATTGTATGAATCTCATCTATGAAAAGTATAATATTTCCATCTTTTTTTACTTCTTCTATAACTGCTTTTAACCTATCTTCAAACTCTCCACGATATTTTGCTCCTGCTATTAAAGTACTCATATCAAGTGAAATAACTTTTTTATTTTGCAAAGATAGTGGTACTTCTTTATTTACTATTTTTTGTGCTAATCCTTCAACAAGAGCAGTTTTTCCAACTCCAGGTTCTCCTAAAAGTATAGGATTATTTTTGGTTTTTCTTATAAGAATTTGCATCATTCTTTGTATCTCTTCATCTCTTCCTATCACAGGATCTAGTTCATTATCGATAGCTTTTTTAGTTAAATCTATACCATACTTTTCCAATGCTTCTAGTTTTTCTTCTGCACTTTGGGAATCTATCTTTTTACCACCTCTTATAGCCTCTAGTGTCTTTCTAAACTCTAAAACATCAGCAAACTTTCCTATAATCTCTTTTATATCTGTATCAAGATTTGCTAAAAGCCAAGTGTCAACTGCAACAAAGCTATCTCCCATTTGAGCCATCAAACCCTCTGCTCTTTGCAAAGATTCAACTAAAGCTCTACTTAATTTGATATTTTCTTTTGTAACAGATGATACTTTTGGAAGTCTTTCCGCCCTACTCTTGATTTCTAATTCAACTGCTTCTTTATTTACTCCCATTTTATTAAGTGTTTGAGTAAAAAGTGAACTTGTATTTGTAGCAAGTCCCCATAGTACATGAATAGGTGTTACTTCTTGATTTTTATTATGTAAGGCTAGGCTTACCCCACTCTCTACTGCTTCACTCATAGCATGTGTTAATTTTTCAAATAAATTCTTCATAATAATTCTCCTTTTGGTTTATTGAAAAGATTATAGCAAGTTGAGTGTATCTTTGTCAAGCTTTTTTAGTAAAACTTTTAAACTTTTTAGTAAAAATAGTATTGTAAGGGAGTTTAGATAGAATAAATTATGATAAAAATAGAAAAACTACAAATAAATCATGGTAAAAAGAAATTAGTAGATATATCATTTGAGATAAAAAATTCTCTAGCTTTAGTTGGAGAAAGTGGGAGTGGTAAAAGTTTAACTTTAAGAGCTATTTTAGGGCTTCTTCCAAAAAATCTTGATTTAAAACTTGATTGTGAAAATCTATTAAAACCTATCTCCATAGTAGTTCAAAATCCTTTCACTGCTCTTTCTCCACTTACAAAAATCAAAGATCATTTTGAAGTTGGGAAAACAAGACAACAAGAGCTTTTAAAGTTAGTTGAATTACAAGAAGAGTTTTTAAACAGATATCCAAATGAACTAAGTGGGGGACAATTACAAAGAGTAGTTATAGCTTTAGCTTTAAGTATAAATCCTAAACTTTTACTTTTAGATGAACCTACTACGGCACTTGATAGTGATACAAAAGTAATAATCTTAAATATGATAAAAAAACTACAAAAAAAGTTAAATTTTAAAATTCTTTTTGTTACTCATGATATAGAAAGTTCAAAGCTTATATGTGATGATATTGCTATACTTAAAAATGGAAATATTATCGAAACTGGAAAAACTTTAAGTATTTTATCCTCACCAAAAGAAAAATACACAAAAACTTTGATACAATCTACTTTTAAAAACAGAAGGTATAGAACATGAGAAAACTTTTTTCGATATTGTCTGGTATTATATTTATATTGATTCTTGTTAGTCTTCTTGCACTTTATAATTATAGTAATAATCTAAAATTTTCTACAGAAAAGTTAGTCCATTATCATCCAAAACTAACTACTCAAATCTTTGATAAAAATGGTGATTTGATAGCAAATATTTATGATAAAAAAAACAGACTTTATGCACCATATAAGGAGATACCTCCTCGTCTTATAGAAGCTGTTGTAGCGATAGAAGATACTGCTTTTTTTGAGCATAGTGGAGTAAATCCAGAAGCAATACTAAGAGCTGTAATAAAAGCTATAAAATATAGAAAAGTAAAAGAAGGAGCTAGCACACTAACTCAACAATTAATAAAAAATACTATTCTTACTCCTAAAAAAACACTAACTAGAAAAATAAATGAAGCACTTTTGGCAATAAAACTAGAAACCCAGCTTAATAAAGAACAAATACTTGAGAGATACTTAAATGAAATATTTTATGGACATAATTATTATGGTGTAAAAACAGCTGCTCAAGGGTATTTTCATAAAGATTTGAAAGATTTAGATTTAAAAGAGATAGCTATACTAGCAGGACTTCCAAAAGCTCCAACTACTTATGATCCTACAAGGCATTTGAGTAATGCACTAAGTCGTGCAAATACAGTACTAGATAGAATGAAAAATTTAGGTTGGATAACAAAAGATGAATATAAAAAATATGTAAAAGAAATTCCTACTATTTATGGAACATCTTTTATAAAAAATAAATACCCTTTTATAGTTGATGAAGTTGTACGTGAGTTAAAAAAAGATTTTCCTGATATAAAAAATGGTGGTTATAAAATATATACTACTTTTGATCCTACTTTACAAAAGTTAGCTGAAGAATCTTTAAAATTTGGATACAAAGGAATACTTGCTAGATACTTATCTAATCTAAAAAGAAGGGCTGTATCAAAGAACAAAAGAGTAAATTATGAAGATTTAAATGGTGCAATGGTTGTACTTGATAACAAAACTGGTAATATTTTAGCATTAGTTGGTAGTATTAATTATGCTAAAAGTCAGTTTAACAGAGCTGTACAAAGCAGACGACAACCTGGATCAGCAATAAAACCTTTTATTTATCAAACTGCTCTTGATCTTGGATATTCTCCACAAAGTCGTCTTATTGATATGAGTAGAAGTTTTAAGTATGGAAAAAAAGTATGGAATCCCAAAAATTATGAAAAAAATTTTGAAGGATTTATCTCACTAAGAGATGCACTTGTACACTCAAGAAACTTAGCAACTATAAACTTAGTTAGAGAAATAGGACTCTCTCAAGTTTATAACTCTTTGACAAAGATGCAATTTGAAGGATTAAAAAAGGATTTATCTCTCTCTCTTGGAACTTTTGGTATATCTGTACTTGACTTTGCAGGTAAATATACTCTTTTTTCAAACTATGGTACTATGTTGAAACCAAAAATAGTTACAAAAATAGTTACAAAAGATGGAGATGAAAAAGAGATAGCAACTACAAAATATATGATAACACAACCTAAACAAGCATATCTTATGATATCTATTTTAAAAGATGTTGTAAAAAGAGGAACTGCTAGAAAAGCAAAAGTTGAGGGAATAGAAACAGCTGGAAAAACTGGTACTACAAATGAATATAAAGATGCTTGGTTTTGTGGATTTATACCTGATATAGAGATACTTACTTGGTATGGAAAAGACAATAACAAACCTATGTATAAAGAAACAGGAGGAAAAGCAGCTGGTCCTGCATTTGCTCATTTTGTAAAGGGATATATTGCTTTACATCCAGAAACCAAAAGAAAGTTTGATATTCCTGATGGAGTAAGAGTTGTAAAAATACACGGAAAAGATGAGTATTTTACAGATATATCTCAACCACCAAATGATTCAGTTGGAGTTGAAAGTTCTACTGATATAGAAAAACTTCTTTTTTAACTATTTCTAATAATTATTATTAACCTTGCTCTAAAGTTTACCTTATTTTTTGTCGATATGTTAAGTATCGATTAAAATAAGGTAGGTTTTTAGTATGTTTAAATCAAAGATTTTTTTTAAAGCTATGTCTATTGTTACAGCTATCGTTGTAATGTATTTGATAGCTATATACTCTTTTGTAGTACCAACAGTTAATGAGAAAATATACTCTTTACAACTAAAAAATGCAAAAGAAATTCTGAACAAAATATCAACTATTACTCAAAATGTTTCTAATGATTTAACAGTTTATAGACAAAATGCTTTACAAAAGCATAAAAATGAACTTAAAAATCTAACAGATATACCACTATCTATTTTGAAACTAAACTATGAAAAATCAAAAAACAAAACTCCAAAAGAGATTAAAAAGATAAAAGATATCACTATGAAACTCATTTCTAAATTAAGATATGATAAAAATAACTATTTTTTTATAACTGATTATAATAATATTGCATTATCTCATCCATATTTACAAGGTAGAGATATGTCAAATATAAAAGATAAAAAAGGAAATCTTATAGTTCCTCCTATGGTTAATATAGCTAGAAAAAAAGGTGAAGGTTTTACATCTTATTGGTGGAAGAAAAATAAAAATGATAAATATTCTCAACAAAAACTTTCTTATTCTAAAGATTTTAAACCTTGGAAAATGATAATAGGTACAGGTGTTTACATAGATGATATAAAAAAAGAAGTATCTAAACGAAAAGATGAACTTATATATCAACTTGAGCAGATAATTAGCTCTACAGAGGTAGCAAAAGATGGTTATATTTATATTTTTGATGCAAATGCAAATATTATCATAAATCGATACAAAAAAATGATAGGTAAAAAAGTAAAAAAAACTCTATTTGATAAGTTGGTATCTATATCTAAAACAAAAAAAGAACTTATATATAAACAAGATAATTCAACTCTTATACTTGTACGATATCTTCCTAGATTACGATGGTATGTTGCTTCATCTATAAATATTAGTGAACTTAAAAGTACTTCAAATAAAATAGAAAAACAGATTTTATCTATAAGTACTATTTTATTTATTTTATCCCTACTAATAGGAAGTTTTCTTTTTAGTAAAATACTAAAACCTTTATCACTTTTATCTAAAACTGCTAAAAATATTGCATCTGGAGATTATACTAAAAGAGTTAATATAAATACAACTGATGAAATAGGTTCACTTGCAAAAAAGTTTAATCTTATGATAGACAATACAGAAAATCTCATAAAAAGTTTAGATAAAAAAGTAGAAGAAAGAACAAAAGAATTAAAACTTGCAAAAAATAAAGCTGAAGAAAGTACAAAACTAAAATCAGAGTTTTTAGCAAATATGAGTCATGAGATAAGAACTCCTATGAATGGAATATTAGGAATGATACACTTAATCTCTCAAACAAAGTTGGATAATAAACAAAAAAATTATATCTATAAAATAAATAATAGTGCAAAATCACTTCTTGGAGTTATAAATGATATTTTAGATTTTAGCAAAATTGAAGCTGGAAAGTTAAATATCGAAAAAATAGAATTTGATTTATATAAAATGATTGATAATGTAGTTAATTTGATAGAACAAAATATTCATGAAAAAAATTTAGAACTTATAGTTAGTTATGATACTAAATTAGGAAAATATTTTTATGGAGATAGTTTAAGAATAAGTCAGATTTTGACAAATTTTATCAGCAATGCTGTAAAATTTACTAATAATGGTGAAATTGGTATCTATGTTAAAAAAATTTCTAAAGATAGAGTTAGATTTAGAGTTAGTGATACTGGTATAGGATTAACAAAAGAACAAACCTCTAAACTATTTCAAGCTTTTACTCAAGCAGATGGAAGTACTACAAGAAAATATGGTGGTACTGGACTTGGACTTAGTATCTCTAAACAATTAGTAGAACTAATGAAGGGTGATATTTGGGTTAAGAGTAAGTATGGTGAAGGAAGTAGTTTTTATTTTGAGATAGATTTAAAAGAGTTGGAATCAAAAAAAGAATTTACTCTATTTAGTGATAAAAAGATATTAATTGTAGATGATAATAAAGCTTGGCATGAAATTTTAAGTAGTACTTTAAAAATGTTTGATATACAAACCGTACATGCTTATAGTGCTTATGAAGCTTTAGAAAAAGTTTATAAATTACAAAATAATATAGATCTTATACTTATGGATTGGAGTATGCCAAAAGTAGATGGTATAGAAACTACTAAAATGTTAAAAAAGGAGTTTCAAAGTGATTTGCCTCAGATTGTTATGATGAGTAGTTTTAGACAAGAGAGTATTTTAAAATTAGCAAACAAAGCAGGGATAGATTTATTTTTACAAAAACCTATCAATCCATCTATTTTACATGATTTTTTATGTGAAATATTTTTAAGAGATACAAATTCTCAAGAAATTTATGAGGAAATAAAAAGTAATAAAAAAGATGAGCTGAAAACTTTAAAAGGAAGTAAAATCCTTTTAGTAGAAGATAATAAGACAAATCAAGAAATAGTAGTTGGACTTTTAGATGATAGTGGAATAATAATAGATATAGCAAATAATGGACAAGAAGCAGTAGATAAGATTAACTCAAACCAAAAGTATGAATTAATCTTTATGGATTTACAAATGCCAATAATGAATGGTATGGAAGCTACTAAAATAATAAGACAAAGTAATAAAGATATACCTATTATAGCACTTAGTGCAAATGCTATGATAGAAGATGTACAAAAAAGTAAAAATGCTGGAATGAATGAGCATTTGAATAAACCCATAGATGTAGAAAAATTTTATATAGTACTTTTAAAGTATATATCTAAAAAAGTAAATATATCAAATTCAGACACCGATGCAAACAAAGAAAAAGTAAAAAAAGTATTTATACCAGAGTTTAAATGTATAGATAAAAATTATGGTTTGAAATTAGTTATGAATAATGAAAAAATATATATAAAAATTTTAAGAGGTTTATATGAATTTAAAGATATAGATTTAGAAAAATTACAAGAGGATGAGTTTAAAAGAGTTATTCATACGATAAAAGGACTTAGTGCAAGTGCTGGAGCTTTAACTCTTCATGAGATGGCAATAAAATTAGAACAAGCAAAAACTCAAGAATTACTGGAGAAATTTCGTGAACAATTAGACAAAGTAATAGATGAGTTAAATAAAAGTAATATTTTTATAAAAGAGTCTAAAACAAAAAAAAGTTTATCTATTGAAAAAGAAAATAAGCTTTTTACAAAGTTAAAAAAAGCTTGTGAAACAAAAAGAGCTAAAAATATAAATCCTATTGTAGATGAGTTAGATAAATTTCAATTATCCGAAAATCAAAGAAAGAATTTTTTAGAAATAAAAGCTTTAACAAAAAAATATAAATTTAAAGAGATTTTAGAATTACTTGGAGAAGAAGAAAATGTTTAATATAAGACAAAAAGAAAAAACAAAAGAAAAAATAAATTTTAATAGGATTTTTTTTACACACTATATCGCTATATCTGTTTTATTAATAAATGCTATATTTTTAACAAAAAATGAAATATCTATAACTGTTCAAATTATATTGGGAATTATTGTATTTATTCATAATTTTGATGATGAGAGATTAATCAAAAAAACTATGGAGTTAAATAATACACTTGAACAAAAAGTACAAAGTAAAACAAGTGAATTAAAAGAAAAGGTAAGACAACTAGAAAATTTTCAAGAGATACTTCAACATCAACAAAAATATGTAAAAGCGATAATGGATTCACAAGCTAATATCATAATAACAACAGATGGAAATAATATAAGAAATACAAATAAGGCATTTTTAGAGTTTTTTAAAGTCAAAGATATTGAAGATTTTGAAAAAAAATATGGTCTTAGTATTGGTAATACCTTTGAAAAGGGATATGCTGGTTGTATTGAGTTAGAAATGGGAAAAGAAAAATGGATAGAGTATGTTATAAATCGTCCTAAACAAATACATAAAGCTGTTATAAAGATAGATAATAAAGAGTATATTTTTTCTATAAAAGCAAATAAGTTTGAATTTGAAAATCAAACCTTTATGTCCGCAGTTTTTGTGGATATAACAGATATTGAGTATATAAAATATCAATTAGAAATTGCAAAAAATAAAGCGGAAGAGAGTACAAAACTAAAATCAGAATTTTTAGCAAATATGAGTCATGAAATAAGAACTCCAATGAATGGGATAATTGGTATGTCCCATTTAGTTTTAAAAACAAATTTAGATGAAAAACAAAAATATTATATAAAAAAGATAGATAATAGTGCAAAATCACTTTTAGAAATCATAAATGATATTTTAGATTTTAGCAAAATTGAAGCTGGAAAATTAACTATTGAAAAAATAGATTTTGATATGTTAAAAATTTTAGAAAATAGTATAAATCTTATATCTCAAAAAGTAAAAGAAAAAAATCTAAAGTTAATCATAGATTATGATAAAAGTATTGGTAGATATTTTTATGGAGATAGTTTAAGAATAAGTCAGATTTTAACAAATCTTTTGAGTAATGCAGTAAAATTTACTCATAAAGGTCATATAAAAATTTCTATAAAAAAGGATGATTTACAAAGAATACTATTTAAAGTAGAAGATACAGGTGTAGGACTAACAGATGAACAAACATCAAAACTATTTCAAGCTTTTACTCAAGCTGATGGAAGTACTACAAGAAGATATGGTGGTACGGGACTTGGACTTACTATATCCAAACAATTAGTAAAACTTATGAATGGAAGTATATGGGTTGAAAGTAAATATGGAGAAGGAAGTAAGTTTTATTTTAATCTTCCATTAAAAAAAGGAGATTTAACAAAGATAGAAAACAGTATACACAATACCCCAACAATTATAAAAACATTAAAAGGTAGTCATATTCTTTTAGCTGAAGATAATAAAACAAATCAAGAAATAGTAGTTGGACTTTTAGAAGATAGTGGAATAAATATAGATATAGCAAATAATGGACAAGAAGCAGTAGATAAGTTTAACTCAAACCAAAAATATGAATTAATTTTTATGGATTTGCAAATGCCTATAATGAGTGGTATAGATGCAACTAAAAAGATAAGAGAAAAAGATAATACTATACCTATTATCGCACTTACTGCAAATGCAATGAAAGAAGATATAGAGAAAACTCGCAAAGTAGGTATGAATGAACATTTAAACAAACCAATAGATGTAAAAAAATTATATACAACTTTGTTAAAGTATATATCAAAAAAGGTCGATATAGATAATAGTATTAATAAGATACAAGAAGAAGAGTCATCTTTACCTAATTTTAAATATATAGATAAAAGCTATGGGTTGAAATTAGTTATGAATAATGAAAAGATATATATAAAAATATTGAAAGGTTTATATGAGTTTAAAGATATGAATCTTTATATTTTAAATAGTGATGAATTTAAAAGAGTTGTTCATACGATAAAAGGACTTAGTGCTAGTGCTGGAGCTTTAACTCTTCACAAAATTGTAGAAGAGTTAGATAAAACTCAAGACAAAGCCCTTATATCTCTTTTTGAAAAAGAGTTTACTAAAGTTATAGAGGAGTTAGCTAGTAGTGGTATTTTTGAAGAAAAAATTTGCAATAAAGAGAGTATTAGTAAAGAAAAAAGAGATGAACTTTTTGAAAAACTAAAAAATGCTGCTTATACCAAAAGAGCAAAGTTTGTAAGACCTGTTTTAGAAGAGTTAGAAAAATATAAACTATCTAATGAAGATAGTAAAATATATAAAGATATAAAAAGTTTGATTAGTAAGTTCAAATTTAAAGATGTAGTTAAACTTTTAGAAAAGGAAGAAGAGTATGTATGAGAATGATAAAACGATACTTATAGTTGATGATGTTGAAACAAATATCAATACACTGATGGATTTACTAGATGATAGATATGATTTACTTGCATCGATAGATGGAGATAGTGCTTTAGAAATTATTAATGAAGAAAAAGTTGATTTAGTACTTCTTGATATTATGATGCCAGGTATTGATGGATTTGAAGTTTGTAAAAAGCTAAAAGCAAATGATAAAACAAAAGATATACCTATTATATTTATCACTGCAAAAACTGATGATAGCTCGATAGAAAAAGCTTATGAAGTTGGTGGAGTTGATTATATAACTAAACCTTTTAGAGCAAGAGAAGTAATATCAAGGATAGCAAACCACTTAACTCTCTCTGAACATCAGCATTATTTAGAACATATGGTTGATGAAAGAACAAAAGAACTTCAACTACTAAATAAAGAGATAGAAGATACCCAAAAAGAAATAGTTTTTACTATGGGAATTATAGCTGAGGGAAGATCAAAAGAAACAGCAAATCATGTAAAAAGAGTAGCTGAATATAGTTATCTTTTATCAAAATTATATGGATTAAGTGAAAAAGAAGCTCTTTTAGTAAAAGAGGCAAATCCAATGCATGATATAGGAAAAGTGGCAATTCCTGATAGTATCATAGAAAAACCAGCAAAACTTACTGATGAAGAGTTTAAGATAATGAAAACTCATTCTCAAATCGGATATGAAATGCTAAAACATTCAAACAGACCTCTACTAAAAGCTGCTTCCATTATAGCTTATGAACATCATGAAAGATATAATGGAAAAGGCTATCCTAGAGG
>JALUNR010000006.1 GCA_027055005.1 Campylobacterales bacterium
GATTATAGGTTACTTTATCTGCAAATTGAAAATCATATATTTTTACATTTTTATACTCTGACATACTCCGAACGATATAGTTTTTAAATTTAATAAAATCATTTAACTGATTTCTCTCTTCATATATTTTGTATGCAAGTATAGAATATGGTGGAAAGATAAGTGTAAACTCTGTGTCTTTGTTTGTTTCAATCAAAGATTTTATATTGTAATTGAAGTTATCTTTTAAAAATGTGAATCTCTTTTCATCTTGTTTTGCATCATTGTCAAAGTTATCTTTATCTTGAAATTTTCTCTCAATAGCCTTTAAAATATTTTCATTATTTGTTTTAGATTTCCATTCGTACATTTTAGTATAGTCATATATCCAATCATCTCTTTTGTTATCAGATAAAACTTTAAATGAACGTGCTAATGTATCGCTAGATATTAAATATTTATAATCATTAAATATATTTTCATCATAAAGGTATGTTGGAAAAGATGAAGCCCCATGCTTGTATCTATGTACATCTCCATAATAAGACAGATAATCTATACCGATTAATACCTTGTTAATTTTCTTATGTCTCAAAGCAGTATTTAAAACAATGTTTTGCTCATAAGCACTGCTTCCAGCGATTGTTAATTTAATAGCTTTTTTATAGTTTAAGATATTTTGCAAATCTTCAATATTGAAATTTTGCATCATAGATGTTCCAAGAACTACAGAGTCATAGTCAAAATTTTTAGCCAAACCAGCATCCAACTCTTTCTCATTTTCATATGGAAGTTTATACAACGTTGCTTTTCTATATTGTTGGTATGGGTCAACTGTATAATTAAAAATAGCAATAACAATTAATGAAAATATACTAAGCAACCATAATAAAATCCATCTTTTTTTATACATTAATATCCCTAAAAATCATAATACAAAAATGTTGATACATGATTTGCTAAAAGCATTGCGATAACAAACAACAATCCAGAATATAATGCCATTCTTTTTTTATATATAGCTTGAAGCGATAACTCTTGTGTATTTTTAAAAAATAGCACAACTATAAAAGCCATCAAAAACCAATCTGGATGTAAGTCCATATTTGTTTTTAAATAGATTTCAGTGAAATTAAACATCCCACCCAAAACCTTAATAACATCATCCCACTCCTGAGCTCTAAAAAACACCCAAGCGATATTTACAAAGTTAAAAGTTATAAACCAAGCTAGTACTTTTGGCATATGAAGATTGAAATTTTTATATATATGGTTTATAACTAAAGCTATGCCATGCAGTAATCCCCAAAAAACAAATGTCCATCCTGCTCCATGCCAGATACCACCTAAAATAAATGTAGCAAGTAGATTATTATAAGTTCTAAAATTTCCTTTTCTATTTCCACCAAGTGGAATATAGATATAATCTTTTAAGAATCTACTTAAAGTAATATGCCATCTTCTCCAAAAATCTTGAATACTTAATGCTTTATATGGTGAATTGAAATTTATAGGGATTTTGATATTAAAAAGTAAGGCTGCACCTATTGCCATATCTGTATATCCGCTAAAATCAAAATAGAGTTGAAAGGTATATGAAAGGCTTGTTGCCCATGCTTCTACAAGGTTTAGCGTTGCTGATACACAAACCCTTTATTTGCAATCTCTGCAAAGCTATCTGCTATTACTACTTTTTTAAATAATCCTATTGAGAATATAAAAAGTCCTGTTGCAATATTTTTATAGTTTTTAACCAAATTCCACTTTGAGGAAAACTGTGGCATCATCTCTGCGTGATGAACTATTGGTCCTGCTATGAGTTGAGGAAAAAATGTAACAAACAGAGCATAGTTTAAAAAGTCATATTCTTTAGTCTCTCCTCTATAACTATCTACAAGGTAAGCTATTTGTTGAAAAGTAAAAAAAGATATAGCTAGTGGGAGTGCTAGGTGAAGTAGAGGGATTGATCCATCAAAAGCAAGGTTAAAGTTTTCTATAAAAAAGTCACTATATTTAAAGTAACCAAGTAAAGATAAGTTCGATATTATCCCTATACTAAGTAATAGTTTTTTACCAACTTTTACTTTTTTAAAGTTCTCATTTAAACTGTTGCCTATTACATAGTTAAATAGCATTGATGAGAGTATGATAGGAAGGTATGATATATTCCACCAGGAGTAAAAGAATAAAGATGTAAATACCAAAAAACCTTTTGCCCCTACTGCTAAACGTTTTTGCAGTAGGTAAAAGTATATAAAAAATGTTAGTGGTAGAAATAAAAATATGTACTCGTAGCTGTTAAAGAGCATTGGTTATATTTGCCTTTACACTTTCAAACATTTTTTTTCTATCTTCCTTTGTGTGTGGAATCATAAAATTATGTTGCAATTTTTCATCTCCTACACCTCTCCACCTCTTAGAACTTGCAAATAAACTATCAGCAAAAAATGTCATAGTTCTTGTACCGACCAAAGAAGCTAAATGATACGTTCCTGTTGAAGTACTTATGAAAAGTTTAAAGTTGCTTATGAGCTTTGCAAACTCAACTATACCATCAGTTGAGAGATAAAAAACCACATCTTCATTTTTTAATCTATTTTGCATATCTTCTAATAAATCTTTTTCATCTGGTCCAAAGGTTAATATTACTTTACTCTTTTTTAAAGCCTCTTTTATTAAAATCTCATACTCGCTAAGTGTCCAGTTTGCATCTGAGGAACCACCAAATCCTACATGAAAACAGATGTAATTATTATACAATTCTGAATCATTTTGAAAATTTAAAAGTGGTTTTTTGTACTCTAAATTTATATCAGGAAAAAGAGTTTTACTAAGTTCTAAATTATACTCAAACTCAGCCATATTTACTTCACTTCTTCTTTGCTTAACTTTATTTGTATAAAAAAATTGAGCTATTTTAGTTGCTGGTGCTATTCGCTTTGGAATTTGTGCCAAAAACTGAGCGATTGCTACTCTGGTGTTTGAGTAAAGTGTTATCGAGACATCTATATTTGCTTTTTTTAGTTTTTTTACAAAACTAAAAATATCTTTACCATCATCTACTATAACCTCATCGATAAAATCACATGCCAAAGCCAACTCTTTATTTAAAGGTGCTACACAAGCAATGACTCTATTTTTAGGATTGTGTTGTTTTAACACGTACATTGTGGGAAGTGCTGTTATAAAATCACCCAACTTATCGGTGCGAACAACTAAGATATTCATTAATCTTTTCTAACTCTCATAAATGAGGCAAATTTTGGTTTACCATACTTTGTAAAACCAAAATACTTAAATGTCACTACTTCACCAGTTTTTGGTGGGTTTTTCCTCTCTTTTTTACTAAAGCCACTCCCTACGAAAAACTGCACTCCATTTTCAAGCTCAACTTGCAAGCTTCCCATCATACCAGTAAACTTACCACTTCCAGCCTTATAGCCAATCACCTTAGCTTCCATATCTTGAGCTTTTTTTACTTTTAGCACAAAACTACTTCGCCCCTCGAAGTAATCTTTTGAAGCATCTTTAACGATAACCCCTTCACCACCATTATCAATTACTAACTCCAAAAAAGAGTTTAAGTCACTTTTGTTTTGTACTATCTTTTGTTCTATTATTTTTACATTTTTTAAACTATTTTTAGTTATATACTCTCTTGCTTTTTTAAGTCTAGCAAAAAAATTACCTTTTGCATGTGGAACTTCAAATATCATATATTTTATCCCAGCCCAATTGTTATCTTGGTCTAAAACATGGGATTGTATATTTTCAAAATCAGCCCTTTTACTCCACAATTCACCATCAAGCTCAAATGGTGGAAAGTTTTTTATAAACGCTACAGGAGGGTTAAACTCTTTACCCTGCCTTGTTAAAAGTTTTTTACCATTCCAATACGCTCTAATTCCATCTAGTTTTTCAGACATAACCCAGCCAGATATATTTTGATCTTTATAAATTTTAGCTTTTTGTAATGTCAGTGCGTCTATGTTTACTACTAGTAAAAGTACAATTAAAAAAAGTCTATACAATTTTAATCTACTCCAATTTGAAAGTATTCAAATCCATACTCGTTTATCTTCTCTTTTGAGAACTGATTTCTACCATCAAAGAAAACTGCATTTTTTAAAAGTTTTTTCATCTCATCAAAGTCTGGACTTCTAAACTCTTGCCATTCAGTTACTAAAATAACAGCATCAGCACCTTTTAGAGCCTCATATTTACTATCAACGTAAGAGACATTTTTATTGTTTTTTAAGTAATGGCTTTTTGCTTCATCTATTGCTTTTGGGTCATACGCTACAATTTTTGCACCTCTGCTTGTAAGCTCATTTATGATTGTGATTGAACTAGCTTCTCTCATATCATCAGTCTCAGGTTTAAAACTAAGTCCCCAAACCCCAAAAGTTTTATCTCTTAAATCTTCACCAAATCTTGTTATAACTTTATTGCTCATAACATATTTTTGATCATAATTCACCGCTTCAACAGCATCTAGTATTCGAGGGTTGTATCCAAAATCTTTTGCTGTTTTTGCAAGTGCTTGAACATCTTTTGGAAAACAACTTCCGCCATATCCACAACCTGGATAGATAAAACTGTAACCTATACGACTATCACTCCCTATACCGTTTCTTACTCTATTTATATCTGCTCCAACTCTCTCACAAATCTGGCTCATCTCATTCATAAACGAGATTTTTGTTGCAAGCATCGCATTTGCTGCATACTTTGTCATCTCAGCTGATTTTATATCCAT
>JALUNR010000007.1 GCA_027055005.1 Campylobacterales bacterium
CTTTTTGTAGCAAGTGAGTTTGATACTAAGGTTATCTTGGTAGCTGATATTCAAAAAGGTGGAGTTTTTGCATCTATTTATGGAGTTTATAATCTTCTTCCAAAAGATATACAAAAAAATGTTATAGGGGTTATAGTAAACAAGTTTCAAGGAGATTTGCAACTATTTGATGAGGGAGTTAGGATAATAGAAAAGGAGTTTGGACTAAAAGTCTTTGGAGTGCTTCCATATAGGGAGTTTAACTTTGGATTTGAAGATAGCCTCTCTTTACAAAACTATACTCAAGAAAAATCTCATAATATGATAAAAGTTGGAGTTATAAACTATCCAACTATGAGTAACTACAATGACTTTGAACCACTTTTAGCTGATAGTGAGATAGAGGTAGAGTTTATCAAAACTGATATGGATTTGAGTGGATATGAGATGATAATCCTTCCTGGAAGTAAGCTAACTTTGGAGGATTTGGAGTGGTTAAAAAAGAGTGGTTTGTTTGGAAGAATTAAAAAGTTTGATGGAGTAGTTTTTGGGATTTGTGGTGGATTTGAAAAGATGCACAAAAGTTTAGATGGGAAAGAGGGGCTTGGATTTTTTGATGGTAGGGTTGAGTTTGGAAAAAAGATTTTAAATCGCGGAAAATATGAGATATTTGGCTTGGAAGTGGAGGGGTTTGAGCTTCATGAAGGGGTTAGTTCAACTTATCCTATTTGGGCTAAAAATGGGAAATATTTTGGAACTTTTGTTCATGAACTGTTTGATAGTGATAAGATGAGAGAGTTTTTGTTTAGAAAAATAAATCCCAACTATAAAGGATACAACTTTAAAGAGTATAAAGAAAAAAAAATAGATGAGTTTGTATCATTTATGGGTGAGCATCTGGATATAGAGGCGATAGTGTCGTGTATATCAAAGTAGCTTTTTTATCACTTTTGATAGATAGAGTGTTTGGGGAGTTTAGTTTTTTAAAAAGTTATAAACATCCAGTTATCTATATAGGGGATTTGATAAAGTTTTTTGAAAATAGGTTTTATAAAGATAGTAAGCAAAGAGGGCTTTTTTTAGTTGTTTTTGTAGTTGGAATAGTGTGGCTCATATCTTATTTAGTGCAAAGTAGTATAAAAAATGAGTATATTTTGGCTTTATTTGGCTCGATGGCGATTTCTTTTAAAATGCTATTTGATAGTGTTGAGGATATCTTAAAAAATCCAAAAAATATAAAGTTTTTAGTCAGTCGTGATACTAAAGATCTAAACGAGAGTGAAGTTTATAAAGCTGGGATTGAGACTTTGGGAGAGAATCTAAGTGATGGAGTTGTCGCACCTCTTTTTTATCTTTTACTTTTTGGGATAACGGGAGCATTTGTCTATAAATCTATAAATACTCTTGATAGTATGGTTGGATACAAAACTGATAGATATAAAAATTTTGGATACTTTAGTGCAAAACTTGATGATGTGGCAAACTTTATCCCCTCGCGATTGACTGCCTTGTTACTGTATCCAAGTTTAAAAGTTTTTAAATGTGGCAAACTTCATGATAGCCCAAATGCTGGGTATCCTATATGTGCTATGGCTTACAGAGTTGGGGTTAAGCTTGGTGGGGATACTAAATATTTTGGAAAATTAAAGAAAAAATCATACTTTGGATATGGAAAAAAAGAAATAAATTCAAAATATTTGATAAAATCTTTACAAATTGCTAAAAATTTTGATATAATATTATTGGTTGGGGTAGGCTTTATATTATTTCTAAAAAGTCAATAAAGTTTTACCATATTATGCCGATTTAGTATTAAGCTATAAAAAGGGGATATTATGAAAAAAGTTTTGAAGTATGGATTGGTTAGTTTAGCTGTCGTTGTTCCAATGTTTGCTAAAATGACAGAGGTTGATGCACTTATTTTGTATTCAAATGGTGCGGATGCTAGATATAATGGTGATGCAGTTAATAGAATAGAACAGTTGATAAATACAACTAATAAAATATATAAAGATAGTACTCTTGATATAAAACTAAATCCAGTAAAGATTATGAAGTATAGTGCTTTAGATGATAGTAAAAAAAGTTCAGAAGTTTTAGCTCAGATTCAAAAAGATAAAAATATAAAAAAGATAAGAGATGAAGTGGGAGCTGATGAAGTTATAATATATCGTCCTTATGCTCATGATGGGGTTTGTGGTATAGCATATTTGAACAAATCACTTGCAAGTGCAAAAAGTGCAAAATATGCAAAAGAAGGTACTTATGCTCATGTTACTATTGATTGTGGTGGATATGTAACAGCACATGAAGTGGGGCATAATATGGGACTTGGACACTCATATAAACAGCATTCTGTGGGAGCTTTCAAGTATGCAAGGGGACATGGAGTTCAAAATGAATTTACTACTGTTATGGCATATAAAAGTACATACAATGGAAAAAAGATTTATAAATTTTCTTCTCCAAAGTTAGATTGCAATGGACTTCCTTGTGGAGTTCCAGAAGGAAATGATGATGAAGCTGATGCTGTAAAGGCACTTACTCAAACTGTTCCATTGTTGGCTGAACTTAGAGTACATAAAAATACAAATTCTCAAACAATAGATAATAATGACAATTCTAATAATACTACAAATAGTGGAAATGGAAATGATTTAGAAAGTATAAGAAAAGCTTTTTTAGCAGAGAAAAAAGTATATATAAAAGTTAAAAAAGAGTTAAGAAAATATGCAACTGATTTTAAACAAAAGAATAGGAAATATAAAAAAGAGTTAGGAGCTTACTATCAATTAGCAAGAGAATATAAAGCAAAAAAAGTTAGTTATAGTGATATAAAAAGTGCTTATGATAAATTAATTATTGATTATAATGGACTTTTAAAATCATTTAGGAACTATAAAGATTTTTATTTAAATCATTATATAGTAGAGAGAGAAAAACTTGTTGAGTTATATAATGAATATAAAGAGATTAAAGCAAATAGTTAAATGAACAAAAGATATATTTTAGTTGGTATTTTTATTCTTTGTATGATAGGTGGGGTTAGTGCATTTGTTCATTTTGAAGATATGCATCGACCTCTCGAAATTGAGAAAAAGATTTCGGATGTTGATGCGAATGATATAGTAGAACCTGAAGAGATAATAAAAAGTGTTGAAAAAATGCAAGAAGAAGCAGCTAGATTACAAGGTCAAAGTGAAGCCTTGGATGATGCTACAAAAGAGATAAAAAGAGATTCACAAGTTGTGGCAAATATTTTTCAAGAGATAGATATAAGTGATGTAACATCTGTACAAAAGAGTGATATTCAGCCTGTGGGTGCTTTGAGTGTTGAACAAGGCAGTATTTCTCAAATAAAAGTTGGTGATAAGATAGAATTGCCATTACTTGGAAATTCAAACTATGAAGCAAAGATAACAAAGAAAATAAAAAATCCCACAGGAAGTGTTACTGTTAGTGGTAATTTAGTAGAAGATGATAAATATAGTGTAGTTATAACGGAGAGTAAAAAAGGTGTATATGGTAGTATAACAACTCCTGATGGAGATTATGAAATAGAAGTACAAAATGGTAAAGGATATATATATTCGGTATCAGATATAGAAAACAAAAGAGTGGATTATAAGAAAAGTGATGAAATGACGCTACCAAATGAGTAGACTTTTGTTTGATTTTAAGTATGCTTTGTCTTTTTTTTCAGTTTTTCCTATAAAGTTTAAAAAGAATAATGAATTTGAAAATTCTAAAATGATACTCTTTTTACCACTTGTTGGTTTGGTTTTAGGGATAGTTTCAATAGTGCCTTTTATTTTGGTACAAAATCCTCTTTTTGCTATTTTTTCATCTATTTTTTATTTTTTTTTATATGGATTTTTACATCTTGAAGCAGTGATTGATGTGGTGGATGCAATATATGCAAAGATGGCTGGTAAAGATGCCTATAAAATCATAAAAGAGCCAACAGTTGGCTCTATTGGTGTTTTGTGGGGAGCTTCTTATCTAGTTTTAAAAGTAGCTGGATTTTCATATCTTCTTTTACATCAAAGGTATTTTGAAATAATAGCAATAGTTACAATTTCAAGGGCTAGTTTGGTTTATTTTATAGTGAGTGAAAGTTTTAAATCTACATTTATTAATAGTTTGAAAAATAATATTTCAAAAAGAGAGACTTTTGTTATGATGGCTTTAGTTGGGTTGATTTTTGTTAAAGTTTTTTATTTGTATCTATTAATATTTGGAGTTAGTTATATTTTGCTAAAAGAAGTTGAAAAAAGATTGGGTTTTAAAAATGGAGATGTTTTGGGATTTGTTTTGGAGAGTACAGAGGTAGTAGGATTTTTGAGTATAGGAGCTTTTTGTGGGGTATAAATCTTGGTTTTTAAATCACTCTAAAAAACATAAAATTATAGTTGAAAAGTTGAAAAATTTGAATGATATTGAGATAATAGAATACTTTAGATATGAAAATATGATACAAAAAGAGATTGATTTTTGTCCACTCTATAAAGAGGGTAAGAAGTGTCATAATATAGAAAATTTAAACTGCTATCTTTGTGCTTGTCCTAACTTTAGGTTTGATGATGAGGCTGAGATAAAAAAGAGTTTTTGTTCAATAAACTCAAAAGATGGCAAAGAGTTAAAAACTAAAAGTGGAGTTATACATCAAGATTGTAGTGGATGCAAAGTTCCTCATAAAGAAAAGTATATAAAAAAGGTTTTTAGTAGGGATTGGTTAG
>JALUNR010000008.1 GCA_027055005.1 Campylobacterales bacterium
ATGGATAAACAAAACAAATCCCATATATATGCACATATCAAATGTTAAAAATTATACAAAATAGCCATAAAAAGATATTTAAAGGCTATTTTTTAAGATTCGTTTTATAGTAGATAGTATATAATACTACCAAGATAAAATTTTGGTTTTGGCATTCATGTGTGTGATGTAAGCCCAAAGCAAAATTTTTGCAAAAATTTTAAAAAGGAGTCTAAATGACTAAAAAAATTCTTTCAACAGTTGCCGCAGCGGCAATTTTAACAACTGGTGCAATGGCTTATGATAGTATGGGCGGTATGGCTTTTGCAGCTGCAGCGACAGCTACAACTGCAAAAAATGTTACGGCTACAACTCCGATAACTAAAGCTTATAACGGCTTAGGTCAGTCACTTATATTTCCTGCTTATTTTGTAGGTAACGGTTGGGAAACAAATCTTAGAGTTATCAACACAAGTTCAACTAATGCAGTAGTTGCAAAAGTTGTATTATATAGTGGAAAAGATTCTAAAGAGGTAAGAGACTTCAATATCTATCTATCTGCAAATGATGAGTGGACAGGTACTATAAAAGTAGATAGTGATGGAACTGCTAAACTTATCTCAACAGATGATTCTTCTCCTTTAACAGATGGAACAATGGCTTCAGCAGCACATCCTATGAAGTCAGATGCTATAACAGTACCATCAGGTTATATTGAAGTTATAGGACTAGCTTCTCCAGCTTCAACTGCGCATGCAGACCATGTAAATTTGAGAAAAGCTTATGCTAAGTTTGCAAAAGCAGAAAGAGCTATAACTACACCTATCCAATTTAGTAACGGTGTAATTACTTCTACTGCTGAATTCCCATATATAACTTCATTAGGAAAAGTTTACACTTCTGGTACAAGTGCATATACATTTGGTACACCTGTACAAAGTTTAGTTGGCGATGTTAGGATAACTGATACTGCTAACGGAAAAGATATGGATCTTCAAGGTATTAGAGTTAACAATGTGGTTGAAACAGGTAATGCTTTGGCATATATTGAAGGTGAAGCAGCAAATATTGCTGATAGAGATATAGCTGCAGCTGGAACATATACCGGTGCACAAATGGCGCCTGATGCTAATGCTTTTGATACAAATAATGTATGGATGAGTTACGGTGATACAAGTAGTATGGTTAACAATCAACTACTAGTTACTTCACCGTTTAAAAGAATATTAGCTATAGCTAATAAACCGGCAACAGCAAATACTTCATATACTGCAGGTAAATTTAACGGTTTAAAAACTGATGCCAATAAAAAAATTGCCAATTATGGTAAATTCAGTGCTTTGGCATTGATATTTGACAAGTCTGAAAATCAAGCGAGTGCAAGTCAATTTTCACCTGCTAGTACACCTGTGCTTAACTTCAACTATGAAGTATCTGCAAGTGAAGGCAATCCTGTACAAACTGATAATATAAGCTATTATCTTAATGCTGCTGGTTCTGCATTTACTAGCGGTTATATCAAATTAGTAAATACTGCAACAGCTACAGCAATGCCTGGCATATTTACACAAATGATGGCTACTGAGCCTAAGAGTGGTACTGTAGTTACAAATTGGATTTTCCCAGCTCAAAACTAATAATTTTATAAGTTTTGAATCTACTAAAAAGGAGGTGGGGCAGTACGCCTCCCTCCTTTTTTTATTTATACAAAAAGAAAGGAAAAATATGAAAAAAACTAGTATAAGTATAATAGCTTCAAGCATTGTACTTTCAAGTGTACTTATGCTCTCTACCGGTTGCGGTAGTAGTAGTGGTGGTTCAGCTGCCACAAGTGGCGGAAGTAGTAGTTCTGCATCTTCACAAAAAAGTGTAACTGCGGTAGATGGATACATCATAGGAGCTACTATAACAGATGCGAAAGGTACACATTCAGAAACAAATGCAAGTGGTGTTGCGACTGCTTCATTTGACATGACTGCTCCTCTAACATCTAGCGGTGGTGTTATAGATGCCAATGGAAACGGTAAGGCTGACGCAGGAGAACTTTTAGCTCCTACTTTAAAAGCTCCCGCAGGAAAAACTATCATATCGCCTTTGACAGACCTTATAGCACATGATGCAAATGCTACAAAATTAGCAAATGCACTAGGTGTATCTAAAGCAGATCTTTACACTAATCCTCTAAAAACAAATAATGTAAAACTTGCTAAAGCAATGCAAATAGTTTATGCGGTTGTAGTAAACGATAAAGTTTCTGCACTTGTTTCAAAAGTAAATGCAACTACTGTATCTAGTAGCATATCATCAAATACATCAACAACTTCTTCACAGGGAAATTTACCTGATGTAGGACATTATAACAGTAGTTCATCATCTACTCAAAGCAGTAGCAGTTCATCATCTACTCAAAGCAGCAGCAGTTCATCATCTGCAAAAGGGGATTTGCCTAATGTAGGACATTATAGAGCTTTAAATAGTGATTTACCTCCTATAGGACAGTATGGCACTACTTCATCTAGTTCTACAAGTAGTTCATCTTCTTCATCTACATCATCTCAAACTTCATCACAAGGAAATTTACCTGATGTAGGACATTATGATAGCAATAGTACATCTAGTACACCATCTACAGTATCTGGATCATTAGCATCATTTGCTACCTTAGTTAAAAGTGTTTTCACTTCTGCTGATACTAATGTAACAAATTATATAGATACTGTAACAAATGTACAAGCAACTACAGCTATCGAAGTAGAGCAAGCTGTTGAATCTATCAAGACTCAAATAACTCCGGGTAGTGATAAAGTTTATGTTCCAGCTTCATCAAGCTCTTCAAGCGAAGATAGTGATGGATACGGTGATGATAATATTACTTCATCTGCCTCATCTAGCATAACTCCTCCAAGTATTCCCGGAACAAGCTCTAGTAGTTCTAGCTCATCAGTAGCAAGTTCTAGTAACTCTAGTAGTTCTAGCTCATCGCTAGCAAGTTCTAGTAGCTCAAGTAGTTCATCTACAAGTTCAAGCAGTACAGGCTCAGATCTACCGCAATTTACTTATGGTAGTTCTAGCTCATCAGTAGCAAGCTCTAGCAGTTCTAGCTCATCAGTAGCGAACTCTAGCAGTTCTAGCAGTTCATCTACAAGCTCAAGCAGCACAGGCTCAGATCTACCGCAATTTACTTATAAATAACCATTATACCATTATTACATAGCAAGATTTCTCTTGCTATGTAATAACATATACAAAGGAGATTGTTTATGATAAAAAATATTATACTATTTTTTTCACTTATTATATTGTCATTTGCCAATGAAAAATTTTGCTATGATTTAAACCCATCTCCATACATAAACAACAATGATGTAAAAATTTACTCTTATTATTTACATAATAATATATCTCAAGTAAAAGTAAAAAAAGATTTAACAAGAAATAGACTCTTTGCGAAAGAGTATCTAAAACATTATAAATTGTCTAAAAAAGTAAAAACCCTTATCAAATTAAATAGTGAAAAATTATTGGCACTATTGTATATCGAAAAGTTAAAAGAGTCAAATAAACCCTCAGATAAAGTTTTGAGATCATATTTTTTAGACCATAAAGATGCATTTAAACCATTGCAAAAGATATCAGTTACAACTATAGCTGTCAAATCTTTAAAAAAAGCAGATGAAATTTATCTAAAATTAAAAAGACATCCAAATCTTTTTGAAAAATTTGTTAAAAAATATAGTGAAGATCCATCAAAAGATAGTGGAGGTCATTATAAAGATATATCAATAGACAAGTTTACTCCACTTGTAAGAGAATGGATAAGAGAGCATAAAGTTGGAGAAATAAGTCAACCATTAAAAGTAGGTCTATACTATTTTATAGATAGGATGGATGCAAAAAAAGAGGTAAAAGTTACCTATGACTCTTTAAAAGAGAATATGAAAAAAATACTTGAAGCCTTATATATAAAGGGTGCTATACAAAAAGAGTTTAAAAAATTGAAACAAAAATATGGTGTTAAATGATGAAGAGACTATCATATTATTTCATTGTTATAATATTTTTAGCTTCATCGTTGTATGCATCAGTAGTTATCAAGATCGATAATGGCGTAAAGTTAAAAAAAGCTCTTAAAAACAGAGTAGAGACTTACTGGAAAGCAAGAGCAAAAAAAGACTTTGAAACTTCCTATAAGTTTGAATTGCCATATTTAAATTATATACACTCTGAGGATTGGTATGAAATATTTTTTCAAAATGCTAGCAAATTTTCAAAAATTGAACTTAAAAAGATAAAAAGTTGCAATAAATCCATCTGCATTATAGGACTTTTGCTAAGATATAGATTTAATCCGGATAATTTTATCTTTTTGTATGATAAATGGATAAAGGTAGATGGCATTTGGTATCATAAGTATGATGACAACCCTCTTCCAAATTTTAACCAATAATATGCTAACTTATAGGCTTATTGAATGAAAAATATATATACATTAGTTTTAACTGCTATTATAGCTATACTTATATACACTTCAGTATCTTTGATAAGCTCAAGTGATTCTTTTAAGACGAAAGAGATAAGCGATGATAAATATATCAATACCACTCATAATAAGTTAGATAAAAATATCGATATAAAATATGAAAAAAGTGAAAAAAAAATATACAAAAAAAATATACAAAAAAAAAAAAAAGATAAAAAAATGATAAAAGAGCAAATATATGTTTCCAATGATGACT
>JALUNR010000009.1 GCA_027055005.1 Campylobacterales bacterium
CCATTATAAAATAACCAACCTAAATTTACACTACTCATTATCTTTACCTTTTTCAAGTTTAAATGTTCTAATAGAAAGTTTTAGAGCAATAGATATATCTAAAATATTTTGTTTTAAAATTTCTCTATTTCCTTTATGATAAATTACATAGCGTAATAAAGAGTCATCAGGATAACTACTATCTAAAACTTTGAGTATATTTTTTGTTAAAACACTTCTATCCTCTTTTGTTTTATCTTTATTATTCTCATTTTCAAACAGTGCTAAAGTTGGAAGTAATCCACTCTGAATAATACTTGCTCCAAAAGAGGAGATATATCCATTATAAGCTGAAGGAATAGTTTTGTTTGGATAATACTCCTCTAACACCTTTAGGGCTTTTGGAATATAATTTTCTATGCTCTTTTTACTCATATTGAAACCTTTTTAACTCTACAAAAACCATAACCAATTGATTTATTTCCTCCAAACTGCACTATCTCTCCTTCATTTTCAAATCTATTATCAAAACCTTTTATCTTTTCTTTGTAATCACTCTCTTCAATATTGGTTGGTTTGCCAATCACAAAGAAAAATTTAGATTTTTTAGGAACAACCTCCTCATACCAAAGGTTTTGACTTAAACCATTTTCCAATTTATTTCTAGCAATTACAGGTAAATCTAATAGCTTAAAATCTTTATCACTAAAGAGAGCTATATCTTTACCTAAAAGCTCTTCTAACTTTGAAACATCAAGCTCTTTATACTCTGCTTCAGAATCTTCTAGTATAGTATTTGATATATCTTCAAAAATAAGAGGCTTAGTAGGATTTAGAGTAGAGAGCTTTTTTAACTCATCTTTTAACTCTTGGTCAAACGCTATGTTAAAGTTTTCAATAGTATTTAAAAAATCATCAATGACACTTGGAGAGGTAGCACTAAAGTAGGCTTTTGTATTGCTTCTTATAGGTCGGCTTAAAAGTTGTGCCTCAAAAAAGCTATATGCTCCTGCTTGGGTTTTCTCTGCTGTGCTTTGACTACCAAAAATATAGTTTACCATCTTTGCACTGTCCCCAATCTCTTCAAAATGCTCTCTAAATGCACCTTTGAGTCCACTACTATGAATAATTGGTAGATTTGAGACCTCATCTCTTTGTACTTGATTGTCAACCACACCAAAGTTAATATCTCCACTTCCTACATGAAGATTGCTCAGTGTACTAATTATATAAAGTTCTGTTTTCATCTATTGTTCTCCTTGATTGTAACTAAATTTGTTATAGCCTATTTTTTGTATTGTTTTGTTGTTTAGAGCCTCTATAAGCTCTTGGGTAGGGTTAATAAATATAGAGCCTTTTTCATAAAAGTTATAACTCTTTGTGCTTTTATGAAATATTTGATTTCCATTGTTATTAAACTTGTTTTCTAAATATCTAAAGGTTATCTCACTTGTAATAGCAAACTCGCAACTATCTTTAAGATTTACATCTATATAGCTATCACTCAATAGAGTTAGATAGTTGTTTTTGTCTTGATAAGTTAAATCATCTTCTCTTTGTTCTACCTCCATTTTAAAAATACTTCCATCTGCACCCAAGCTTACTTTTGAGTTTTGAAGTTCAAAATCAGACTCTATAAAAAAGGCAAATTTGAACTTATCTTTTAACTTATATGAACTCTTTTTAAAGTAAGCATCATCTCCACCCATCTTTTTAATACCTATTTGTGCAACCTCTTCAAATATATCACTCACTTGTAATTTTTTTTGATTGTCTGTTGAGGTAAAGTTGTCATAAATATCTTGTTTAGGATTATAGTTGAGTAAAAGACCATTGCTATATTGATAACTATCAATATCTACCTTTTTAATATATCTCTTCTCTCCTTGCATTAAAAAAACAGCACCCAATGATTTTAACTCTCCAAAAGATTGCTCTTGATTAAAAATAAACTTCGTCTCTCCTACTAACTCCTTAGCTTTTAGTTTTAGGTGGCTATCTATCCCCTCTCCTCTTACTCTTTTTGTTAAAAAACCTGCTTGAACAAGCATCTCTTTTCGTATCATACCCAAAAGTGCTGTCTGCTGTGGAAAGAGTCTTGACTTGACCAAATAGTTACTTTTCTCTTTATCTCCTAATGTTCCAAAAGTCTTATTACCACCAAAGAAGAATGGTGCTAATGGAGTTAATGTTATTAGATATTTCACTGTTTATCTCCTTTTATAAACTTCACAAAACGTAAAGTAGAGTAGATAAGTTTTAGCTTATCTTCCTTTTTAATTGTTTCATCACTATAAACAGAAACTATAAACTCAACAAGCGTATTGAAAAAGTCTTGATACTCTATATGCACATCTTCATTAAAGTAGTTATCAAAGAAGTTTTTAACACTATCTTTATTTGAACCTATTTCATTTATAACTAAACTATAGGTATCTATTTTATGATGAATAGAGTGAAGAAAGTTATCTACATCTTTACCCTCTTTAATATTTGAGGTAAAGGCTAAAAACTTTTTATAAATATCTTGTTTTCCTTTATGAATAATACTCTCAAAACTCTGTCCACTATGTTTAGTTACTTTGAAAGCGATATTATTTTTATTGTTATTTTTTGCTTTTCCAAAAAGTAATCCTCTACTACTTTCTAATGCTTCATATAGTGGAAACTTATAATAGGTTATGCTTACTCCAAATGAGAGTGTTGCTTTTGGCTCTGTATTATACTGTTCAAATAGACGATTAAAACTATTTGAAATATCATCACAGAGATTAAAAACGGTTCTACTACCACTTACCACAGGGGCAAAAAAGAGCAAATCATCTCCACCTGCAAAGATAGTGTGACCTCCATAGTTTATAATGTGACGATGTGACTCTTTACAATAGTTAAATAGGTTTTTAGAAAAGTTGTTAAAGTCATCTTGACTCTTTAAAGATTCTACTACTCTTCCCATACTATCACCATCTGCATGAACAATAGCAATATATTTGTGATACCTTTTAGAGGAAATATTTTCATATATCTTCTCATCATCATTTTGAATAAGTTTTTTTATATTTGGAGTTAAAATGTCATAAAGTGCAATCTCAGGTAGAGATGGAAAAGAGGTTTTTCTCTTCTCAAAAGCATCTTGAACTAAAAAGCTATGACTTATTCTCTTTTTTAAAAACTCTTCTATTTGATTGTTACTATATTGAAAAGTGCTAAAAAATAGTTCTTGAGTATCAAGATATGGAGTTAATTTTAAAATTGGATTATCTTTCTCTTCTAACTCCTTTTCAATATAATGAATCTGTAGATAGTTTGTTAAAAATGACTTATCTATGCCACTATCTTTTACAAAATAGAAAATTACTTCATCAATACGATTTTTTAACTTTTCTAAATCTCCTTTTTCACTTTTAAAAATAAATCTATCATGAAAGAGACCAACTTCATTTCCTTGTTCAAAAATAGAGTCATCTTTAATATAAGGAACAACAAACTCACGCTCTTTAAAATGTGAAATTATCTGTTTCATAATATATGAAAATAGGTAACTTCCACCCCAAAGCTCACGCGTTTTTTTAGCATTTGAGAGGGTTTTGTAGATTGGTCCTATGGTTAGGGCTATGTAGGTCATTTAGACTCCTTAATCTCTTTAAATATTCTTACAAGTTTTGTATATTGTCCATTTTTATGGTATTCTGAATCTATATATTTAGAAAGGTCTAAATTAAAAGCAAACTCAAAAAAATCGTCAAAAGTAAATGATGTTGGTGTTTTAAGTTTTAATCCACTTTCTATATCAAATTTTACTAAAAACTCTTGATTTAAAATCTTCTCTATACTCTTATCTGCCCAAAAGTAGATATGCATTCTTCCATTTTCTAAAATGGGTTTAAAAGTAATGGGTGATTTAAATCTATCTATCTCTTTTCTTGTATGTTCTTTTGTAATGGTAGCTCCATAAGACATCCAATTTTGACTAGAAGAGAGACCAAATAGGTCACGCATAAGTTTTTCATTTTCTATATTTTCATTGTTATCCAAATAGAAGTTTTTTATCGCTTTTTTATCCCAAGTAATATTTTTACTTTTAGCATAAGAAAAAATTACTGCTTTAGCATAGATACCTCCAAAGTTAGCTGTATTAATTCCTGCTCGTAAAAATGAATAGAAAAGTTTTATATCTTCTTGCCACTCTTTTTCAGTGGAGATAAAACTGTAAACTTTATGCTTTACTAAACTTTTATCAAATGGCTTTTTCAGATAAAAACTACCAAACCCTTTACTCTGTCGTGTTCCAAAATTGGTATTGGCTAAAAAAGCTTCAAAGTTATTTTTAATAGCATCTAAAACTTCTGAGTTAAAAGAGAAAAACTCTATATTGACAGTAGAAGCCATAGAAAAACGCTTCTTCTCTCCATCTCCCATATTTCCAAAAAAGAGTGGATTGGGTATCGTTTTTCCATTTCGTGAATTTATAGTTTCAATATCAGACATTTCTGCTCTTGCCTCTATCTTAACCTTATAATCCAAAGACTTAGACCCATTGGCATTTTTAATAAAAGGTATGCCCTCTACCTGCTCCAACAAAAACCTATCAAACTTAGGCTTCAACTCTGTAGCTCTAAGTGTTGCCCCACTCTGGTCACTTTGAAAGTGAATAATGGGGGTGTGTTGTTTGAGTGTTACTTCAAACTTGAACTTGCTCATTTTTT
>JALUNR010000010.1 GCA_027055005.1 Campylobacterales bacterium
CAGCCGTTATGAGATCAAAACCTTGCGAAACCTTGTCCGTTCTTAAATAGACCGATGCAAGTTTTAACATACATTCTACATTTTGTGGTTGGGATTTTAATATCTTTTCTAAAAAATGTTCTTTTTGCACTTTTTCATTCTCTTTAATAGAATAATAATCCTTACAAATAGAAAAATCCTTTGCACTTAAGCTAATAACACTGGTACTTAAAATGCAAATAGTTATAATTTTTTTAATCATTTAATAAATTTTTCCTAACTTTTGTAAAAAATTATTGTATTATAATCAATCATTATATGAACTAGTTTATTGATTATTTTAAGAATATATTTTAAGATAGTTTAAAGAAATATATAATTTCTTTCTTAATAGTAGCCTCTTTCCTTCTTCTAAAATGCTCCTCCATATCAAAACTAGTTTTTTCATGATTTTCTTTATATTCTTGTATAAAAAAAGTATAATCACTCTCTTTGATAGCACTTACGACATAAGTTACCTTATCTATTTTCCCAATAACTTCTCTTTTTAGCTCATTTACATTTATACCACCAAATCTACTCTCTTTTGGTTGAGTGATATTCATCTCTAAGTTAACTCTCATACTAGCTAACATATACTCTAGCTGAGCTTTAGGAGTTTGAGTATTTTTTCCTATAATAGTAGGAGAGTTTTTATTATATCCCCAACTACCACTGACATCAAGTTCAACATCATAAGCAACTTTTAAAACCTCTTTTATATCATCCCCATCTTTTAGTTTGAAGTCCACAATCATCCCCTTTTTTAACTGGATTTTTAGTCAGGTGGCATATAATTTTTTTCTCTTTTTTTCTTCATAAGTGCTTTTTTCTTTTGCTCACTCAAAACTGCATCTTTTAAATCCTCTTCACTATCAAACTTTGTTCCCTCTAAAAACTTGTTTGGATCATCAAAAAGTCCATTTTTCAATCCCCAAAGCAAAGCACCAAGTCCCAAAGCCCCTAAAAATATTGATATAGTCAACATCATACTAAGTACACTACTACTCATTTTTAACCTTAATTTTTATCTTTAAAATTTATTCTCATTGAGTTTCCTACAACCAGTAAAGAACTCACACTCATACTAAGAGCCGCTATAAGGGGAATAATATATCCCATCATTGCCAACGGTATCATAATGACATTATATATCAAAGAGATTAACAAGTTTTGTTTTATATTTTTATAAGTTTGATTTGAAAGACTATATGCTTTATATAAACTTTTTATTTCATCATCTAAAAGTATAATATCACTAACCTCTAGTGCTACACCTGCACCACTTCCCATAGCAACAGAAATATTGGCAAGACTTAAAGCTACAGAGTCATTTATTCCATCTCCCACCATAATAACAACTCTACCATTTTTTTGATATTCTTCCACTATATTGGATTTATCAAATGGGAGTAAAGAATGATAAAATTTATCAATACCTACTTTTTTAGCTATTTTTTTTGCACTTATTTTATTGTCTCCTGTAAGCATTACAACTTCCAAACCTGATTTTTTAAACTTCCTTATAGCATCTTTTGCACCTTCTTTTATTTCATCTTCCAATTCATATATAGCTACTACTTCACCATTTATAGCAAAAAGAAAAACTAGATTATTAAAATCATCTTTTATTTCTACTTTAAAATCTTTCATAAGAGATTTATTTCCAGCTAACAATTCAAGCTCTTTAAATCGAGCCATAATCCCTTTTGCTGGAATACTTTTTACACTTTCTAACTCTACTTCTTCAAAAATACTTCCTAAAAATTCTTTTACACCAATACTTATAGGATGAGTCTGTGATGCAACAAGACTATACAATAAATTTTTATCAAAATCTTTTAAAATCTTTTCATTTATAACTTTTGGTTTTCCCTTAGTTATAGTTCCTGTTTTATCTAAAAGTAAAATATCAGATTTAGCCATACTTTCTAAAAATGATGCTTCTTTAAAAACAATACCTCTTTTTATACCTCTGTTTATACCAACTAAAGTAGCAATAGGTGTTGCAAGTCCCAAAGCACACGGACATGCTATAACTATAACTGAGATAGCTACTATTAAACTCTTTTCAAATCCACTATCAAGATAATACATCCAAAATAAAAAAGTAGCAATAGCTAAAGATAAAATACTAACACTAAAATATCCTGATATTTCATTTGCTATTTTTTCTATTTTTGGTTTTTTAGTTATAGATTCAGATATAATATTGACCATTTTTTTTATCATAGACTCATCAAAAACTTTTTCAACTTTTATTCTAACTACACTATCTATAACAATACAACCACTAAGGATTTCATCATCTTTCTTCTTTAAAACACTTTCACTTTCCCCACTTATAGCAGAATAATCAAATAAAGCTTCTTTATTTAAAAGTTTTCCATCTATAACTATTTTTTCACCAGCTTTTATTTCTAAAATATCCCCAACTAAAACTTCTTCAACAGCTTTTAAAACTTTTTGACCATTATTAACAACCATAACTTCTGTTGGAAGTGAAGAAGTAAGTGCATCCATAGTATCAACAGCTTTTTTCTTTGATAATACTTCCAAATATTTACCAATAAATACAAAAGTAATAATCATAGTTGCTGAATCAAAATAAACTTCTCCAACACCAGTTATCATCACATATATAGAATAGAGATAAGCTAAACTAGCTCCAGTTATAACAAGAAAATCCATATTTATAAAGTGATTTTTAAGCCCAAAATAAGCCCCTTTAAAGTAAACCCAGCCAGTATAAAAAAGTGCGGGAGTTGCCAAAACAAACTCCGCAATATCAAGTATATGTTTATACTCAAATTTTATACCACTAAAATACCCTGCATACTCAGCCACTGCTATCCACATAACATTCATAGCACTAAAAACAGCTACTAAAAGTCTTGAGTAATAATCCTTTCTTTGTTTATAAGCTCTTTCTTCAGCTAATTTCCCATCATAAGGATATGCCTTATACCCAATACTCGCAATAGTCTCAAAAATCTTAGATAAACTAACTTCATCGCTATCATAAACTACTTTTGCCTTGTTTGTAGTGAAGTTGATATCAGCATCTATCACGCCTTCAAGTCTATGTAAAACTTTTTCATTTAGCCATACACAAGCACTACAATGAATACCTTCTATTATAAGATTTATCTCACTAAATCCATCACTATTTACTTTTACATACTGCTTAACAAAGCTATCTTTATCAAACTTCTTATACTCATCCCCCATCTCTTTAGGGCGATCTAATTTCACATCTCCTTTTTTTGCATAAAAGCTATCAAGTCCCTCATCATTTAAAAGATGAAATACCCCTTGACACCCCTTACAACAAAAAAGATTTTCCCCATCTTTTATCATAAGTTCTTCATCATACTCTAAGTTACAGTGGGTACATCTACAACTCATGACAATCTCTCTTTTTTTAACTCTTGTAAAATCTCATCAGCTCTTTTAAAAAGCTCATGCTCTTCGCAACTTTCATCTAAAAGTGGCAAATACTTTTCATAAACACTCCAAAGCCTACCTGCTCCATCTTGGTTTCTTCTTTTAACTAACTCAAAAGCAGTAGCTCCATTTATAAAACCTTTTAAAAGTTTCATTTTTGGATGAGAAGTTTTTTTATACTCTTTCCACCTCTTTTCCATCACTTCATGAGCTCCAGCAAAGTTTTCACTTTTTAAATCATCTATAAATTCTTTTATAACTTTTTTCAAATCTATCCCTTAATAAAAAAAGATATAATACCAAAAAACATATGAGGAACCAAAATGAACATCAAAGAACTCCAAGAAGAAAATCAAGAGCTATCCCTTCACTTAGCAGATATGTTAGAAGTTGCACTTATCTATGCAGGTGCTAAAAAAGAAAAAATCGAAAAAGTTGCAAATCTTTATGTTGATAGTATCGATGAAGCCCTAAAAGATGATGATAGTGAAGAGATGGATAGAGAGGATATTATCACAGTTATAGAGTATGTAAGAAGTAAAAATCCTGAGCTTTTTAGCTAGGATTTTTTACTTTTTGAGTTAAGATAATATTTCTCAAAGGGTCATTTTTATCATAAGCCTCTACTATAACCTCATCTCCATCTTTTAGATAGTTTTTCTCCCCAAAAGGAGCATAAGCAGTTGCACCGATGCTAACAAAGGCTTGTTTTGGATAACCACACTCTTTTAAATGCTTTGATATATCCTCTAAAGGTCCAAAATCTTTTTGATTATTCATCTTATCAACTAGCCAATTTTTTAGTTTACCATAAAAATAACTATAACCCAAAAGTGGAGCATCTACTCCGTACTCATACTTTACACCATCTCTTATAACAAAACTTCTAAGATGAAAGTCATCCATAACTCCACCTACTTCAAACTTGTCTATATTTATCCAACTACTTCCTTTTCCTTTTGATTTCTCATGCCAACTCTTTTTCTCACTTATCTTTAAAGCTCCATCTTTTCTGATAGTAGTATCGTTAAAAACTGTAAACTTTAGAGCCTTTAAATCTTTTACTTTTTTTTCTTCATCATATTCTATATCAAAAAGCACTCCAATCTCAGGCTCTACCTGAGCATTTGCTTCATACTCAGGCAAAACTAAAGTGTCTTTTGAAATAGGATAAACTCCTAAAAAACTCTTACTATTTGGCAAATAAAATGGAAATATTCCCTTTGGTGCATCTTTTTCTTCAACCTCAACATTTAAAAAGTCTTTTACTTCACCAGCTTGTTCCAAATGATTTGCAAAGTTTCCAGCAACTCCTAAACATATCGCATTTCTTAACATTAATAACTCTCCTTCTATCTAAAGTTCTATAAAACTTCATAACTATACCAAACTTGGAATAAAATTTGCTATTTATTTTAAAATACTAGATTTAGGAGAAATTATGGTAGCCCAACTACTAAATATAAAAGAAATTGTACAAATACAAAAAAGCGGTGATCCTAAAAAGGCTAAAGAATTATATTTAGAATTTTTAACAGAAGAACCAAATAATTTAGAAGCCACATATAATCTAGCAGGAATTTATAAAAATGAAAAAGATTTTCAAAGCGCCTTAAATCTCTATAAAAAAGTAATTTCATTAAATCCAAAATATATCCAATCATACATACAAATAGGAAAAATTCTACAACAAACTAAAAATTTTGATGGGGCTCAAAAGATATTTGAAATGGCATTAGACATAGATGAAAATAATACAAACACTCTTTTTGAAATACACTCAAATTATCTTCGTCAAAACAATTTTAAAAAAGCTCATGAAATTTTACAAAAACTAGTTATTTTAGATAAAGAAAATCCAAATGTCTATAAAGCTTTTGGAAACTTATATGCTATGGAACAAAACTATTTAGATGCAATAGCTTCATATCTAAAAGTAGCAGCTCTTATGCCAAATGATGCCATCAACTATGTAAAATTAGCCCTTGCATATAAAGCACTTAATCATAAAAATGAAGCTATCGCTTACTATAAACAAGCAATAGAACTTGATAATAATCTTTTAGATATAGATAGCGATTTAAAAGAAAAGATTTAATATACTCTTCCTAAAAAGAAGGTATATTGTGGAAGTTATAAGCAAGGTTGAAGAATTAAAAAAATACCTAAAAAATAAAAAAGTTGGTTTTGTTCCTACTATGGGCGCTTTACATGAAGGTCATCTAAGTCTTATAAAAAGAAGTGTAAAAGAAAATCCATTCACAGTTGTATCTATTTTTGTAAATCCTACCCAGTTTTTAGAGGGTGAAGATTTGGATAAATATCCAAAAAAGATAGAGGCTGATTTGAAAATATGTGAATTAGGAGAAGTCGATGCAATCTTTTTACCGACTATCAATGATATATATAGTGAAAATGAACTTATCATAAAAGCACCAACCATCAAAGGATATATATTAGAAGGAGCAAGTCGTCCAGGTCATTTTGATGGAGTACTTCAAGTCGTACTAAAACTTTTTAATATAGTAAAACCTAGCAAAGCTTATTTTGGTAAAAAAGATGCTCAACAATTATACCTCATAAAACAGATGGTAAAAGATCTATTTTTAGATATAGAAATAATCCCTTGTAATATAATAAGAGATGGTGATGGTTTAGCTTTAAGTAGTAGAAATATCTATCTCACTCCACAAGAAAGGAACAGAGCCCTTTCACTTTCAAAATCTTTAAAAAGAGCAGGGAAACTTATAAGTGCAGGGAAAAGAGATGCGAAAGAGATAAAAGAGCTTTGTTTAGAAGTTTTAAAAAATATAGAAGTTGAGTATTTTGAGATAGTGGATTATGACTTTAATACCCTAGATACTATTGAAATAAACAACACTATCATACTAGTAGCGGCAAAGGTAGGAACTACTAGACTAATCGATAATATATGGATATAAATATGAAAAAACTACACTTAGTAAGCCTTGGATGTACAAAAAACTTAGTTGACTCAGAAGTCATGCTAGGAAAACTAAACAGTTATAAAATAACTGATGATGAAAGTGAAGCTGATGTTATCATCGTAAATACTTGTGGATTTATCGAAAGTGCAAAACAAGAAAGCCTTCAAACTGTACTAGACCTTCATGACAGACGAAAAAAAGGCTCTCTACTTGTCATGAGTGGATGCCTTAGTGAAAGATACAAAGAAGAACTACAAAAAGAGTTAACTGAGGTTGACATATTTACTGGTGTTGGGGATTATGATAAAATCGATGAACTTATAGAAAAAAAACAAAGTGCATTTACCCCTAAAAGTTACTTAATAGAAGATGAAAACAGAGTTATAACAGGTAGCAACTATCATGCTTACATAAAATTAAGTGAAGGATGTAACCAACAATGCTCTTTTTGTGCAATTCCATCTTTTAAAGGGAAGTTAAACTCAAGAGATTTGCCCCTTGTAGTAAGTGAAGTTAAAGAGTTAGTAAAAAAAGGTTTTTATGATTTCTCTTTTATCTCACAAGATAGTAGTTCATATCTAAGAGATAAAGATATAAAAGATGGGTTAGTGAACTTAATAGAAGAGATAGAAAAAATTGATGGTGTAAAAAGTGCAAGAATCCTCTATCTATACCCATCAACTCTAAGCGATAAAGTGATAGAAAAAATCATTTCATCAAAAATCTTTCATAACTATTTTGAGATGCCAATCCAACATATCTCTGACAATATGTTAAAAATTATGAGACGAGGAAGTGGAAGTGAGACGATAAAACATCAATTAAGTCTTATGAAAAGTGCATCAGAAGCCTTTTTTAGAACCTCAGTTATAGTAGGTCATCCAAAAGAGAGTGATGAGGATTTTAAACTTATAAAAGATTTTATAGATGAGTTTAAATTTGATAGAGTAAGTGTTTTTGAATACTCTGATGAAGAGGGAACTCATAGCTTTAATATAGAAGATAAAGTTGATAAAAAAACTATAAAACAAAGGGTAAAAGAGTTAGAAGCAGTAGTAGAAAAAAATCTACAAATATCTTTACAAAAAGATTTAGGCAAAATTATAGATATAGTTATCACAGGTGAAAGTAGTGAAGGAGAATTCTTTTTAGGAGCTAAAAAACTTTTATGGGCAGAGGATATCGATGGAGAAATCTTAATAAATGATAAAGAGACAGAAAAAGAACTTGAAGTTGGAAAAATATATAAAGCAAAGGTAACTGATGTTGTTGGAACAAACTTACTTGCAACTGTTGTTGGGTAAGAAAAACCTTTTAGCCTTTAGTGGTGGAGTGGATTCTACTGCACTTTTTTTCCTACTTTTAGAAAAAGGTATTAATTTTGATATAGCTATCGTTGATTATAATCTAAGAAAACAATCAAAAGAAGAAGTTGGGTTTGCAAAAGAGTTAGCAAAGAAATATAACAAACAACTATTTTTAAAAGAGACCTCCCTTCCATCCTCAAACTTTGAAGCAAATGCTAGAAAAGTAAGATATGATTTTTTCAATACCATCATCAAAGAATATTCATACCAAAATCTATTAACTGCCCATCAACTAGATGACAAATTAGAGTGGTTTTTCATGCAACTAGCCCGTGGTGCAGGTATAGTTGAACTTCTAGGATTTGAAGAGATAGAAAAAAGAGATAACTACTTTATTATAAAACCTCTTTTAAATACAACAAAAGATGAACTTCTTAACTATCTTCACAAAAAAGATATAAAATACTTCATAGACCACACAAACAAAGATACAAAATACAAAAGAAATTATATAAGAGAAAATTATACAAAAGAGTTTTTAAAAGAGTATAAAAATGGAATAAAAAAAAGTTTTACATACCTCCAACAAGATAAAAAAGAACTTTTAAAAATAGAAATACTTTTTAATGAAAAAGATTTTTATATCTTAAAAAAACAAGACTCCGATGCAAAAAATATAAGGGCTATAGATAAGATAGTAAAAAAACTAGGACTTCTTATGAGTAAAAATACAAAAGATGAACTTTTAAGACAAAAAGATATAGTACTTTCTAATAAAATTTCAGTTAGTATAACAAATGATAAAATATATATTTCACCTTTTGTAACATCTGTTATACCAAAAAAGTTTAAAGAGTTATGCAGAGTAAAAAAAATTCCTCCAAAAGTAAGATCCTATTTATTTAAATCAAAAGTAAAAAACTTTTAACAAATTTAATTAAATATATTAATTTTTTTTCTTTATTGAGATAATAGTTAACATAGAGTAAACTTCCATTAACACATCTTAAATCGAGGAGGAAAAAATGAAAAAGATGTTATTCGCACTTATGCTTGCAGGTGTAGGTTTTTTAGGTACAGCTAATGCTAGTTGTTGTGTAAGTGATTGTTGTAGTTGTGGTTGTAACTCTTGTTGCACTACTTGCTGTGATTGCGGTTGTGATTGCTCATGTGAGTGTGATTGTGGCTGTGTAAATTGCTGTGATTAATCCCTTCCTTTAGCCTCTCCTTTTTTTGGAGGGGCTAATTTTTTCCATCTTCATATATTTTATTAAATTCATTTTCATATTTATTTGCTATATTTTTATTATTTATAATTAAAATATTTTCTGAATTTTTTTTGTTTGCTGATATAGTATAATTATATGAACCTGTAATAACTATACTTTTATCTATAATCATAACTTTATCATGTAAAGTAAAATTATTACCATCTTTTAAAACATTTACCCCTGCCTTTTTCAAATAATCATATTTAGAATATTTATTTTGATTCCAATCCTCATCAAAAACACCTTTTACTATAATACCTCTATTTTGTGCATTTATCAAAGCATTCGCGATATTACTACTTGTAAAAGCATAAATCAAAAAATCAATCTCTTTATTTGCATTATTTATTAAAGCTATTATTTTATTTTCTATTTTATCCTTAGGAGAGAAATAAACTTCCAAACTATTATCCATATAGTTATGTGCACTCTGAGAATGAGATACAATCATATTAAACTCATCACTATAAACTTTTGCTAAAGAACTATTTTCTATTCTTACATCATTTTCATTATTTCTATAAAATCCCCAATAAGTATAGTTACTAGAACCACTCCAAACAAATTTATTATCAATAATCATAAATTTATCATGCATCAAAGCATAACTTTTATTATCATCATATACTTTTATACCTCTATTTTTTAACTCTTTAAAATCATCTCCATCTACAGTTGCATCATCTGTAACTATTTGAATACTAACTCCACTATCATAAGCCCTTAAAATAGCATCCTTTATAGTGTCATTTGTCAAATCATAAATTGCAATCTTTATACTACTTTTAGCTCTATCTATATCATCAGCTATATTTTCATCTATACCACCACTATAACCACCATTAGTTTTAGAAAAATAAACAGATATATTACTTCTATTACTTACTTTCGTTTCTTGATTATTATCTTTTTTATTTGTTGGATTTGATACTACACTTCTGTTTGCATCACCCCCACACCCAGTAAATAAAACAAAAATAATCATCAATAAAAATTTGATGGCTTCCCTAATCATACATCAACTCCAAAACTATTTTTTCATACTCTTTGATATCTTTTTCACTCTCTTTTGCATCTCTAAACTTTGAGTGATATTTTGCTAAATTTTTCAAACTTTTTATATCAAACCTATTGCTGTTAAAATCAACTTTTACAACTCCTCTGTTAGCATGAGTAGTCATAAGTAAACTCTTAGTAAAAAGTAAAGCCCTACTTAAAAACACAAAACCAAAGTTGGTATCTTTGATAGGACCTATTTCTATTTTTTGGCTAGAAATAAACTTGATTTTTGATATTTCATCATATCCATATAAAGCACTAGCAAATCCTATCGCCCCTCCCACAATACTACCTAAAAAAAAGCTATGTCCACCAGCTATTAGATCTATAACTCCTCCTGCAGTAGCACTACTTATAGTGGAAATCAAAAGTAATTTTTCTCTTTTTAAACCAAATATCTCTTTTGATTTTTTTGATAGCAAATCATACTTTAATGCATCATCTTTTATATCAACATTAATATTTTTAAATCTTAAAATTTTATAAATTTTATTTTGCATATTCTTTTCTATATCTCTCAAATCATTTTGAAATTTTTCTTTTAAAAGATTTTGGACTCTTATACTACTTCCACTTCTACTTAACTTTAGAGATAAAACTTTTCTTATACTTTTAGTTATAACACTTGCTAACTCTATATCTCTTTGCTTATAGTAAGATATGATAAATTTTTTTACCTCTTTCATCTTATCATTCCATAAAGGATTTAAATGTGAAAGTGCATCAATCAAATCCAAATGCTCCTCTTTCCCTGCACTCATAGGATTAAACTTTTTTACAAGTCGAAAATACTGTCCTAAAACAAGATCCCACTCTTTAGTATAATCATCATCACCGATATAGTTAAGTATTGCAATAGATGGATTAGCAGAATATCTTAATATTTCCATCTCTACTTCATACTCATCACTATAAGGCTTACTTGCATCTACTACATAGATTATCCCTGCTCCATCTATGATAGGTTTTAAAAGTTCACACTCATCTATAAATTTTTTTCCATCACAATTTTGCTCTATAAACTTTTTTAAAAGTTTTGGTCGCTCACTAGCAGATACTTCTGTTTGTTGCAAAAACTCTAAAACTCTTCTTGGTCTTTGAAAACCAGGAGTATCTATAAGTTCATAATACACTTTGCCATCAACTTTTAAAACAAACTCTCTTGCCTCTTTAGTTGTTCCAGGAGTATTACTTATAGCAACCAAATCATTTAAACTCAAAGCAGAGACTAAAGAACTTTTTCCTTTATTTGGATGTCCAACTACAACAAAACGAGGATAATTCATACTAAAACCTCAATATCCCCATATCCATTTTCCATAAGCTTTCTCCTCCAAACATCAACATCCATACTTTTAATATCTTTATTTAATCCAAACATATAAATATAAAGCTTTGCATCGATGTCTAAAAACTCCAACAAATCTATAAAATCAAGAATAGGTGGTTCCCATGATTTTACAACTATCAAAGTATTTCCTTTTAAGCTTTTTAAAAGTTCACTATCTTTGTTAAAACTTCTCATTCCACCAAAACTATTTATATTTTTTGCTTTAATATTTAAAGTTTTTAAACTCTCTTTATCAATTCCATAACCCAAAAGATTGACTATATTAACATTTAATTTTTCTACTGGATTTAAAACAGTTTTTTTTATCTCAACTTCTTTAAACTCTTCATCCTCTTTTAAACTTTCAAATCTAACTTCTTTTTTTCTACTAAAAAACAATACTAAAAGATATAATATCCCTCTAAATAAAACTCCATAAAAAAATATTGATAAAGCTAAAAATCTCCACCACTGTCCAAGCAAAACTGCACTATCTATCTGTTCTTTACTAACTCCACTTCCAAGTCTAGCAAAATGACTTATCTTAACCAAAGAAAAACTAGGAATACAGGAAGAACAAAAACTCTTCCAAAAAGAGATAAAACTTACAAAATCATATATATTATGAGAACTAATATTTATGGTAGTTGCCCAACCAAAGGCAATATCTCTAGTAGTAACTATAAAAACCAAACTAAACATTGCACCCAATGAAAAGAAAATACCAAACAAAAAACTATGTTTATAAAGTGAAATATTTTTTTTTAAAACCAAAAACAATATAAAAGAAAAAAGAGAGATAAAAAAAGGGATAACAACAACTAGTGCAAAATAGACAAAAACATTAACAAGCTCTTTACCACTATAAAAAAGAAGTCCACTACTTAAACTTGCCCCTAGGAAAAAACCTAGAAGCAATATAAAAAAAAATTTATAGCATTTAAAAAACTGCATTACAAATCTTGCTCAACTACCTCTTTAAAAGTTTTAAAATAAACTTCTTTTATATCTTCCAAAGATTTTTTGATATCGTTTACTATAAATTTTCCATCATCTTTGACAATTCCAACTCTATCTACTTTAATACCAACTATTTCGCAAAGCTCTACAAACTCATTTGCTTTTTCTTCACTAACTTCTACTAAGGCACGACTAAAACTTTCACTAAATATATCTCTATCATCTTCTAAAGCAATACCAACTTTTACTCCAAATCCACTTTTAGCACTCATTTTAGCTAATGCGATAGCGATACCACCTACATTTATATCTTTTGCACAAAGAAGTAAATCTTTTTTATTTGCTTTTTCTATCACTTCCCAAAGTTTTAACTCTTTTTTATAATCAATCTCAGGTAACTTCCCAACTATTTTCTCATATAGCTCTTTAAAGTATAAACTTCCTCCAAACTCACTTTTTGTATCACCTAGTAAAAAAATTATGCTATTTTCTTTTTGAAAATATGAAGGTAATACTTTTTGTTCATCTTCATTTATCCCAACCATACCAATAGTAGGAGTTGGAAGTACACTTACTCCATTAGTTTCATTATACAAAGATACATTTCCACTAACTACTGGGGTATTAAGTTCTAAACATGCCTCTTTTATACCATCACACCCTTTTGCAAACTGCCACATAACTTCAGGATTTTCAGGATTACCATAGTTTAGACAATCTGTAATTGCAAGTGGTCTTGCCCCACTCATAGCAACATTTCTTCCACTCTCCACAACTGCCGCAGCCGCTCCATTTTGTGGATCTACATAACAATACCTTGGATTACAAGCACTACTCATAGAGATAGCTTTTTGATTTTCTTTTACTCTAACTACACTAGCATCTAAACTTCCTGGATGTTTTACAGTATTTGTTTGAACCATAGAATCATACTGCTCATATATCCAAGCTTTATCAACAACTTCTAAAGATGAGATAAGAGTATCAAAAGCATCACTGTTTTCTATCTTTTCAAAGCTATCTAAATCATACTCAGCTATCTCTTTTAAATACTCTGGCTCTTTTATAGGTCTATCTAAGATAGGAGCCTCTTCACTAACTGGATCAACAGGAATCTCTCCAACTTTCTCTCCATGCCAAAGCAGTTCCATCACCCCAGTATCAGTAACCTCACCTATTACAGCTGCATCCAAATCCCACTTTTCAAAAATCTCTATAATTTTATCCTCTGTACCTTTTTTAGCACAGATTAACATCCTCTCTTGAGATTCACTTAACATAAACTCATAAGGAGTCATTCCCTCTTCCCTTGCAGGAACAAGTCCTAAATCCATTTTCATACCGCTACCACTTCTTCCAGCCATCTCAAAACTACTTGAAGTAAGTCCAGCTGCACCCATATCTTGGATACCAACAACATAGTCAGTTTTAAAAAGCTCAAGACAAGCTTCCAGTAGAAGTTTTTCGGTAAAAGGATCTCCAACTTGAACAGTCGGTCTTAAACTCTTACTCTCCTCAGTAAAACTATCACTACTCATAACAGCTCCACCAAGTCCATCTCTACCAGTTTTACTTCCTACATATATAACAGGATTTCCAACTCCCTCAGCCTTTCCGTAAAAAATCTCATCACTTTTACAAGTTCCTAGTGTAAAGGCATTTACTAAAATATTTCCATTATATGCATCATCAAAAAAAGTCTCTCCGCCAACTGTTGGAACTCCCATACAGTTTCCATAACTTCCAATCCCCTCAACAACACCTCTTACCAAATATCTTTGATACTTTCCTTGACTATCATCTCTTTTGATATTTCCAAATCTTAAAGCATTTAGATTGGCAACTGGTCTAGCTCCCATAGTAAAAATATCTCTTAAAATTCCACCAACACCAGTAGCAGCTCCTTGAAATGGCTCTATAAAGCTTGGGTGATTATGACTTTCCATCTTAAAAACAGCTGCCATACCATCACCTATATCTATAACTCCAGCATTCTCTCCCGGACCTTGTATAACCCAAGGAGCAGAAGTAGGAAAACCATTTAAGTACTTTTTACTTGATTTATAAGAACAATGTTCACTCCACATAGCGGAAAACACACCTATCTCTAAAAAGTTAGGTTCTCTCCCCAAAATCTCTTTTATATGGGCATAATCAGCAAGGCTTAGCTTGTGATTTTTTAAAACTTCTTCTATATTTTCAAGTGGTTTATTTTGCATCATTTATCCTAAATATAATTTATATTATTTTACAAAAATTATATAAATTTTGCCCCTACTCTACAACTTCCTTCCTCTTCATTTACTACTTTATACAATATTTCCAAATCTTTTCTTATATTTTCAAAAATGATTTTGCATCGCATTCCATCTTTTAATTTTGCTATATCTTCATCATGTGTTATAATAAAAGAAACCCCACCTTCACTCTTATCATACAAATAACACTCTAAGTTTGTATTAGAATACTCAATTTTTGCCAGTTTTGGTGGAATAATTAATTCTCTTTTATTAACTCTATGTTCTATCATTACATCAAATTTTTCTGATTCATTTTGAAGATTTGAACTAAGACTTGTTATAGAATTTATAACTTTTTCAACAACAATAGAGTTAGAATTTAACTCCTTTGAACCATTATCAACAATATCTAACTCTTTTTGAATTTGAAACAAACTATCTCTTTGCACTTCAAAATCCTCACTAAAAGTATGCATCGTATTGCTTGTACTTCTAGTCATAGAATCAATATTTTTAAAACTCTCACCTAAAATTTTAGAACTTTTATTTAGTGAATTTATGATTTCATTTGTTTTTAATGCACTATTTGATACTTGCAAAATATTATTTTTTATTGACCTTATAACACTATTTATTTCATTTGCATTTTCTATCGATATATCAGCAAGTTCCCTTATCTTTTCAGCAACAACAGCAAATCCTCTACCATGTTCCCCAGCACGGGCTGCTTCAATAGCTGCATTTAGAGATATAAGATTTGTTTCATTTGCTATATCACTTATCATATCCATAGTTTTTGATATAGAATTTGTATATTCTTGAAGTGAATTTACTAACTCTACTGTTTGATTCATAGAGTCCATAACTTCGCCTGTAGCATGGATATTTTCTTGTACAATATTTGAACCTTCTTTTGCAGTTTTAACTGAAATATCTGTCTTTTGTCTAAGATCTTTTAATCTATCATCTAAAGAAGTTGTGATTTCTATAATATTTTCAATCTCCTTATTTGAACTCTTTATACTTTTATATTGTTTATCTATCAAACTAACATTATCTTTTATTTTACCATATCCAAAAAGTGACTCATAGACAACATCTTGAGAACTTTTGATAACACTTTGAATAACAGGTTGTAAAGATTCAACCATCTTTTCTAATTTTACATATATTTTATCTAACTCATTTGCACTTTTTTTACTAAACTCTTTATCATTAAAAATCTCCTCAAGTAAAAATTTACCATTTGATACTTTACTTATCACTTCTAAAATACCATTTACTCTTTTTACAATAAGTTTTTTAAATAAAAAGTTTATCATAGAAAGAAGTATAGAAATATTGATAATCCACATTATTATTGATTTTATTATCATATCATTTAATGCCTCATGATGCTTTTTTAAATCAATGATAACATACTCTAAACTATTCCCCTTTATCTTAGCTCCAACATATTTACCATCTATCTCTTTTACAATCTTTTGTTTATCTTCAAGTCTATTTTTTATATCTTGTTCGAAACTATTCAAATTATCTAATTTTACTAACTTAAAAGTCAAATCTTTATTTTCAATATTTTTTATAATACCATTTGCACTATCTGCAAAATTCAACACAACATCTACTCTTTTAGTTAAGTCATCTTCCATAATAGACTTCGTTTGAAAATATTTAACACTATTTATAACAGTAGAAACAAAAAAAGCTATAAAAAATATAATAACTGAAAACATTTTAGCAATAGGAAGCATCTTTAATCTGTTCATCTTTTTACCCCACAATAAATTTGTAAGATATATATCGGTAAAAAGAAAATTTTTTTTAGGGGATTTTAAAAATTTTTCTATGGTGCGACCGGGGGGATTTGAACCCCCACACCCGAAAGCACTACCCCCTCAAGATAGCGTGTCTACCAGTTCCACCACGGTCGCAAAGTTTTTTGAAATTTTTTAGAGAGTTTTCACAAAGCTAAAAAAGCTTTGTGAAATAGTTATTACATAAATGGATTAGCGTAAAGTG
>JALUNR010000011.1 GCA_027055005.1 Campylobacterales bacterium
ATTTTTTGAGTAATCAAAAGATATAGAATTAAAATGCTTTACTTGATTTACATCTGTAAAATTAAAGAGTTCTTTTGATTTTAAAAAATCCATAATATTTTTTACCTTAATTAAATATACTTTATTATATTAAGTTAAAATTAAAATTTTATATTTTTTTAATAAATTATATTGTAGGCTTTGATAAAAATTGAAAGAAGTTATATGGAACAGTTATTAAACTTATCGAAACAGATGCATGAAATTACTATTTTTTTAACTATATTTTTGCTGATATATTTGTATTTTACTTTTTTATTAGATAAAAGATATATTGCATTAATTAAAAAATATGAAAGATATTCATTAGTTTATTTTTTCTTTTTAGGATGTGTCTTTTTTACAGGTTTGATTCTCTTTACTATTTTAAAGTTTAAGTGGAGTTTAAAAGTGGTTTTTATGATTATGGCAATTTTGCATATGAGTATAACAAGTATTAAACTTCATAAAATATTTAAAAATAGTAGAACTTTTATTAAAGATTCTCAAATTAATTTTATAAATTATGCTAAGAAAAAATACTTAATAGATATTTTTGTACTTGTTTTGATAGGATTTATCTCTTTTGCAATACATATATAAAGAACAATCAGGAGTTAAAAATCTCACTTTAAATGGAGATTTATATAAATATATTGTCAAAGTTAGAAGATTTAATATAAATGAAAGGATAAATCTTAGAAATTTAAAAGATAATACACTTTATATTTATAAAATAATAGATATTTCTAAAAAAGATATTTTTTTAGAATTAATTGAAACAAAAAAAGATGAAAAAAAAGAAAAAAAATATTTTGAAATATTTTGGTGTATTATAGATAATAAAATTGTGGAAAAAACTCTTCCCCTTTTAAATCAAATAGGTGTTTCAAAAATAACTTTTGTTTATTGTGATAGAAGTCAAAAAAATTTTAAATTTGATTTTGAAAGATTAAAAAAAATAATAATAAATTCAAACCAACAATCAGGAAGAGTTGATTTGATGGAGTTTGCCATATCAAATTCATTGAAAGATATAGTTGAAAATGAAAAAGATTTATATATTTTAGATTTTGGTGGGGATTGTTTGATTGATAAAAAAGTTAAAAAAGTGTTAGTTGGTTGTGAAGGTGGTTTTAGTAAAAGTGAGAGAGAATTATTTAATAAAAATAAAAAGATATCTTTTAAAACCTCACATATTTTAAAGAGTGAAACTGCATGTGTATCACTATCTTCCAAAGTACTTTTATGAAATTTTAAGAAATGTTTGATATACTTGGCTCTCCCCTCCCCTTATATAGCAGTGGACTTGTTAAAGAGTTCACTGTTTTTCAAAAACTATATAAGAGATAATTAAAAAATTTAATAGATAAGGAATGTTTGATGAAAAAAGATATTCATCCAAATTATGTAGAGTGCAAAGTTTCTTGTGCATGTGGAAATAGTTTTGATACTATGTCAAATACTAGTGAAATGAGAATTGATATTTGTAATGCTTGTCACCCGTTTTTTACAGGTAGTGAAAAAATAGTAGATGCTGCAGGTAGAGTTGAGAAATTTAAGAAAAAATATAATTTAAAATAGTTTCTCGTTACTTCGCCAATAAATAATCTGAATCATCAAGAAAAAGAAAAGAGGTAAGATGTGAATAAAAAAATTTGTAGGACTAATAGGTTAATTCAAAGATTTTTTTATTTACAGATTGCCTCTTTTTTTTCTCCCCAAAGGGTAGAGTACTTTTCCCCATATTCTTCGTTAGTTTCTTTCGATGTAACTATGGTTACACCTTCAAGAAACTGCCTCGATTATGAACAAAATCACTGTATTAATGATTCAGATTATTTGTTGGTGGAGTAACAAATTGCTCTATTTTATTCCTACACCGATAGGAAATTTAGAAGACATTTCTCTGAGGAGTTTGAATCTCCTTGGAAAATGTGAAATCCTTTTTTGTGAAGATACAAGAGTAACAAAAAAGCTTATTCACCTCTTAGAAGAGAGATTTTCCTTAAAAACTAATATCAAAGAGTTTATATCTTTACACTCTCATAACGAAAAAGAGCTTATTCAAAAATTGGATAAATCTATTTTTGAACAAGAGATTGCTTATCTTTCCGATGCAGGTATGCCCTGTGTTAGTGATCCAGGATGTTTTTTAGTTGATTATTGTTTAAAAAATAATATAAAATATGAAATATTACCAGGTGCAAATGCAGTAACTTTAGCTTATGCTTCAAGTGGCTTTTGTGAAAGTGAATTTTTATTTTTAGGCTTTTTACCTCATAAAGGAAATGATAGAGATAAAAAGTTGCACAATGCACTTTTTAGTGGATATGTAACTGTATTATATGAATCTCCTCATAGACTTTTAAAGCTGATTGAGCAGATTTGTAACATTGATGAAAGAAGAGAAATCTTTTTGATAAAAGAGGCTACTAAAAAGTTTGAAGAGAGTTTCAGGGGTGATGTACTGGATATATATAAATTGCTTAGAAGTAAAAATATTAGAGGTGAATGGGTAATTGTTTTAAATAGTGCAACAAAAATGGAAACTTCTATTACAATAAATGACATAAAATCACTTGATATTCCAAAGAAAAAAATGGCAAAACTTATTTCAAAAGTAACTGGAAAGAGTGTAAAAGAGTGTTATAATGAACTTTTATAAAGGCTGTTTAATACTTTTTAAGTACAATCACTAGATGATAGTATATGGTAAGCAGATATTTTTATATCTTTTAAGAAAACATAAAAATCTTATAGAAGAAGTTTATTTTTCTAAAGAGATTGATAAAAAAATATTTAGAGAAGTCAGTTCTTTAAATATCGATATAAAGAGAGTTGATAGTAAAAAAGCTCAATCTATGGCTAGGGGTGGAAATCATCAAGGATTTTTACTAAAGATTAAAGAGTTTGAGTTTTGTTCTTTAAAAGATATAAAAAGTGGAGATTTTATATTGATATTATCTGGTGTTACTGATGTTGGAAATATAGGTGCTATTGTAAGAAGTGCTTATTCCTTAGGTGTAACAGGGATAGTGGTATCAGGAGTAAATCATATAAATCTTGAAGCAGTCGCAAGAACAAGTTCAGGTGCACTTTTTGATATGCCTATTTTGGTAAAAAAAGATATACTATCTATGATAAATGAATTAAAACAGTTAAATTTTACTGTTTATGGTGCAGATATGAGTGGTGAAGATATAAGAAGTGTTAAAGTATCTAAAAAAAGAGTTCTTATACTTGGAAGTGAAGGAGAAGGACTTAGTTTGAAAATACTTAAAAGTTGTGATAAAAAAGTAAAAATTAAAATGCAAAGAGAGTTTGACTCACTAAATGTGAGTGTAGCTTCAGCAATATTATGTGATAGGATGAAAAATGGATAAAAATGAAAATAAAAATGAAAATAGTATGGATTCTATAAAAGAGTTATTAGAGATTGGTATAAAAGAAATATCAAATAAAACTTTTATTCATGAAGATGAGTTAGAAAGATTTTTAAATGGTAGGTTTGAGAATATAAATAAAACAAAAGCTATGGGTTTTATACAGATACTTCAAAGGGAATATCATGTGGATTTGAGTGATCTAAAACATAAGTATCTGTCATTTTTAGAAGAAAACAATCTCAATGAACCTAAAGTTAAACAATCACTTATAATGGAAGAAGTTAAAAGTGAAGAAAGAAAGAAAAGTTTTTTTAGTCTGATATTTTTATTTTTAGCTATAGGTTCTATTGCATATTTGATTGATAAGTATGATTTGTTGAATTTCAATAAACCATCAGATATAAATACAGCAATAGTTGGTGAACAAAAAAAAGAAGATAGTAGTTCTATTAATTTAAATAAAATAGAAAATGAAGATAAAAAAGTGAATACTAAAACTGATGGTAATAGTGTAGATGTACATAAAGTTTTGAAAGAGAGTAAGGCATCAGAAAATTCAGATAATGAAAACAAACTAGTTAAAACTAATCAAAATTTAGATTTATCACAGTTAAATTCAGATTTGCTGACATCAAATCAAAGTGCTGATACAAATGATAGTGATATAAATAGTAGTGATTCAAATAATTTAGTTAGTGAAAGTAATACAACAAATCCGAATAGTGAAGCGACTACAAATGAAATGTATATTTTACCAAGTGCTAAAGTTTGGATAGGAACTATTGATTTAAATACACTTAAAAAGCAAGATTTTTTAGCTGCTAAAGGAAAAAGAGTAGATATTGATATTAGTGATAATAAACTAATAATGATTGGACATAAATATATTAAAATATATTTTAATGGAAAACTTGTTAAATTTAAAAGAAAAGGGCCTATTAGATTTAAATATATAGATGGAGATTTACAAGAAATTAGTAGAAAAGAGTTTAATTCTTTAGCAAAAGGAAGACAGTGGTAAAACACTTTCTTCTTTTGATCTTTTTATTTGTATCAATGTATGCAAAGAATATAAATAATTCTATTTTAGATATTATTGGTAGTAAAGAATATAATTTAAAAAAAAAGTTTATTAATATAATTTTTAAAGATAAAGATTTATATTACAGCGAGAATAAGTTAGATTATTTAAAAGTTTTACAAAAGTTAAGGAATGAGGGACTTTTAAATATTTCAAATGTTAGTTCTCCTCTGCGTGTTGCTTTTACTACAAATAACGGAAATAGCCAGATTTTTATAAAAGTTGTAAAAGATACACTGTTTTCTTTGGGATTTAGTAATATAAATACTATAAAAGCTACAAAACAAGGTAAGAAGTTTGTTTGGGTAGTTTCATTGGGAAATAACTATATGTTAGATCCTCTTCTTTTTGTGAAATCTATGAATACAAAAAATGTTAAAATAAAAAGCATGAAGAGGTATTCTAAAACAAATTGGAACTATGTTTTAGATATAAAAAATACAGTTTTAGTACCTCAAAAATTAGAATATGATAATATTATAAAGCTTCCAAAAAGTTTAAGGGCTTATTGGCTAAATATAGAAGGTAGTAAAAAGGTTCAAATACAAAGTGGTGTTAATAATAGTTGGCATCCATATGTAGTTTTATATAACAATAATTTGAAAATAATAAGTAGTATTATAAAAAATAAAAAAAGTAGAAAAATACAAATAAATATTCCATCTGATGCAGTATATCTAAAAATTGACGATTATTATACTATTAAAAATATCAGAGATGGATTAAGTATTTTAATACAAAAAAAAGAATAAAAGGGAATAAATGTTTGATGAGATACAGTTTAGCACTATACAGAGATTGCCTAATTATGTATTTGCCCAAATAAATGAAATAAAATTAAAAGCTAGAAGAAGTGGTGAAGATATAATAGACTTTTCTATGGGAAATCCAGATGGACCAACACCTGAGCATATTGTAAACAAACTCATAGAAAGTGCAAAAAAATCAAAAACTCATGGGTATTCATCTAGTAAGGGAATATATAAACTTAGACTTGCCATAACTGATTGGTATAAAAGAAGATATGATGTAAATCTTCATCCAGAGAGTGAAGCAGTAGCTGTTATGGGAAGTAAAGAGGGATATGTTCACTTAGTACAAGCTATAACAAATCAAGGAGATGTTGCAATAGTTCCAGCACCTGCTTATCCTATACATACTCATGCTTTTATAATAGCTGGGGCAAATGTTGTAAAAACACCACTTGTGTATGATGATGAGTTTAAACTTGATGAAGATAAGTTTTTTGCTGATTTAGAGGCTACTTTTAAAACTTCTATTCCTAAACCAAAATTTGTAGTAGTAAATTTTCCTCATAATCCAACTACTGTTACAGTAGAAAAAGGTTTCTATCAAAGACTTGTTGCTTATGCAAAAGAACAGAGGTTTTATATTATAAGTGATATTGCTTATGCTGATATTACATTTGATGGATATAAAACTCCATCTATTTTTGAAGCTGACGGTGCTAAAGATGTTGCAGTTGAGAGTTTTACACTAAGTAAAAGTTATAATATGGCTGGATGGAGAGTTGGTTTTTTTGTTGGAAATAAAAAACTTATAGGGGCTTTGCAAAAGATAAAATCATGGTTTGATTATGGTATGTTTACTCCTATTCAAGTTGCAGCTACTATTGCACTAAATGAGGATCAAGGATGTGTAAAAGATATAATTAAAAAGTATGAAAAAAGAAGAAATGTTTTATGTAGTAGTTTTAAAAATTCTGGTTGGGAAATCAAAAAACCTCGTTCAACTATGTTTGTTTGGGCAAAATTACCTCCAAAATTATCTCATCTAAAAAGTATGGAATTTTCAAAACAACTTTTAACTGAAGCTAAAGTTGCAGTAAGTCCTGGAATCGGATTTGGTGAAAGAGGTGATGATTATGTAAGAATAGCCCTAATAGAAAATGAAAAAAGAATAAGACAAGCTGCAAGAAATATAAAACATTATTTAAAGAATTATAAGGATAGTTAAGTGGTTAAAATAGCAATAGTTGGAGTTGGAACTGTTGGAGAATCAGTAGCAAATATACTTGAACAAAATAGAGATCTTATAGATGCTAGAGCTGGAAAAGAGTTAAAAGTTGTAAAAGGGGTAGTTAGAGATTTATCTAAAAAAAGAGATGTGAATATTCCCTTAACAAATGATATAGATGAAGTTTTAAATGATAATGAAATAGATATAATTGTTGAACTTATGGGTGGGGTTGAAGAACCATATAATGTTGTTAAAAAAGCTTTACAAAATGGTAAAGCAGTTGTTACTGCAAATAAAGCACTTCTAGCTTATCATAGATATGATTTACAAAAAATAGCTGGAGATTTACCTATTGGATATGAAGCAAGTGTTGCAGGTGGAATTCCTATCATAAATGCTTTGAAAGTAGGGCTTAGTGCAAATCAAATTGTTGCAATAAAAGGTATCATAAATGGTACTTGTAATTATATGCTTACAAAAATGATAAATGAAGGTGTAGAGTTCGATGCAATATTAAAAGAAGCTCAAAATTTAGGATATGCAGAGGCTGATCCTACTTTTGATATTGGTGGATTTGATGCAGCTCACAAACTTTTAATACTAGCTAGTATTGCTTATGGGATAGATAGTAAACCAGAAGATATACTAATAGAAGGAATAGAAAATATAAACTCATATGATATAGAGTTTGCTAAAGAGTTTGGATATAGTATAAAACTTTTAGCTATCGCAAAAAAAATTGGTGAAAATATAGAGCTTAGAGTTCATCCTGTACTTATTAAAAGTTCTCAAATGATATCTAAAATTGATGGTGTTATGAATGGTATAAGTGTTATTGGAGATTTTGTAGGTGAAACTCTTTACTATGGAGCTGGAGCTGGTGGAAATGCTACTGCTAGTGCTGTTGTTTCAGATATAGTTGAAATAGTAAGAGCTGGACAAAGTTCACCGATGCTTGGATTTAAAAAACCTTTCAAAAGTGAAAATTTAAAAATTCTTCCAACAGATGAAATACAAACAAAATATTATCTACGAGTCGATGTAAAAGATGAAAAAGGAGTTTTAGCAAAGATTTCTAAAACATTGGGTGATAATAATATCTCTATTGATACATTTTTACAAAAACATATTGGAAATGAAGAGGCAATATTACTTTTTTCAACCCATAATTGTTTTGAAAAAGAGATAAAAAAAGCTATAAATGAGATAGAAAAATATGATTTTATAAATCAGAAAGTTTCGATGATTCGTATAGAAGATTAAGGATTTCTTAATGCTAAAACAATCTGTTTGTACTTATTGTGGTGTTGGCTGTGATATAGAAGCAGTAGTTCAGAACAATGAAATAAAACAGATAAAAGCAAATAAAAATGGTGTAGTTAGTGGTGGAAAACTTTGTATAAAGGGAAAATATGGATATGATTTTACCACTCATTGTGATAGACTTCCTCCTGTTAAAATCAAAAAAAGTTTTTTAGATAAAAATGAACTTTTTTTACCCAAAAAATTAAAATCTAAACTGGGAGAATATTCTATAGATAATAAAGGGTATATATATCCTGCTTTGGAACTTGGATATGAATTGGTAGCATGGAAGTTAAAAAGAGTTTTGGAAGTTTATGGAAATTTTTCTTTTTGTGCAATAGGAGGGGCTAGAACTAGTTGTGAAAATTCTTATGTTTTTCAAAAATTTACAAGACATTCAGTAAAATCACCACATATAGATAATTGTGCTAGAGTTTGTCATGCTCCAAGTTTGAAGGGAATGAAAACTATTTTAGGTGAAGGAGCTAGTACAAATCCTTTTTGGGATATAAAAAATAGTGAATTTTTAATAATATTTGGTTCAAATACAACTGAAGCTCATCCAATAGTTTCAAATAAGATTATGAGTGCAATCAGACATGGTACTAAGTTAGCTGTTTTTGATGTAAGAAATATAGAGCTTTCTAAAAGAGCTGATTTTAACTGTATCATACCTTATGAAACAAATCTTATGATAACAAATATGATTGCTTTTGAAATAGTAAAAAATAATCTTTATGATAAAAAATTTATACAAAAAAGAACAAAAAATTTTCAAGAGTATAAAAAAGCACTTTTAAAAGATAAATATGCAAATCCTGAATTTTTTCAAAATATAAAAGGATATGAATATTTAACTAATCAAATAAAAGAAATAGCAAAATTATATGCTACTAAAAAATCTATGATACTTTGGGGTCTTGGAGTAACTGAACATATCGATGCAAGTTATACAACTGCAAGTTTTTGTAATCTTAGTTTATTAACAGGTAATATAGGAAAAAGTGGAACAGGACTTATCCCTTTAAGAGGACAAAATAATGTTCAAGGAACTTGTGATATGGGGTGCTTACCTTACTATAATCCAGATTATAAAAAACCTTTAGTAGAAGGTAAAAAAACCCCAGATATGATAAATGCAATGCTTAAAGATGAAATAAAAGTACTTTTTAATATGGGTGAAGATATAGCACATATACATCCAAATCAAAATAAAATTCAAAAAGCTTTAAAAAAATTGGAACTAACAGTAGTGTTGGAACTTTTTGACAATGAAATAACAAAGTTTGCTGATATAGTTTTTGGTGTAAAAAGTGGATATGAAAAGAGTGGAGTTTATATAAATGCTGAAAGAAGACTTCATCTTTCTCAACCATTGGTGGAAAATAATTTACCTGATGATTGGGAAGTTTTGCAAGGAATTGATAAATATTTTAGTAAAAAGTTGGATTTTAAGAGTACAAAAAATATATGGGAAGAAGTTAGAGTTAAAGCAAAAGAAAGATTTTCTGGAGCAAGTTATGAGTGGCTAGAAGAAAAAAGAGTAGATGGACTTCAGTGGCCAGTAAGTAGTAAAACTGATATGCCAATACTTCACAAAACTAAGTTTAGAACAGATGATGGTTTAGGATATTTTAAATATAAAAAATATTTTTTAAGAGGTATGACAAAAGAACTTTTAGAAGGTAATATTGATGATTTTTACTTAACAACAGGAAGAGTTATAGCCCACTATAATAATGCAAACCAAACAAATAAATCTCTAAAACTTCAAAACAAAGCCAGTGAAGATGTAGTACTTATATCATTGGAAGATGAAAAGTTTGTAAGAAATAAGCAATATATAACTTTAATTTCAAATTATGGAAAGACAAATCCTTTAAAATTTAAACTTTCAAAAAATATCAGAAAAGGGACTCTGTTTGTATCTTTTCATCACTCAATCTCAAAAATAAACTTTTTATTTGGAGATGAATGTGATGAACTTACAAAAACTGCAAAATTTAAATCCATAAAGGTAAAAATTGAGTAGAAAAAAGGGAAACTTAGCTGAAAATAGAGCAGTAGAGTTTTTACAAAATGATAGCTTTAGGATAGTAGAAAGAAACTTTTATTCAAGATTTGGAGAAATAGATATAATTGCCTTAAAAGATGAAATTTTACACTTTATAGAGGTAAAAAGTGGTAAAGGAGAGCCTATATATAAAATAACTCCATCAAAAATTGCTAAGATTAAAAAGACAATACAATTTTTTTTTAACAAAACTAAGTTAGATTTTGATTATTGTATAGATGCCTTGATAGTAAAAGAAGATAATATAGAATTATTTGAAAATATTGGATTTATGTGATGGCAAAAAGCCACCACTTTATATAGGTAAAACTCTTATAGATTTATCCACTTTCTCTTTTAGTATAGCCTCTATTGCATATAAAGTACCAGTGCTACTACTTGCACATCCACTACAAGCACCTAAGTATCTGATATATACATCAGTATATTCACCATTTGATTTTATATCAAGTATTTCTAAGTTTCCACCATCCATTACAAGCATTTGTCTTATATTTTCATCTATAACAGCTTCTACTTTTTTAAGCTGTTGAATAACTGTCATATCTTTAAAATCCACTTCATCTTCACTACTATTTGCAGCTTTTAGGACTTTTTCTTTTTCCATCTCTTCTCTAACATCTCTTAATATATCTACTAAGTAGTACTCTCTTTCTTCATGACCCCCAGGTTTTATACAGCTTTTACAAAATGCTCCAGCTTTAGTGTAGTCTGTTATCTCTTCTATTGTTTTTAAGTCATTTAGTTTGATAACATCTTTTAGTGTTCCAAGACTTACCCTTGCACACTCACAAACGATAATCTCATCTTCAAAGCTATCCATATCAACACCTTTATATAAAGATGCAGCTTTTTTGATAACATCATAAGCCATAACAGAGCAATGCATCTTTTGAGGTGGAACTGCTGGAGTTTCTGGGTTATCTCTCATAGCAAACTCAACATCTAAGTTTGTTATCTTTACTGCTTCATCAACTGTTTTTCCTAAAGTTAGCTCAGTCATAACATCACTACTAGCGATAGCAGTACCACAACCAAAGCTTTTAAACTTAGCATCTATGATTTTATTACTCTTTTCATCAACTACCCAGTAAAGCCTAACAGCATCACCACAACTCTCAGCTCCAAAATCAGCAACTATAAGTTTTCCACCTTTTGCCTTTGCTTCTTCTTCAGTTATTTCACCCATATATTTTGGGTTATTCATCCTATCTTGTACTTTTTGGCTGTACTCATCCCAGATGCTTCCACCTATTAAACTATCAAATCCCATTATTTCTCTCCTTTAGGCATATAAGCATATGAACTACTTATACCTCTTAATCTTTTAACTGCTTTTTTTACTATTTCTATTGTATAATCAACTTCTTCTTTGGTAGTAAAACGACTTAAAGAAAATCTTATAGCTGTATGAGCGAGATCTGCTTCAGCTCCTATTGCTTCCATTACAGGATTACTCTCCAAATCTTCACTTGCACATGCACTACCAGTACTAGCACCAATCCCAGCTTGATTTAGATCCCAAAGCATAGCTTCACCTTCTATACCTCTGAAACTAATAAGTATAGTAGTAGGTACTCTTTTCCCTCTTGGAGTTACTACAAAAGTATCCTCTATCTTTAAAAGTTCATCTTCAAGATGATCTCTAAGTTCTTTTATATCACTAAGTTCAAAATCCATAGTATCCATAGCTAATTCCATAGCTTTTCCCATACCAACAATTCCAGGAACATTTAGAGTTCCACTTCTATATCCGTTCATTTGGCTTCCGCCATGAAAAAGAGGTGTTAGCTCATAACCTTTTTGAATATAAAGTCCACCAACTCCTTTGGGAGCATGGAACTTATGTCCAGAAAATGTTAAGTACTTTATTCCTGGATTTGCTTTTAAGTTTATTTTTACTTTTCCTATAGCTTGAACAGCATCAGTATGAAAAGGAACTCCTTTTTGCATACAAATATCAGCTATCTCTTCTACTGGGAATATAGCTCCAGTTTCATTATTTACCCACATTATAGATACTAGTGCAGTTTTAGAAGTTATATATTCTGCTACTGTTTTAGCCTCTATCATACCTTCACTATTGATAGGTACATAACTCACTTTAACTCCAAGGCTCTCAAGAAACTTTGCAGTTGCTATGATAGAGGGATGTTCAACTTCACTAACTATTATATGATCTTTTCTTCCACTCATAATATCACTAAAATATATACTTTTTAGTATCCAATTGTTACTTTCAGTAGCACATGAAGTTATAACTATACTATCTTTTTTATCACAATTTAATCCAAGGTATAGTTGTTCTAGTGCTGTTTTAAGTGCAGGATGAGTCTCTCTTGCAAAGTCATGCAAAGAGTTTGGATTTCCATACTTTTGGCAAAAGAAAGGATCCATTGTCTTTTTTACTTGCTCATCTACTTTTGTAGTGGCATTGTTGTCTAAATATACTCTCATTTATAACCTTCTTTCTAATTAGGACTTATATTGTCTTATTAAAGAATAATATAGAGTATTTTATTAAAATCAGCTTAATTAGATATTTTATTTCACTATTCTTTCAATATTTTTATTTAATTTGACCAAAATATCATAAGATATTGTATTATTTAACTTTGCTATCTCTTTTGCATCGTCTATTATGCAAACTTTTTCTTTATCTCCTAAGAGAGAAATACTATCCATAGATACTTTTCCTAGTAAGTTTGGATATATATTTCTTAAAAATCCATCACTATATCCTATATCATAAGTAGATACAAAAGAATCTTTTTTCAAAACTCCTACTCCTCCATACCCTACTCTACTTCCTTTTTTTAGTTTTCTTGTGGAGATTTTTTGAGCATATAGTTTAAGAACTGGTTTTAAATCAAATTTCCCATAAACTGTTGGCATTTCATGATAACCATATATAGATATACCACATCTTGAAAAGTCATCTTTATAAAAACTTTTTCTAAGAGTTGTTGCAGAGTTCGCAGAGTGAAAAAGTGGGATTGGTATATTTAAGATTGAACAGATTTTTTTTATTTTCTTCTTTATTTCTTCCCACTGTTTTTCTTGCCAAAAAAGTTCACTACTTAACTCATCTGCACTTCTAAAATGAGTTAAAATTCCTTCAATTTTAGCCTTTTTTTTAATTATTTCTTTTATGACTGTTTCTATCTCATCAATCACAATGCCATTTCTGTGCATTCCTGTATCTATTTTTATATGTATCTTTTGAGATTTTTTTATATCTTTTAATTTTTCTTTTGAATTTAAGACTAATGAGTATTTTTTTGATGTAAAATTTGGATTTAAAACTATAATAGTTTCAAAAAATTTTTCTATTTGTTGGGCTTCTTCTTCATTTTTTACAACTGCTTTTTTTATGCCAAATTCATTTGATAGTTTTGCCATAAGAGTTAATCCATGACCGTAAGCATTATCTTTTAATACAACTGCTAACTTTTCTTTTGAACCAAGTTTATAACTTAAAAACTTTAAGTTGTGAAAAAAATTAGATTTGCTTATAGTGATATATGCCATAAAACTTACTCTTTGTGAAGTTCATAAGTTTGCCCAAGTAAAGCCCTTAGTTTTCTTGCTTGATAATCAAGTTTAAAAAATCTTTCATAAACTTCTCTTGCATCAAGTTTTGGATTTGAACTAAAATCAAAACTACCATCTTCATTGTGGGGAATATTTATATCTAAAAATTTAAAAAATTCATCTCTTATTTCTATAAGTTCTTGATTTTGATTTTTTATATAGTTTTTTTCAAATTGCATTTTTGCTCCTATAAGTTTGCCGCAACTTTATATGTTGGGTCATTTTCTTCATAAGTACAGTACGGTCCTGCATCTCTTAAAAGATTTTTACAATCTTTACTTAGGTATCTAAGTTGTAAGATTTTATCATTTTGTTTATATTTTTTGGTTAAAGCATCTATTGCTTCCACTCCACTTATATCCATAACTCTTGCATTTTTAAAATCTATGATAATATTTTTTGGATCATTTTCTATATCAAACTGTTCGTTAAATGATGTAACTGAACCGAAAAATAGAGGACCTTCTAACTCATATACTTTTGTACTATCGTCCTCAAAATGAGTTTTTGAATAAACTTTTGCATGTTGCCAAGCAAAAACAAGTGCAGATATGATAATACCAGCGATAACAGCAACGGCCAAATCAAAAAATACAGTGATAATAGTAACTACTATCAAAACAAATGCATCAGCTTTTGGCATATATTTTAAACGGCTTACACTACTAAACTCAAAAGTTCCTATACTTACCATAAACATGATCCCTACTAAAACTGCAACAGGAATAGTTCCGATAAGTCCACTCAAAGCGATAACAAACAGTATCAAAAGAACTGAAGCAGTAAATCCAGAAAGTCGTCCAAGTCCACCAGAAGTAAAGTTTATCACACTTTGCCCTATCATAGCACATCCTGCCATACCACCAAAGAGTCCAGTTGTTGTATTTGCTACTCCTAGTGCAACACATTCTTTATTACCACTTCCTCTTTTCCCACTCATCTCATCTAAAACAGAGAGTGTTAATAAAGATTCTATAAGTCCTACAAGTGCAATTATTATGGAGTATGGAAGTATAAGTTTAAAACTTTCCCAAGTAAAAAGTTTACTATCTGGTAAAACAAAATGAGGAAGTCCACCACTTATATCTGCTAAATCTGCAACTGTTTTGGTATCTAATTTTAAAAAGTAAACGACAGTTGTAATTGTAACTATTGCAACAAGTCCAGCAGGTATTGTTTTTGTAAATTTTGGTAAAAAGTACATAATTGCCATAGTTATTGCTATTATGATATACATTTCACTATTTTGAGACAACGATGCAACTATCATATCCCAAATAGAGTGAATATTACTTAAATCCTTTGGTTTTAAAAATTTTAGTTGAGCTAGTGCTATAACTATTGCAAGTCCATTTACAAAACCAAAAAGAGCTGGTTGGGGGACAAGTCTTATAAATTTTCCTAATTTAAAAAAACCAACAAGTATCTGCCAAATCCCTGCTAGTATAGAAGTTAAAAGTATATAATGAAGTATCATGACACTTAGCTCTTCCCCACTCAAGTTTGGATACATCTCTTTTACAGCAAGTCCAAGTCCTACAAAAACAACTGCCACACTTCCAGTAGCTCCACTTATCATCCCTGGTTTTCCACCAAAAAGTGAAGTTATAAGTCCTATAATAAAAGCTGCATAAAGCCCAACTAACGGACTAACACCAGCTATAAAACTAAAAGCTATAGCCTCAGGCACAAGTGCAACTGCAACAACCATACCTGAAAGAATGTCATTTTTTATATTTTGAACTGAATAATTTTTTAAAGTTATCAAAGCTAAAATCCTTATCTTTTTAAAGTGGCGGATTTTAGCTAAATATTCTAAAATATGTGTAGATTAATAATAAGTTTTTAGATAATATAATGCATATAACTCATATAAGGTAACAAATGTATTTAATTTTTACAGACGAAACAGGAACAAATAATCATAAAAATTCAAACTTTTTAATGTATGGTGGTTTAGTTGTTCATGAAAGTATAGTTTTAAAATTAGAAATGCAAATAATCGATATTGTAAATAACTTTTTAAATATAGATAATATGCTAAAAGCTGAAGTTCATTTTACTGAAATTTTTAACTATATTTTTCATAATAAAATCCCTTCTAAACCACGGAAACAAAAAGAGTTTAATGAACAAATATTACCTAAAATTGAAAACAAAACAAAAGAAGATGTTATCCAATTTGTAGATGAACTATTTCAACTCATATCAAAAGCAAACATTCCACTATTTTTTTCAAATATAAATAAAAATGATGAATATCATGACAAACACTTTTTAGGTAATAAAGAGATAAGTTATAATGCTTATGCTTTTAAAGCATTTTTAGATGTTGTTGATAGATTTTTAACATCAAATCAAGAGATGGGATTATTGATTGCAGATGATTTTCACAATCAACTTCCTAAATATTTAAAAAATTTAACTATGTTAGAGCTTATCTCAAATGATACTATAAAAAATAATCCAACTGTTAAAGAGATTATTTATAAAAGAGTTTTAGCTGAATCTCTAGTATGGAAAAATAGATTTTTAAAAGATTCATTTGAAAAAACTTCTATCGCACCACTAAAATACAAATTTGAAGCCAATAGTTTTAATATTATTGACAATATTAGTTTTGTATCATCTAAAGACTCTATTATCAATCAAATTACAGATATTTTGCTGTATAGTATTCGTAAAATCAAAGAGTATAATTTAAATAAAGATAAACTTATTGATATTAAAGATTTTTGTGAAAATCAAAATTTGATAAATACAATAAACTTTTTATATAGTACAGAATCAATCATAGAAGGAAAAATCGAAATAAGAAACAACAGCCTTGATGTAATCATTATTTCTGGAATTTTTTCAAATATCTCAATTAGTTAAAGTTATTGCAAAGGATAGCAACGGTTAGCACCTTATCGCATAAGCTACGACTGCTATCCTTTATAATTAAACATAGCACATTAGAGTAAATTTGTCAAGTATTTTTAAAAATTTAAAAAATTTTTCTAAAAAAGTTGTAAAAAATACACATTTTAAACTCCCATCAAAGCCACAAACAA
>JALUNR010000012.1 GCA_027055005.1 Campylobacterales bacterium
GGAAATGTTGGAAATCTTTTTAGGAGATTTGATAAACTTTATAATTACTTAAAAAAATCTTCTAATTTTGATTTGCTTCAGACTAGTCCTATTTTTAAGAATCCCCCCTTTGGTTACTTAAATCAACCCCACTTTTTTAATGCAATAATAGTGCTAAAAACAAATCTAAATCCTCATCAAGTGCTTAAGCAACTTTTAAGAATAGAAAGAAAGTTTAAACGAAAAAGGGATTTTAAAGATAGTCCTAGAACTTTAGATTTAGATATAATATTTTATGATAAAATTTACCTCAATAAAAACAATTTAATAATTCCACATAAGGATTTTTATAAAAGAGAGTCGGTTTTGTTGCCACTTTCATATATAGTGAGGTAAAATGAAGTTATATACTTTTACAGCTGAAACACCAACAAAAGCTTTGCAAAAGGCTCAAAGTGCTTGTGGAAAAGATGCCCTTGTTGTTAATACTAAGATGATAAGAAGAAAAACATTTACCTCCGATGGATTATATGAAGTTGTAGTAGCAGTAGAAGATGAAAAGGAAGTAAAAGATAAAGAACCAACTATTGATAAAAATATCAAAGAAAAATTAGAAAATAATATAAAAGTTATCTCAAAAGTTGATTCTCTTTCTATCGATGAAGAACCAAGAGCAACTAAAGAAATAAAACAGTTAGAAGAGTCCCTAGAAAGTGTAAACTCAAGGCTTTTAGAACTTCAAGAATTGTTTTTACAAACTCAGCAAAATAGAGAGATTATAGTTCCACCAGAGTTTGCATCGGTGTCTCAGCTTCTAAAAAGGCAAGGTGTTGATACTGCTGATATCAATGAAATAGTAGGAGAAAGTATAAAACATATGCCAGTTTATATGAAAAATTCTCCAGAAACAGTAAAAAGATATTTTAAAGTTTTACTTAAAAAATTTATACCAATAAAAAAAGAAAGAAAATTAACAAAACAAAAAATAGTGATGTTTGTTGGTCCTACAGGAGTTGGAAAAACTACTACTTTGGCAAAACTAGCAGCTCGTTACTCGATCTTAGAATATAACTATAAAGTAGGTATAATAACATTGGATACTTATAGGATAGGTGCAGTAGAACAGTTATATCAATATGCAAAGATGATGAAACTGCCCATAGAAGATGCTATTGGGGTTGAGGATTTTAGAACTGGTTTAGAAAGATTTGTAAATATGGATATCATATTGATAGATACGGTTGGAAATTCTCAATATGACAGAGAGAAGTTAAAAAAACTAAAAGAGTTTATATCTGGTACTGATTTAAAAATAGATATAAATTTAGTAGTATCTGCAAATTCAAAGTTAGAGGATTTAAAGGATATTTTTGAATCATTTAACTTTTTAGATTTATCTAGTTTAATAGTTACAAAGATAGATGAAACAAAGTACTATGGTAATGTATTTTCCCTAATAAAAAAGATAAAATTACCCTTAGCCTACTTTTCTGTTGGACAAGAAGTTCCAGATGATATACGAGTAGCTAGTAGCGGTTTTATGATAGATTGTTTATTTGATGGATTTAAAAAATGAGTGAAAATGAAATAATAACAACACAAGCAGATAGATTAAAAGAATTGTTAAAACAAGATGATAGCCATCATACAAAAATAATATCCATAACAAGTGGAAAAGGTGGAGTTGGAAAAAGTACTATAAGTGCAAATATGGCTTATATGCTGAGTGATATGGGTTATAAAGTTGGATTGTTAGATGCTGATTTTGGACTTGCAAATCTTGATATAATACTTAATATAAGAATCAAAAAAAATCTAGTAGATGTTTTAAATAATAAATGTTCTTTAGCAGATATTATCATAGAAATAAAAAATAATCTTATTTTAATACCTGGGGATAGTGGAGATGAAATCTTTAAGTTTGATGATGATATTTTAGCAGAAAAATTTTTGAGTGATGCAGAAAAGTTACTAGGAGATTTGGATTATCTTCTTATAGATACAGGGGCTGGTATATCAAAATCAAATCAAGCTATTTTAGCTGAAAGTGATGAAATTGTAGTTGTAACTATGCCAGATCCTTCAGCGATAACAGATGCTTATGCTACCATAAAGGTTTGCTCAAAATTCAAAAAAAGTGTTAACTTATTACTCAATTTTGTAAAAAATGAAAAAGAAGGTGAGCTTATCTATAAAAAAATAGCAAAAGTTGCCGATGACAATATAGATAGTTTAGATTTAAATTATTTAGGAAGTTTATCGAGGGATTTACTTATTTCAAAATGCTCACAAAATCAACTTTTGTTTGCAAAAGATTACCAAAATAGCTTATCTTTCTTTGAGTTAAGTGAAATTATTAGAAATCTAATAGAAAAATTGGAACATAAATTGCTAACCTCTAAGAGAAGAAGTTTTGCATTGTTCGTAAGGCGGCTTATGGATAGATTTTAAAAAGGAGAACAGATGAGAAGTGAAAACTATATTTATTTTTTTACAATATGTGGTTTTTTTATTTCTCTAATTTTTTCAGTTTTAAAATCAACAACTCCGATGGATTTTGCTCTATTTGTTATAGGTATAACCCTATTTTTTTACCTATTTATTCATTTGGTATTAATCTTCTTTTTTAATATTGAACCAACTATCTCAGATTCTTTTAACAAAATTGATGTTGAAACTATTATAAATTACCAAATTAGTCAATTAAAAGATAGAGAAAATTATATAAATAAATTAACAAAAAGTATAAAAAATTTAAAGGATGAGCATTGAGTATAAAGATAAAAAAACATGAAGACAAAAAAAAGTTTGATGCAACAAATGAAATAGTTGTACAATTTATGCCTGCCGTTCGTGCTATGAGCTTTAGACTCAAAGAAAGGCTTCCAAGTTCGATAGATGTTAATGATTTGATTTCTATTGGATTAGAAGAGATGATAAAACTTTCAAGAAGGTATGATATGTCTATGAATGATTCATTTTGGGGATATGCAAAAAAGAGGGTATATGGTTCTATGCTTGATCATTTAAGAAGTTTAGATATCATCAGTAGAAATAATAGAAGACTTATTAAAGCTATTGATTTAGAGGTTAGTAAGTTTGTTGATGAAGATATGATTGAACCAGATGATGAGTATTTGGCAAAAAAGTTAGATGAGCCTATATCAAAAATAAGGGATGCAAAAATTGCCTCGCAAATAAATACAAATGTTCCTTTGAATGAACATATAATGGGTTATAAGGATGAACATATTGAAATAGTTATAGAAAGAGAACAAATGATTGAAGCTATAAAGGATATATTAAGTACACTATCAGATAGGGAACAGATGATTATTACTCTATATTATTATGACGAGTTAAACCTTAAAGAGATAAGTAAACTTTTAGAAATAAGTGAATCAAGGATATCTCAAATACATAAAAAGTTAGTTAAACAATTGAGAAGTAAGTTAATAGAATAGGGAGAAGTTGTGGCTGATATTTTATCTCAAGAAGAGATTGATGCTCTACTTGAAGTCGTAGATGATAATGACGAAGATAAAGAATTACAAGATTCACAAAAAGTTATGGTCTATGATTTTAAAAGACCAAATAGAGTATCAAAAGAGCAATTAAGAAGTATAAAAAGTATCCATGACAAGTTAGCTAGAAATCTTTCATCCTATATTTCAACAGTTCTTAGAACAATAATAGAAATAAATCTTCAGTCAGTTGACCAAATGACATATGGTGAATTTTTGATGTCCATTCCATCTCCTACTAGTTTTAATATCTTTTCAATGAAACCATTAGAAGGAGATGCAGTATTAGAGTTAAATCCTTCTATTGTATTTCCTATGATAGATAGACTTTTAGGAGGAGATGGAAAGGCTTATGACGTTGATAGGGAACTAAGTGATATAGAGTTAAATCTTCTTGATACGATTCTTAGAATGATAACAGTTAAATTAAAAGAGGCTTGGGAAAATGTTATGGATTTTACACCTGTTATATCTGCAAAAGAATCAAGTCCCAATGTAGTTCAAATAGTTGCACAAAATGAAATAGTAATAATAATAGTTTTAGAAGTAAATATTGGGGATGTAAGTGGTATGATAAATATTGCTTATCCAGTAATATTTTTAGAATCAATTTTATCAAAAATGTCTAGTAGAGATATAATAATAAGTGAGTCAAATTCAAAAAAGAGTAAAAATAAAGAACTTAAAGAATTAGTAAAAAGAGCTGATATTTTAACAGAAGCTATTTTAGGAAAGACAACACTTTCTTTAAAAGAAATTTTGGATTTGAAAGAAGGATCTATTATCCGTCTTGATAGAGAAGTGAGTGATATAGTTACTCTATCAGTTGATAAAAAAGATATTTTTAGATCAAAAATGAGTATTGATAAATATAAAAAAGTATTAGAAGTAACTGAAGTGATAAATAGTGATAAAGATGAAGTAAAAGAGGTATTGTTAGTCTATGAAAAACAAAGGTTAGAAAGATATAAACAATTAAAAAAAGATGCTTTAAGAGATGTGATAAATGAATAAATTTTTTGAACTTTTAAGTGAAGAAGTAAGAAGTGTGATTGAGGGATTGACTGGCTATGTTGGTAAGTTTGATTTAGTTGGAGAAACTAAAGAAATAG
>JALUNR010000013.1 GCA_027055005.1 Campylobacterales bacterium
TTTCAAAAACATCTCCACTAAAACCATCAAAATGATAATAAACTGGAATACCATTTGGAAAAGTTTCTTTAGGATAGTTAGGAGCTTCCAAAGCTACATACCAAATAGGAGTTGTTGCAACCCCTACTTCCATATCTTCTGCTACAAGTTTACTTAAATCTCCTGCTACCTTTTTAGGTATAGTTGGCGATCTATATCTACCTTTATTATAAAAGTTCCAAACCTTTATAGTTAGTGGTGAAAACTTATCCCCTAATCCATCTTTTTTCATCTCTACTACATTGTGAGTAAATACAGCTGGTATCACAAAAAAATACAAAAGAAGTATAAGTGCTAAACCAGCAAAAATTTTGGATTTTTTCATTGAACTATTCATTCCTAAGCCCCCTATTTATTAGTTTTATTATTATATCCTAGACGCTATTTTCAACTTATGATTTAAATCAAGAATTAATAGATATTATTAAAAATTATAGAAGCTATAATCTCAAATAATTTCTATATTATGAAGAGAGGAAATCTCTCTTCATAACTTTTAAAACAAGTTGGCATTTTTGTCTATCCATTTTAGATATTCGATAATATCATCTACTTGTTTTGCATTCATTCCTTGATTAGGCATTCTTAAGTTAAAGTAGTTAGTCATAGATTTTATATATGGATTATTATACATTTTTTCTGGATGTAAAATCCACTCTTTAACCCATTTCTCACCATTTTCGTGGCGACCTAATACACCAACAAGATCTGGTCCTGAACTTACTTTTCCTATAACATGACACCCATTACAACCACCCTCAAGATATGCAGCATGACCTCTTTGAGCAGCTTCACTCATAGGAGTAGCTATCTTTTTAACAAGTAAGTCTTTTGCTCTGATTCCAACATCTGCTGTTTTTACCATATATTGCCAAATCATATTTTCAAATAAAATAGCTTTTTCAATATCTCCAGCTTTTACAGCTTCATCTGATTTTTTCTTTTGATCTGCTATTTTACTGTATTGATCTAGTGCATCAGTCACTAAGTTTTTAACAACAGGATATTTTTCATAATGATTAGCTTTTAAAAATTTAACAACACTTTGAATAACACTATCAGTTGCTTTGTTTGTAGCTACTGTTTGATCATACTCTTTTTTAAGCTGAGCAGGAGTCATTTTTGCTATTTTTAATTTTTGAACACTTACATATTTTTTACTTGGATCTTTAACTAGTAAATAACCCATCATTTCTAAGTGAAGTGCTGAACAAAACTCTGTACAATAGTATGGGAAAACACCTTCTCGATCTGCTTTAAAAGTAAGTGCAACTGTTTTACCAGGTTCTAGTGAAGCATGAACATTATACTGATCAACTGTAAATCCATGAGTTTCATCCTCTGCTCTTTCAAGATTTGTTAAGTAAAAAGTTACTGTATCACCTTTATTAACTGTTACATGTTCTGGATTTATATGACTTCTAACCATAGTTCCATATACATAAACATGATTTCCTTTTCTTACAATTTTTTCTTGACCAGCAAGAGTTTTACCTCTATGTATTTTTCCAGTAAATGGATTTGTACCCATTTTATATCTTACATGAGGACTAAGTTTACTAGCTCTTATAGCAACAGCTTGATGTGGTTCTCCAAGAGGAACTGGCATATCATAAAGAAGTTGCATTTTTTTACCTCTTATATCTATCAATTGATGATTTTGAGGATGAAGAGGTCCTATTTCATTAAATCTATCAATAGCTAGCTTGTTAAGTGCTATGATATAATCACCTTGTGGATCTTCAGTTTTTCCTTCCATACCACAAAGATGCCCAATGTTATAGTTTACATTTTGTCTATCTTCTACTTTACAAGTTAAGTAGTCCCATTTTACAACTTGGCTATCAACATATAAAGATGTATAAATTTCACCTTTATCTTTCCAATTCTTACCAAATTGATTATGCAGTGGTCCAAGACCCAAGTTCGCTTGGCAAAGCATAGCTTTTTTCATATCCAAGATAGGTATTCCAAAAGGATCTTTCCCAGCATAATCTTTTGCTTTTATAAGTTTTTGGATTTTTTCCCAGCTATAAACTGTAGCATGAGTATCTAGTTTTCCACAAACCACTATATATTTACCATCAGGAGAAACATCAACTCCGTGAGGAGATTTTGGTTCAGGGATCAAAAATAGTGCATTGTTTTTTACAGCTACATCAATCGGTACAACTTTCATTCCATTGATAACTTTTACATTTTTAGGATCTTCAGCCAATTTTGCTAACTTTTTCCAGTTATATACATGTAAAAAGTCTGTATCATTTCTACTACATCCTGCTTCAAATGGTGGAAGACCTTTTTCTATACCACCTGTATACATTTCTGAGTTAAATGAGTTTGTAAATCCCCAACCAGCACATGCTTCTTTACCAGCATCTGATAAGTCTTGCATATATGGTGGAAACTCTATCGTAAATGATTTTTTAGGTTCTATCCTTCCTATTTTAGGATCAAATTTCCAAACTGTTACACCACCTCGATAAGTCTCTGCATAGTCACTCATCGGATGATAATTATTATCCAACGGTGCAGCATATTGACAAGCTTCTAATATATGATTAGAGTTAGGTGTGAAAAAAGCTCCACCGTGATCACTTTTAAACACTGGGTTTACTACTATTTGTTTAGTAACAAAGTCACTCAAGTCTATAACAGCTAATCTTGGATTTGCTTTATCATTTATAACAAGCCACTTTCCATCATATTTACCATTTGTTTCTGATAATGCTGGATGGTGAGTATCACCCCAAGTTATTTTTTTACCTCTTATATTACCCTCGGCTAAAACTTTTTTGGTGTCATCATCATAACCCCAACCTTGCCAAGGCTCTGGTGTAAATACACCTATGTATTTTAGTATTCTCATAGATGGAACACCATATACCATTATCTGTCCAGATTGACCACCTGAACTGAAAACTATATATTTATCCCTACCACCACTTGGTGTATATGTCTTTGCTGCTGCCAGCAAATCTTGTTGAGTTAATCCTCTCTCTTTCATAACTTTATCTATCTCACTATTAGCAAAACCAAAACTAACACTAATCATAGATGCTATGAGTATCGAAGATAACTTCTTCATCTTACCTTTCATGTGTACCTCCTTTAAATTTCTTGGTTAAATAACCAATTTTTATATTTTACATCAGGTACAGTTTCTTTTGGGTCGCTTAACAAAAAAATGTTAATTTTTTGTTAATTTTCTATCATATATCCTAGTTTTCCACAGGTTTTAATAATATCTAAAGGAATTTTTTTTCTGAGTTTAAATACAAGATTTTTTAAAGCACTTGGAGGAGCTTCATCATAAATATATAGCTTGTCTTCAATATGTTGTTTTAATACTAACTCCCCTCTATGAGCTAAAAGTAGTTCAAAAAACTCTACTTCTTTTTGAGTTAGGGTTATGTGGCTATTTTTATCTATAAAAGTTTTATTATTAAAATCATAAGAGCATTTATTGTCAAATTTTATAATAGTTTTGGAATTTTCTAAAAGCATCCCTGCTACATTTTTTAAAACTGTGTTTAGTTGATTTTCTTTCATTGGTTTTACAATATATTCAACAAGTGAAAGTTTTATAGCTTCTAGTAGATACTCTTTATCTGTATATGCACTTGTTATTATTATAGGTATGGTTGGATTATCATTTCTTATTTTTTTTATTAGTTCTATACCATTTAATTTTGGCATCCGTACATCTGTTATTACTATATCTGGATGTTTTTCTTTATATAATTTATATGCTTCTTCTCCATCTTTGGCTAAAAAAACTTCATCTACATACAAGGATAATAGTCTTCCAAAACTTTCTCGTACTAAGTTTTCATCCTCAGCTAATAAAATAGAACTTGATTTTAAAATTATTTCATATTTTGCATTCATAGAAAAATATTAGCAAAATAATATGCTATAATCATTGTTATAAGTCAATTTTAGGAATATTTGTGGGGAAATTTAGTTTTACAAAGAGATATGTTTTAGCATTAAGTCTTATAGCTATACTTTCAACACTTGCTTACTTTAACTTAGACCATCTTATAAATACGCAGTACAATAGTAGTAAACTGATAAATATAAGTGCAAAACAAAGAATGCTTTCACAACAAATCTCCTTTTATGCAATTTACTACAAGATGAAAAATGTTAAAAAAACTTTAGAATTAATGGAAAAGAATCACAATAAACTACTCTCTTATCCAATGCCTAAAGAGTTAAAAAAAATATATTTTCAAAAACCAATTGAGTTAGATAAGAAGGTAAAAAGATATATAAAAGAGGCTAAAAATTTTTATATAACAAGAAGTGGAAGAAGTTTAACATATTTATTAACTCATTCCAAGTTATTGTTACAAGATTTGGATAAGGCTGCTAAAGTTCATGTTCAAAATGCAGAAAATAGTACAAATTACTTAAAAAAAGTAGAGTTAAATATCTATCTTTTAACACTTTTAACACTTCTTTTTGAAGCTATATTTATATTTTTACCTGTTAGTAGAAAGATGAAAGAGGAGAAACTCAAAGATAAAGTTTTACAAGAACAATCAAAATTTGCAGCTCTAGGAGAGATGATAGCTATCATAGCTCATCAATGGAGGCAACCACTTGCTCAACTAAATTTTAATACTATATTTTTAAAAAAGAAAGTAAAAGATGAGGAAGTAAAAAAAGAGTTAGAAAATAATGAAGATATAATCCACTTTATGTCTGATACTATAAAGAACTTTGAAGACTTTTACAAAAAAAGTGATAACTCAAACTTTAATCCTATAATCTCAATAAAGCAAGTTTTTAAAATAGTAGATAGCATCATAAAACTTAGAGAAATCAAGATAATAAAAGAGATAAACTCTAAAATTTTTATATATGGAAACTCTAACTCACTAGCTCATGTTATACTTTCTATAATACAAAATTCACTCGATGCAATAAAACTAAGAGAGATAAAAGAAGCATTTATAAAAATCACATTAAATGATAGTGAAAAATATATAGTTATAACTATCGAAGATAATGCCGGAGGTATAAAAGAAGAGCCTATTTCTAAAGTATTTCAGCCCTTTATCAGTAAAAAGAAAATCCCTTCAACTGGAATAGGACTTTATATGTCAAAGCTTATTATAGAGGATAAGTTTAGTGGTAAAATCAAAGCAGAAAATACAAAAAATGGAGCAAAATTTAGTATTTTTTTACCTCACTAAAAGACAATTCTAAATCCTACATCCTCCACTACCACAACTTCCACCATCTACATTAAAACTATCATTGTAACCACAATTTGTACAAATGTACTCATCCATTCTAGTTCCAGAACATCCACCACCTTTTCGATTTTTTAACTCTATGGTTGATTGTTTACATCTTGGACAAATACCTTTATGAATATCTTTAAGCTTATCTCCTTTATCTCCAAGGTAAGTTACATAAGCCCAAAGAAATCCCCCAACAACAACTAAAGTAAAAATAATATTTAGTACATCATATAGTGTTATTGACAACTCAAACACTCACCAGTTCTATCAGCTATATCTTTTTCACTCTCTGGAGATTGACTTCTTAGATAATAAGTTGATTTTACACCAAGTTTCCAAGCTAGTGTATAGATGTCATTTAAGACTTTTCCACTTGCATTTTCTAGTTTCATAAAAATATTTAAGCTTTGTCCTTGATCTATCCATTTTTGTCTAACTGCTCCAGCTTTTATTATAACTCTTTGATCAAGTTCATATGCAGGAGTATAGTATTGCCAAGTATCTACACTAAGATTTGGAGCACAAACGGGAATAAGTCCACTTAAGTTCTCTTCAAACCATTTTCTTTTATATACAGGCTCTATTGCCTGAGTTGTTCCTACTAAAATAGAGATAGAACTTGTTGGAGCTATTGCCATAAGATAACCATTTCTCATACCATCAGTTTTTACTTTCTTTTTAAGTTCTTCCCAATCATAAATATATCCAAAAAGGCCACCTCTATTTGTGAGAAGTTTTGCCTCTTCATTTGCTACATCTATTGGGAATATTCCCCTGCTCCAATTTGAGCCTTTAAAGTCAGGATAGCTCTCTTTTTCTAGTGCTAAGTTTGATGATGCTTTTATAGCATTGTAACTTATCATTTCCATTACTTCATCTATTTTTTCAAAATGCTCATCACTTCCCCACTCTATTTTCTTTTCAGCAAGCATTTGAGCTTCTCCCATCACACCAAGTCCAATAGACCTACTTTTTAGATTTGTTTCTTTAACTTTTTTATGAGGATAAAAATTTAAATCTATCACATTATCAAGCATTCTTATGGCTATTGGCATAATCCTTTCTATATCTTCTTTAGTATTAATCTTAGAAAGATTTACACTAGCTAGATTACAAACAGCAGTCTTTCCATTTAACTTTTCTTTTTCAGCTATAAAAACTTCTTTACCATCTATACTGTCAAGAGCCGTTATTTTTTTAGCTTTTTTAACTATTCCATCATCAAGTTTTACTTCATCATCTTCTTCAAAAACTCTTTTACTTCCATCCTCCATAGTTAATTCTATTTTATAGTGATTTGGATCTGTATTTTGAAAGATTTCTGTACAAAGATTTGAACTTCTTATTATACCTGTATGATAGTTTGGATTAGCCCTATTTGCATTATCTTTAAAACATAAAAAAGGCATACCTGTTTCAAAATAACTTGTTAATATTTTTTTCCATAAAGCTTTTGCTCCGATACTTTCTTTTGCAATATTTTTATTGTTTTCATACTCTATATATTTTTTTTCAAACTCATCCGAATATACATCTGTCAGATCTGGCGTATCAAGAGGATCAAATAGAGTCCATCTTTCATTATTTAAAACTCTTTTCATAAAAAGATCATTAATCCAAAGAGCAGGGAAAAGGTCATGAGCTCTTCTTCTCTCCTCTCCTGAGTTTTTTCTAAGATCTAAAAAATCAGCTATATCTATATGCCAAGGCTCAATATAAACAGCAATTGCACCCTTCCTTGTACCTAGCTGGTCAACTGCAATAGCAACATCATTTGCTATTTTTAAAAAGGGTATTATACCACCAGCTGCATTTTTATGTCCATCTATGCTACTTCCTATACCTCTAACTTTACTCCAATCCCAGCCGATACCACCACCAAATTTACTAAGTAATGCCATCTCTTTATATCCATCAAAAATACCTTCAATATTATCAGGACTACTTCCTATATAGCAAGAACTAAGTTGATGTCTTGGAGTTCTAGCATTTGAAAGAGTTGGGGTTGCAAGCATTACTTCAAACTTACTTATAAGATCATAAAATCTCTTTGCCCAACTCATTTTATCAAACTCATTTTGAGCTAAAAACATAGCTATTGCCATAAACATATATTGAGGTAATTCTATTGGATTGCCATTTTTATCTTTTAAAAGATATCTATCATATAAAGTTCTAACCCCTAGATATGTAAATTGCAAATCCCTTTCAGGCTTTATATAATTGTTTAACTCATCTAAATCATACTTATCTTTAAGTCCGACAATAACTCTCCCCTCTTTTTCAGCTTTTATCAAATATTTCTCTAAAGATGGATATGGACTTCCTTTTTTAGTTTCTAAAATTTTTCCTACTTTATGATATAAATCATATAAAAAAAGTCTTGATGCAACAAATGTCCAATCTGGTCTATCAACATCAATCTTATCAACTGCTGTTTTTATGAGTGTTTGCTGTATCTCTTCAGTTGGCATTTTATCACGAAATTGTATTCTTGCATCTAGTTCTAGTTCACTTTGACTAACATTTTCAAGTCCCTCTACGGAATCTTTTGTAAATTTCTGAATCTTTGCTATATCTAAAACTTCTATTCTTCCATTTCTTTTTGTTACAGTTATCATTTTGTTAGTCATTAAACACCCTTTTAAAGATACTATCTACATTTCTTGTATAGTAGTCATAGTTAAATAATTCTTTTATTTCATCCTCACTCAAAGACTTTTTCAAATCATCATCTTGAAGTAAGTATTGAAGATATAGGCTCTCTCCATCTTTGTTTACAGTTGGTTTTCCCTGCCCAATCTCTTCCCAAACTTTCATAGCATTTCTTTGTACAAACTTATAAGCATCTTCTCTACTAACTCCTTTTTTAGGAAGCTCTAGCAAAACTCTCTGCGAAAAAACAAGTCCCCCTGTTTGGTTTAAGTTTTTCATCATATTTTCTGGATACACAACAAGATTTGAAATAACATTATTAAATCTATGAAGCATAAAATCACTAGTAATAAAACTATCTGGAAGCCAAAATCTTTCAGTAGAACTATGACTTATATCTCTTTCGTGCCACAAAGCTACATTTTCCATAGCTGGAATAGCATAAGCTCTTATCATTCTAGCAAGTCCTGTTATATTTTCTGTTAGAATTGGGTTTCTTTTGTGTGGCATAGCAGAACTTCCTTTTTGACCTTTTGCAAATCTTTCCTCTGCTTCATAAACTTCTGTTCTTTGCCAATGCCTTATTTGAACTGCAAATTTTTCAATACTAGATGCTAAAAGTGCTAAAGTGGTTGCAAGTCTTGCATATCTATCTCTTTGGATTACTTGATTTGAAGCTGGAGCTGGTTTTAAACCTAAGTGCTTACAAGCTATCTCCTCAAGTTCAATAGGTGCATGAGCAAAGTTACCCATAGCTCCACTTATTTGTCCAACTGAAATAACTTCCATAGTTTGTTCTAAGTTTTCAAGATGTCTTTTAAGCTCATCATACCAAACAGCAAGAACCAAACCAAAAGTTATAGGCTCACCGTGTATTCCGTGGCTTCTTCCAACCATCAAAGTATATTTATGTTCTTCAGCTCTTTTTTTAACTGATTCCATAACCATTTTAACATCTTCTATGATAATATTTAAACTATCTCTCATTTGAAGAGCTACTGCAGTATCTACTGTATCACTACTTGTCATACCATAGTGAAACCATCTACTTTCATCTCCTAAAAATTCACTTACACTTGTAGTAAAAGCTATCAAATCATGACGAGTCACTGCTTCTATCTCATCTATACGATTTATATCAAACTTAGCATTTTGGACTATTTTATTTGCATCATCGTCTGGAATAAGTCCTATTTCATTCCAAGCTTTTACAACTGCCTTTTCTACCTCTAGCCAAGCTGAATATTTAGCATTCATATCCCATAGGCTTTTCATCTCTTCTCGTGAATATCTTTCTACCATGATATGTGATTTCCTTAAATTTAATAAAATAATAATAGTATAGATTTTATCTAAAAGAGTTAAATTAGGGTTTAAATATGTCATATGTAAAAAAGAAATTTTTTTCTCAAAGCAAAATCAAAGTTTTCAAGTTTTTGATGGAAGAATTTGATATAACTTTGGGTGAAGCACAAAAATGGATGGATAAAGGAAGAGTCTTTTTAAAAGGTAATCCAGTTAAGAAAAAAGCATATAGTTTTAAGGGGGAAATAGAAGTAGTAGTTTTTGAAACAACTTCAAAAAACTTAAAGCCAGTTTTTCAAACTCCTGATTTTTTAGTATATGATAAACCAAGTGGAGTTTTAGTTCATCCTCAAAGTCGATATACTGAGTACTCCATCACTCATGAAGTAAAACATAGTTTTGGAAAATATGCAAACATAGTACATAGATTGGACAAAGAAACAAGTGGACTATTGCTTTGTTCAAAACATAAAAAAGCAGAAAAAGAGTTAAAGCTTCTTTTTGAAAATAGAGAGGTACAAAAAACTTATCTAGCTTTAGTAAAAGGTGAATTTAAAAATAGAGTTGAAGCCAATTTTCCAATAAGTAGGAATAGTGAATTTGATGATATAAAGTTAAAAGTTTTTATAGATAACGAAAAAGGAAAACCTTCACAAACTATCTTTGAACCCATTTATTATGACAAAAAGAAAAATCAAACTTTAGTAAAAGCTACTCCACTAACAGGAAGACAACATCAGATAAGAGTTCATCTTTTTCATTTAGGATTTCCAATAGTTGGTGATCCGTTATATGGGGTTAGTTTTAAGGTTGCTGAAGATTATTTGGAACAGAGGATGAGCGAGGAAGATAGAATAAAACTAACTGGAGCAAAAAGACTTATGCTTCATGCTAATAGTTTAGAGTTTAAGTATAAAAATCAATATATACTCTACTCAAAAACTACTTTTTAGCATCATCTAAAATCTCTTTTAATATCAAATACCCACCACTACCAACTGCCAAAACTATGACAGCAATCATAGCATAATCTAAACTCATAAGATTCATAATATTTCCTTTTCTTTTAACTGTCCACAAGCTGCACTTATATCTAAGCCTTTAGATTGTCTGATGGTACAGATTACTCCATGTTTGTTTAGATACTCTTTAAACTCCAACATACTTTTTTCACTTGGTCTTTGATATGGGGAGTTTGGATATGGGTTGAAGTAGATGAGATTTACTTTTGCTTTTATACCAGAAAGCAGTTTTACTAACTTTTTAGCACTTTTTATATCATTATTGACATCTTTCATAACAAGATACTCAAAAAGTACTTTTTTTCTTTGGTCTATCGGAAACTGTTTTACTGCATTTATGACTGATTCTATGTTGTAAGCTTTGTTTATCGGCATAAGTTCTTCTCTAAGTTTATCATCAACTGCATGAAGGCTGATAGCTAGTAAAACTCCTAAGTTTGCCTCTCCTAACTTTTTAATCTGGTGGCTTAGTCCACTTGTAGAGATAGTTTGTCTTCTAGTTCCTATGGCAAGTCCATCTATGTCGTTAAAGATTTTCACTGCTTTTATGACATTATCTAAGTTGTCTAGTGGTTCACCCATTCCCATAAAAACTAGATTTACTCTTTTGTTTTCTGGGATATTATTATCTTTTTTTATCTCTAATACTTGAGATACTATCTCTCCAGCACTTAGATTTCTACTAAATCCACCTTTTGCAGTTAAACAAAAAGAACAACCTATTTTACACCCTATTTGACTAGAGATACAAATAGTAAATTTTGCTTCTTTTGTTACTTTTCCATCTTCATCAATTTGCTCTTTTTTCATAGGTAGTAAAACTGCTTCCATAGTTAATCCATCAAGACAGCTAAAGAGATACTTTTTACTTCCATCAATACTCTGTTCTATTTTTACTATTTTTAGAGGATTTAAAATATAGTTTTCCTCTAACTCTGCTTTTAAAGATTTTGGAAGATTTTTCATTTCTTCAAAGCTGTTTACATACTTTTTATAAATCCATTGATAGATTTGCTTTGCACGAAAAGATGGCTTTATTTTTTCAGATAGTTCTTCTTTTGTAAAATCTTGTATTAAGTTTTTCAATTTTTTAAACCTTTGTATTTTTTATATATATAATCACTTAGTAACTCTTTTGCTTTTTGATGATTTTTTATAAAATCTTTGTGAGCATTACAATCAGTATAATTTGTAACTACAAAAATCCCTAAAACAGGTATTTCAAACTCTTTAGCAACACTTAGCACTGAAAAAAACTCCATATTTTCTAAATGTATATTGTGCTTCAAATAATTTTGCGAAAGCTTTATATTTGTCGTAATATAATTAGAACTATTAACTATAAGAGAGGTCGATGCACTATTGTTTTTAGCCTCTATTACATTATCCAATGGAGTATAAGAATTGTTTTCAAAAAAGGAAAGTTCTATATTTGAAGAGACCATACTCTCTACTATATCAAAAATTTTATACTTTCCATAACTTCCAGCACTTCCAACAAATATCAAAAACTCTGGCTTATCAAACAATGCTATTCTAGTTAGATTTATAGTTGATTCAACCAATCCTATCCCAACTGGTGTTGCAAAAGAAAATGTCTCATTATGTCCTGCACATATTATCATTTACACTCAAACTTTATATGTGGATTTACAGAAAACTTTTGAGATTTTCTTATTGGAGTTGGCATACTTTCTACTTTATTTGTATTCATATCTCTTGCATAAACTATTGGAGGTCTAGGATAATTAAAAGAACCAAAATCTATGCTTATAACTTTACATTCAGAGTTAAGTTTTTGAGAAAGCTTATTTGCATATTTATTTGCCCATTTTATAGCTTCAAACCTTAACTCATCTTTTTTTGCATCTATGTCTTTTGGTGCTACTTGCCAAGATGATGAAGATATAGATAAATCAACATTACTCCCACTATTTTTTGCACTCAACATTGAAACAAATTCTTTTAGTTTGTTATCATCTTTACTTTTTATTTGAAAGTAAAGATTACCTCTGTAACCTATTTTCTTTCTTTTGTTATTATAATACCTATACTCTGGATTTGTATTAAAAATTCCTCCATTTATTTCTAAACCTTTAAAACTTTTTATAAAATCACTATACTCAGTAAGTTTATTTAAAACTGAGTTTAAATCTTTATCCCTAATATTTATAGATACTGATAATCCTAACTTTTTAGGTACAACTTGAGAAGTAAATCTTTTGTTTAAAGATATATTATAAGCATTTAAACTTCCAATAGCTAAGATCATACTCAAAACTACTCTTTTCATAACTTATATCCTTACTGGTATATTATTGTTGTTTAAGTATTTTTTCAAATCCATAATATCTATCTCTCTAAAATGAAAAATACTAGCTGCAAGAGCTGCATCAGCACCAGCTTCAAAAGCATCTTTTATATGTTTCATCTCTCCTGCACCTCCACTTGCTATAACTGGTATATCCACTGCTTCACTTATAGCTTTATTTAACTTATTATCAAATCCAGCCTTTGTGCCATCTGCATCCATACTTGTTAAAAGTATCTCTCCTGCTCCTCTTTCATAAACCTCTTTAGCCCAAAGAACTGCATCTTTTCCAGTATCAATTCTTCCACCATTTAAAAAGATATTCCAACTATTTCCTACTCTCTTTGCATCTATGGCAACAACTATACATTGACTTCCAAATCTTTTAGAACTATCATTTATAAATTGAGGGTTTTTTATACCTGCTGAATTTATACTAACTTTATCACAACCTACATTTAAAAGATTATATATATCTTCTAACTTCCGTATTCCACCTCCAACAGTTAAAGGTATAAATACTTCTTTTGCTACTTTAGAAACTACATCAACAATAGTATCTCTTCCTTCATGACTTGCACCAATATCCAAAAAAGTTATTTCATCCGCCCCTTCTTGGTTATATCTCTTTGCAACCTCAACAGGATCTCCTGCATCTCTTAGGTTTACAAAATTTACACCTTTTACAACTCTTCCACCCTCAACATCTAAGCAAGGAATTATTCTCTTTGCAAAATACTCCATAACATTCCTTTTAAAAATAACTTTTTAATAATAGCGAAGTAATATAGAAAAATGGTGCAAAAAAGGCAAGAATTATAATTTTTAAAAATTCCCCATCTTTATTTGTTATGTTTTCATTTTGAAATTCTTCTTCAGCTATTTTTACTATTTCTATAAACTCCCAATAAACAACATATAAAAACATACATATGACTACAAGATAAGAAGATGGCTTTGGATAAAGATGATAGTAATACAAAAAAATCACGACAGTAAAGAGTAAACTAAATCCCTCCCCTACTAAAAAAAGTACTCCCCTACTCCTATATTTAGCCATCGAAAAGGTTCCACTAAAAAAAACAATAGATATATAAAACATAGCCCATAGAGGCATCATCTTAGCTCCTCACTTTGCATACACACTTGCATAGTAGAACAATGAATACTGCCACCCTCTTCTATAAGTCTTCTGCTATCAAGTGGTATTATCTCTCTAGTTGGAAAAAGTTTTTTAAATATTTCTATAACCTCTTTATCTTTTTCATCTCTATATATAGGCAAAAGTATAGAAGAATTTGTTATTAAAAAATTAGCATAACTAGCGGGTAATCTTTGATTGTTTTTATAAATAGCCTTTGGAAGAGGAAGTGGGATAAGATTATATTTCTTTCCATTGTTTCTCGTGAAACATTTTAATTCTTCTTCCATTTTTTCCAAATTTTCAAAATGTTCATCATTTTTATCATAACATTTAATATAAACAATTGTTTCCCGTGAAACAAATCTTGCTAACATATCTATATGAGAATCTGTATCATCTCCCACTAAGAAACCATTTTCTAACCATAAAAATTTTTTTACTCCCAATTCATCTTTCAATCTTATTTCAACCTCTTCTTTAGTCATACAAGCATTTCTATTTGGATTTAAAAGACATTTTGTTGTAGTTAAAATAGTTCCATTTCCATCACTATCTATTGAGCCACCCTCTAAAACAAAATCAACTTTTTTTAACTCACTAATTCCAAAAATCCAGCTTTTATGTAGATATTGTGTTGCTAGATTATCTTTTTTATACTCAAATTTTCCACCCCAAGCATTAAATAAAAAGTCTTTAACAACCCTCTTATTATCACAAAAAATAGAAATTGGCCCAAAATCTCTAATCCAAGTATCATCACTTTCATAATTAATAAATGTTATTTTGTCGTGATAACAAAACATATCTTTTATCTTTTCTTTTATGGTCGGGTGAACTAAGATTATAAGTTTTTGATTATAGCATATTGCACTAGCAATTTTAACAAATATAGAGTAAGCACTCTGTAAATTATCAACCCAATCAGTAAGTTCGTGAGGAAAAGCCATTAAAATCATTTCTTGCTTTTCCCATTCAGCAGGAAGTCTTATACTCAAAATAACTCCTATTATTAGCGGTATATATAAGAGTTATTATACAACTTTTCCTTGAACTTGAAGTAGTAAATGTTGATAACACATATTTATATATTCTTTTATAATATTTTGAGTTTCAGAGTTTGCATAAGTATTTAAAACTAATTGATTTCCCATAGTCTTAAATATAGTAGCTTTCATTTCTATATCAAAATCATTGCCATGAAGATTTTCTAACTTAAACTGAATCCTAAAAGTTTTATTTGTTAGATTTAGTTTTTCAATTTCTTCTGCAAACTGAAGCTGTGTAGTAAAAAGTAAAGATGTTATGGATATATCATTTATTAAACCATCTATTATCATATCATCTATTATTAAACTAGATTTTATTGGTATAGGAGGTTCAACTCTTAAATTTTTTCTATGAAGTGGTGATTGATCTATAAAGTTAAATTTTGCTATTTCCAAAGTCGAATTTTCATAATTAACATTTAAAATATTAGCATTCATAACATCAGGTATATTTGTATGTTCAAAATATAATATCGGTTGTCTTTGTAAAAAAGATAAATACTCTTTTTCAACTTTTAATATAATTTTATTTTGCTTATATTTGGTTATTTGTGCATCTATTTTTATAGATGTATCATTGTATAATCCAAATACACTTATATTAGGATCTTCTTTGAATATTTTAGATAAAACATTTTCATTTACTTCTTGAAAATTTAAATATTTTGTTCCATAATAAATATCTGTATGTGTCAGTTTTGCTTTTAAATAATATGAATTTAGTCTTTCTACCAAAGATAAAACACTATCACTTTTATCAAAATTTGTAATAGCAATATTTTTTAATCTAGTATTAAATTTAAGTCTAAGAGCAAGATTAAGATTTTTTACCATCAAAACTGTTGCATGTATCTTGCTATTTCTAATAAATACTATAAAACTATGTTCATTTTCAAGTATTATCGTCATAAAATCCAAATATTTATATACAAAATTTATAATATTTTTAAACTGCTTTGGGTCTTTTTCTTTTAAATCAAATTTTACAATACTCAAATCTAAACCATATTCTGTTACATTATCAACTTCTGCCTCGATTATCGCACTATTTAGATAACTTCGTGTTAATTCTCCTGATACACTCATGATTAAACTTCCTTAAAAATTGTTCGATATAGTATCGACAAAATATAAAAAAAATTTAGGGGAAAGTATGAATAAAGAAAAGTTTTTTAAACATTTAAACAAAGTTTATCAACTAATTGAAATAAACCAAAATGAAATAAACAGTTATTATGATATTTTACACCAAGACGATACTATAAAGTCTGATTTTATCAATAATATTATAAAAGAGTTAGAATTACCAAACAATAACAACACAAAAATGGCTATAATCACTAGGATTGTAAATCTAAGAAGTGATAGTTTAAAACGAATAATGGAAAAAGAAAACTTTACAAGAGAAAAAATAGAAAAAAAACTTGAGATTACTTATAAAATGGTAAGTGATTTTTATATAGATATTTTCAACAAACTCACACATAAAATAGAAGAAGATAAACTTTTAACTCCCTTTTATAGAGAAATTTTCAAAGGTGTTCATAAAGTTGGAAAACACATA
>JALUNR010000014.1 GCA_027055005.1 Campylobacterales bacterium
TGGTTTAGAAGTAGAGTATTATATAGCTCATTTTTATCAAATCCAAATTCACTTTTGAAAATATAGTGATCACTTGATACTACTTTACCATCTCTTACAAAGATTTTTACTCCTACTGCTTTTTGAGGTTCTATATATATGGAAAATATATCAAAATCTTCTAATTTTGCTAAATCTATGGTATTTAATTGTATGGAATTTTTTATCTTTTGGATTCTATCTCTTAGAGTTAAAGCTTCCTCAAAGAGTAAATTTTCACTATATTCAAACATTTTTTTTTCAAGTTTTAAAATCAGTTTTTGTTTGTTAAATATAAGTTTTGTAGCTTTTTTTACTATATCTTTATATTCTTGGGTTGTTACTAAATTTTCACATGGGGCTAAACATCTTTTTATTTGATAAAAAAGGCATCTTTTTTTGTTTTTAAGTGATCCTTTTTTTTGAACCAATGGAAAAATTTCATAGATAGAGTCAAGTATATCTTTTGCTCCACTGACAAATGGACCAAAGTATTTTATATTTTTGCCTTTTATAACTCTTCTTGTTATCTCAAATCTAGGAAATTTTTCGTTAAAATCTATGTAAATATATGGATAAGTTTTATCATCTCTTAAAAGTATATTGTATTTTGGTTTGAGTTGTTTTATGAGAGAGTTTTCAAGTATCAGTGCATCTTGTTCATTTTCCACCACTATATACTCTAAATTTGAAACTTCTGTTATCATTTTTCGTATTCTAGGGCTTAGATTTGAAGATGGAGAGAGGAAAGGAGTGAAACTAAAGTAACTTTTTACTCTATTTTTTAAAACTTTTGCTTTGCCTATATAAAGAAGCCTTCCATTTTTATCAAAGTATTGGTAAATCCCTGCAGATGATGGGAGATTTTTTAGTTTAGTTAGTAGTGATTGCATCTTTTATCTGTAAAAAAAGATTTTGAAGTTTTTTATTTTTAGTTAGGATTTTAAACTCACCTTTAGCTAACTCTTTATAAAAAAGTTTATTTTTTTGCTTTTTCTTTTGTAAAGGTTGTTTGTTAGATACAAAATATTTTATATCTAAAATATCTTGCATCGTTTTACATTCAACATCAATAGTTTTTATCTGTTTTAATAGAGTCTTTATTAAATTAACTTTATAATGAAACTCCATTTTAAGCCCTGGGTGGTTTAGAACAAAAAAAAGAGTTTGATTTTTTGTATAAGTAAATATTACTGCATTTTTTAAATGTGGTGGTAAAAGTTTTACTAATTTATCAAAACATCTTTTTTGTGAAATCTTTTGAAATTGAGGTTTTGAAATAATATGAGAAATAATTTGATTAATGCTTTTCATGTAGTGATTATAGCAATAATAGTATTTAATTTTGTTGGTTGTGGGTATAAAACCCCACCTGTTTATGTAGATAAGAGAGTAGCAATTGATGAAAAATAAAAATATTTATGATGTAATAGTTATAGGTTCTGGAATATCAGGATTAAATGTGGCTAATACATTGAGTAAAGATAAAAAAGTTTTAGTTATTTGTAAAGAAAACTCTTGGGATTGTAATACTTTTTATGCTCAAGGTGGTATTGCAGTGCCAGTTGATGAGAGTGATATAGAATCTCATATTCAAGATACGATAAATGCTGGAGCTGGACTTTGTGATAAAAAAGCTGTTAGAGTTTTGTGTGAAGATGGTTTGAGAACTGTTAGGGATTTGATAGATAGAGGTTGTCCTTTTGATAGAGATGAAAGTGGACAAATCTTATACACAAAAGAGGCAGCTCATAGTAGAAATAGAATAATTCATTCAGGAGGAGATGCAACAGGTAGAGAAGTACATAAGTTTTTGATGAGTGAAAACACTTCACAACTACTTTATAACTCTACGGTAACTGATCTTTTGATAGAGGATGATATATGTCATGGAGTTAGGGTTTGGCATAACGGGGAGCTTAGAAACTATTATGCAAAAGCTGTTGTTATAGCTAGTGGTGGAGTTGGTAGTATATATGAGTATCATACAAACTCTAAAACTATAAGTGGAGAGCTTCAAGGAATATGTTTAGAAAAGGGTTTAGAACTTAGAGATATGCAAATGATGCAGTTTCATCCAACTGTTTTTATACACTCTTTGGGTGCTAGAAAACAACTTTTGACTGAAGCTTTAAGAGGTGAGGGAGCTCATATAGTTGGTAAAGATGGAGAGAGATTTTTGTTTAACTATGATGATAGAGGAGAGCTAAGTCCTAGAAGTTTGGTAAGTAGAGCTATATTTGAGTATAAGAAAAAATATGGAGGGGAAGTTTATTTGGATTTATCTATGTTTGATAAGGAGTTTTTCAAGAAAAGATTTCCTACTATTTACTTTAACTTAAAAGATTTGGGATATAACCTTCCAGAAGATAGAGTTCCTATATCTCCAGCTTTTCACTATGCTATGGGGGGAATAAAAACAGACTTGGATGCAAAAGTCCCCAAAATGAAAAATCTATATGCAGTAGGAGAAGTGGCAAATACAAGAGTTCATGGAGCTAATAGACTTGCATCGAATTCTCTTTTAGAAGGGCTTGTTTTTTCTAAAAGAGCAGTAAAATCAATAGAAAGTGAAAAATTTGATTTTTTAGTAAAAGAATTTGATGTAAAAGAAGAATCTTTGGTAAAAAGTGGAGATAAAGAGATAAAAAATGAGCTTCGAACTTTGATGTGGGATAGTGCAGGGATAATTAGAAGTAGAAAAAAGTTAGAAGATACTCTTATCAAGATTGATTCATATTTGGATACGGATATTGGAAAATTTTTAAGGTTGAGATTAAAAACCTCAAGAAATATTGTAAAAAGTACGATATTTCAAAAAGAGTCTTTAGGGGCTTGTTATATTATTGATTAAGGAAAGTGTATGAGAGTATTTTTATTTTTGCAAGTTTTGCTGGGTGTTTTGTTTGCTAATGAAGGAAGTGAAGTTACTCATGCTGTGGATCTTAGTTCTACTTGGGTTGGATTTTTAAGTTTAGCTATATTTGTTATAGCATACTATTTTATCGCTACTGAGGAGAAATATCAGATAAATAAATCAAAACCAGCTTTATTTGCTGGAACATTTTTGTTTATGCTTATTGGATTTTATTATGCGATGCATGGGATGGATACTAACCCACTTCATGTAGAAGTAGCTCATCTTATTTTAGAAATTGCTGAGATATTTTTCTTTTTATTTGTTGCTATGACTTTTATAGAAACTTTGATAGAAAGGAGAGTTTTTGAAGCATTAAAATATAAACTTGTTTCAAAAGGTTACAGTTATAAAAAGCTGTTTTGGTTAACTGGGCTTTTAGCATTTTTTATCTCTCCTATCGCAGATAATATGACAACTGCTTTAATACTTTCAACTGTACTTTTAACTATAGATAAAGATAAGAAAGATTTTTTGGTAGCAGGAGCTATAAATATAGTAGTAGCTGCAAATGCTGGTGGGGCTTGGAGTCCATTTGGAGATATTACTACTTTGATGGCTTGGACTGCAAATAAAGCAGAGTTTATTGACTTTTTATATCTTTTTGTACCTTCTATTATAGGTTGGTTTGTAACTGCATATTTACTTAGTTTGACAGTACCAAAAGGAAAACCAGATTTCGATGCATCTACTGAAGATAAACCAACTATTAAACCAGGCGGAGAAGTAACTATATACCTTGGAGTATTTACGATAGCATGTGCAGTTTTAGGACATCAGTTCTTTGGACTTCCCGCTACTTGGGGAATGATGTTTGGATTAAGTTTACTAAAACTTTACTCTTATACACAGAAGAGAAAAGGTACAAAAGGATTTGATATATATGCCAGTATGCGATTAATCGAAAATGATACCCTTTTGTTTTTCTTTGGAATTTTAAGTGCAGTTGGTGCTTTACACTTTTTAGGATATTTAGAATATATTACAAAACTATATGGTGTAATAGGTTCAACTGCTGGAAATGTTGGAGTTGGTTTTCTATCTGCAATAGTTGATAATGTTCCTGTTATGAGTGCAATCTTAAAAGCAGATCCTACTATGGGTGCAGATCAGTGGTTACTTGTAACAATGACAGCTGGAATAGGTGGAAGTCTTATTAGCTTTGGTAGTGCAGCTGGAGTTGGAGTTATGGGTAGAATGAGAGGGATTTATACATTTGCTTCTCATATGAAGTTAGCTTGGACGGTACTTGTTGGTTATATAGTTTCTTTGGTTCTTTGGTATATTCAGTTTGAGGTTATGGGATTGTACTAGAGTTGTATAATCTTGGATAATGAGGTTTTCCTCCTTATATAAACTACTTTCTCTAATAAAAACAAAGTGTATGTTATTGCCATTATTTGACAATTAACACACTTTGTTTGTTAATAAGCATATTTTCATGAAATATTTGTAGAGTTTTATTTAGTTTTTAAGTGAAAAAATAAATAACTTTAGTTCGATAGATATTACACAGCTAAAACTCCTTTAAAATCGCTATTATCGGATATAGTATTTCCTGACTTAGGACAATAGCACTACACCAAATCAATAAAAGTTTCTAAACTAAGCGAAAAAAGATTTTCA
>JALUNR010000015.1 GCA_027055005.1 Campylobacterales bacterium
AAGTTGTTTTTGCTGATGAGGTATATGCAACTTTTGATGTGATGGCTTTAAAAAACTCAAATCTAGCTTTTAGTACCACTGGAGAAGTGGATAAAGTTTTAGTTGATGTAGGAAGCAAAGTAAAAAAAGGGAATATTTTAGCTTATCTGAAAAATGATGACTTAAAGGCTCTTTTAGATTCATCAAAGGCTGGATTTGAGTTTGCTAAAAAAGAGTATGATAGACAGTTGAAAGTAAAAAAACTTATCGATAAATCAAGGTTAGATAAGTACAAGTTTAACTTAGATAGTGCAGAAGCTAAGTATCTATATCAAAAAGCTCTATATGAAAAAACTTTTTTAAAAGCTCCTTTTGATGGAGTTATAACTGCAAAACTTATAGAAAGTGGTGATGTTGTAAGTGGTGCGATGATAAAAACAGCTTTAAAAATCCAAAACTATGATAAGCAAAAGTTAGTTTTAAACTTTGACCAAAAGTATATAGATAAAGTAAAAGTTGGAGATGTTTTCAGATACAAAATCGATGGACAGAACTCTTTTAAAGAGGCAAAAATAACAAAAATATATCCAACTGTTGATGTAAAAAGTCGAATGGCAAAAGCAGAAGTTTTAGTTGAAGGTGAAGTAACAGGACTCTTTGGAGAAGGTTATATAAAATGTACAAAATAGCTATAAATCGTCCAATAGCTACTTTGATGTATGCTTTTACTTTGATTATCTTTGGATATCTTAGTTTTAAAAGTATGCCATCAGCTTTGTATCCAAATGTGGATTTTCCAATCGTTACGATAAAAACTATCTATCCTGGAGCAGATGCAAGTAGTGTAGAATCTCAAATCACAGATAAGATAGAAGAGGCTATATCAAGTATTGGTGGAGTTGATAGTGTCGTTTCAACAAGCAGTGATAGTGCAAGTGTTGTGATGGTAAAGTTTTTTTTGGATAGAGATATAAATGAAGCTACAAATGATGTAAGAGATAAAGTTAGTGCAGTTACTCTTCCTAAAAATGCTAAAACTCCTTTGGTTAGTAAACTAGATATCGGTGCGGCACCAGTTATAAAAGTTTTTTTAACTGCTAAAAAAGATAGTTTGAAAAATCTTATGCTATTTAGCGATGAAAAAGTAAAACCAGCTTTGCAAAAGATAAATGGAGTAGGGCGAGTAAATATCGTAGGTTTTAGAGATAGAGAGTTGAAAATCTTTCCAAATCCGACTCTTTTAAATAAGTACGGTATAACTGTTAGAGAGTTAAACTCTATCATAGCTATGGAAAATGTAAAGATAGGTGGTGGAAAGCTTATCACAAAAAATTCTGAATATATTTTAAAAACGAAAGCCGATGCAAAAAGTGTCAGTGAGCTTGAAAATATCATGATAAAGCCGGGAGTTAGGCTAAAAGATGTAGCAAAAGTAGAAGATTCTCTAAGTGATGCAAAAAGTTATGCTTCTTTAAATGGTATAAAAGGAGTAATGCTTGAAGTTCAAAAGATTTCAGGAACTAATACTCTAAAAGTAATAAAAAAAGTAAAAGAAGCAATACCTATGTTAAAGAAGATGGCGGGAGATAGATTTGGAGTACAAACTTTGCAAGATACATCTCCTTTTATCTTAAATTCACTAGAAGATGTGAAGTTTGATTTGATTTTTGGTGCTATTTTGGCAGTTGTTATCATCTTTGGATTTTTGAGAAATTTTACTATCACTATCGTTTCGGCACTTTCTATCCCTATATCTATATTTGGAACTATCGCTTTGATGAATTTTATGGGATTTAATCTCAACAAAATGACACTAATCGGTTTGACTCTGTCTATTGGAATTATCATAGATGATGCGATAGTTGTTTTGGAAAATATTTATAAAAAGATGGAACAGGGATTAGATAAGTTTAGTGCATCTGTGGAGGGTGTGAAAGAGATGGCATTTGCTATTTTGGCAATCTCGGCTATGCTTTTAGCAGTATTTATACCGGTTGCAAATATGAGTGGCATAGTTGGGAAGTTTTTTGAAAGTTTTGCTATGACTGTTGGATTTGCGATAGTTATTTCATATACGATAGCTATAACTTTTATGCCAAGTTTAAGTGCAAGAGTTTTACAAAAAAAGAGAAGTTACTTTTATGATGCAACAGAGCCATTTTTTAAATCTCTCGAAAACTTTTATGCCGAAATTTTAAACAAAGTTTTAAGGTATAAAAAGACAACTATACTTTTGGTTTTAGTAGTATTTTTTGGTAGTTTGAGTCTTTTCCCAAAGATAGGTATGGATTTTTTACCTAAAGAGGATAAGAGTGAGTTTGAGATAAAGATAAAAGCAGATCCTGGGATTAGTTTACAAAAGATGATTGATGAGTCAAAAAGGGTAGAAAATGTAGTCAAAAAAGACAAAAATATACTCTTTACAACTTTGAGTGTGGGATATAACTCTGTTAAAGATAAAAATAAAGCTTTGATATATGTAAAACTTACTCCAAAAGATAAAAGAGAGCTTTCTCAAGAAGAGATTATTCAAGATTTTAGACAGAAGCTAAAACCCTTTTCTAAAAAGATGTTTATAACAGTCGCAGCAATACCAAATATCAAAGGGGCAGGAGTTACAGTACCATATCAAATAGTTTTAAAAGGAGATGATTTTAAAGATTTGGAAGTTGCAAAAAAATCTCTTATCTCTTATCTTTCAAAAAATAAAGGCTTTAAAGATATAGATACAAATTTAGATGGACGAAAACCTCAAATAGATATAAAGATTTTGCGAGAAAATGCTTCAAGAGTTGGTATTAGTGCAACCCAGATTGCTCAAGCTATATCAGTTGCTTTTTCTAGTGATTTGGAGATTTCGTATTTTGAAAAAAATGGAAAACAGTATGATATAACTCTAAGATTTCCTGATAATGATAGAAAGAGTATAGAGGATTTAAAAAAGATAAAGTTAAGAGCTAAAAATGGAAAACTAGTATATCTTGATGGTTTAGTAGAGTTTAAAGATACTAAATCTCTCTCATCTATACATCACTATGATAGACAAAGGCAGGTAAGTATATTTGCTGATCTTTTTGGATTGGATTTAGGTGGAGCTGTAAAATATACAAAAAAAGAGATAGATAAGCTTTTGCCAAAGGGTGTGAGTTATAAATTTACCGGATTTGCTGAAGAGATGGTAAAAACAAATAAAGCTTTTGCAGCGGCTATTTCGCTTAGTGTTATTTTGATGTATATAATCTTAGCTATTTTGTATGAATCACTAGTTCAACCATTTATTATCATGATGGCACTTCCTCTGAGTATAGTAGGGGTTATGTTAGCTCTTTTTGTAAGTAATCTGCACTTTAGTTTGTTTGTCATGATAGGATTTATGCTTTTGATGGGGATGGTTGGTAAAAATGCAGTTTTACTTGTTGATTTTGCAAATGAATTTGTGAAAAAAGATGAAAATGTAGATAAAGCACTTTTAGAAGCTGGAGAAAAAAGACTTAGACCGATTTTGATGACAACTATGGCAATGGTATTTGCAATGATACCTTTAGCTTTTGGAAGTGGGCTTGGAAGTGAAACAAAAGCTCCTATGGCAATCTCTATAATAGGTGGACTTTTGAGTTCTATGTTTTTAACACTTTTGATAGTTCCTGTGATATATAAAATCTTTTATCCACTTGATAGATGGCTTAGAAGTAAGTATGAGAGGAAAATTTAGGAGGCTAAAGAGGTTGCTTTAAAAGAGATATTGTAAAATATCTCCATAACTAAAGTAAGGGAATATTTTTATGAAAGAAGCCATCGAACTACTAAAAGAACAAAATCTCCTAAGAGTTATCGAAAAAGAAGTTGATATAGACTTAGAGATACCTCATATAGCTTATATAGAGGTAAAAAAAGATAACTCTAAAGCTCTTCTTTTTAAAAATCCTATCTCAAAAAAGTTAAACAAAAAGTATGACACTCCAGTAGTGGCAAATCTTTTTGGTTCATATAAAGCAACTGAACTTTTTTTAGGTAAACATCCTGATGAGATAGCAGATGAGATAGAAGGACTTCTAAAACTTAAACCACCTGCTACTTTTATGGATAAACTTGGGATGCTTGGTAAGCTTTTTTATCTAAAAAATGTATTTCCAAAAAGACTAAGTGGGCGAGGTGAGTGTCAAGAAGTAGTAAAAGATGGTCAAGAAGTAAATCTTTATGACTTACCAATCCTAAAAACTTGGGATAAAGATGGTGGACCTTTTATCACTATGGGGCAAGTTTATACTCAAAGTTTAAATGGAGAGGTAAAAAATCTTGGTATGTATAGGCTTCAAGTTTACAATGAAAAAGAACTTGGACTTCACTGGCAAATCCATAAAGATAGTGCAACTTTTTTCAACGAGTATAAAAAGGCTGGTAAAAAGATGCCAGTTTCCATCGCGATAGGTGGAGATCCACTCTATACTTGGGCTGCGACTGCTCCACTTCCTCATGGAATTTTTGAAATGCTTATGTATGGATTTATAAAAGGAGAAAATGCCCAGCTTGTAAAATCTATAACAAATGATCTGTATATCCCAAAAGATGTGGATTTTGTGATAGAGGGATGGGTTGATACTTCAAGAGTTGAAGTGGAAGGTCCTTTTGGAGACCATACGGGGTATTATACTTTAGAAGAGGAGTATCCGGTACTTGAAGTTAGTGCTATCACGAGTAAAAAAGAGCCGATTTATGTGGCAACTGTTGTTGGAAAACCACCTTTGGAAGATAAGTTTATGGGGTGGGCTACTGAGAGAGTATTTTTACCACTTTTAAAGACTACTGCACCAGATTTGATAGATTATACTATGCCAGAAAATGGTGTTTTTCACAATCTTATAATATCAAAAATGAAAACTAGTTATCCAGGACATGCAAAACAGTTTATGCATGCTTTTTGGGGAGTAGGGCAAATGAGTTTTGTAAAACATGCTATATTTGTAAATGAAGATGCACCTGAGCTTGAAGAGTATGATGCACTTAGTGATTATATCTTTGATAGAGTTATGGTTGATAATATAATGATAAGTGAGGGAGTGTGTGATGCACTTGATCACTCAAGCCCAACATATGCTTATGGTGGAAAGCTTGGAGTTGACTGTACAGCAGATAATGTAACTTTTCCTAAGAAAAATATCATAAGTGATGAAGAGCTTTTTGAAAAGATAAAAGAGCTTGATAGCGATATAGTAGAGATAAAGCAGTATAAAACCTATACAAAAACTCCGATAACTGTACTAAAAACAAAAAAAACTAAGCCTATAAAGAAAAGTTATGAAGCTCTAAAGCCAATCAAAGAGCATACAAAACTTTTAGTTTTTGTAGATGAAAAGAAAAATGACTTAGATAATCCATATATGCTTATTTGGAGAGTTGTAAACAATATCGATGCAAGAAGAGATATATATCTTCAAAAAGAGTTTATAGGGATAAATGCTACAAATAAAAATGAGTTGGATAACTTTGAAAGAAGATGGCCAGATGATACTGACTGTAATAAAGAGGTTATAGAGAGCCTTAGAAGTAGAGGCTTGATAGATGTTGATGATGAGTTTTTAAGAAAATTTAGAATAGTAGAGTAATGATCTATAAAATATACTTTTATGTTCCAAAAGATAGTGTTGAGAAAGTAAAAAATGCTATGTTTAAAGCAGGAGCTGGAAAGATTGGTAAGTATCAAAAATGTTCTTGGCAAGTTGAAGGAGTAGGGCAGTTTGAGCCGATGGAAGGAGCAAATCCTGCGATAGGTAGTATAAAAAAGATAGAAAAAGTACCAGAGTATCTAGTAGAGATGGTATGTGAAAAACAGTATATAAAAGATGTATTAAAAGTTATGAAAAAAGCTCATCCATATGAAGAGGTGGCTTATGGGGTTGTGGAGATATTGACTTATGGGAATTTAAAATAAACATACATATTATATGTTATAATGTTATTTAATGATAAAATTAGGGGATTTTTTATGCAAACTATACAGATAGAAGACTCTTTTATAACAACATTGTTTGAAACAAAGTTTTACAATGATAAAGTAAAATTTGTAGAAGCTATAAAAGAGTTGTTTAAAAACAAGTCAAAGCTTGAAACACATGAATATAACTTACTAAAAGCTTATGATAGAGGTGAATTGTCTTTAGGGCAGGTTGCAGAGATTTTAAGTATATCTAAAAGTGAAGTGATGGATTTTTTAAAAAAATATGATATCCCTTATGTTAGAGTGGATAGTGAGTATTTAGATCAAGAGTTTGGAGCATTTAAGTAGTTTTATGAAAAAAATTGTGATTAGTGATACTACTGCTCTTATTGTTTTTGCTAAATCAGACACACTTTTTTTGTTATCAAATCTTTTTAAAAAAGTTTATATTCCAAAAGCTGTTTATGATGAATTGATGATTAAGGATGATGTTGTTAAATATAGGATTAAAACTTTTGATAAAATAGAACAAAGAGCTGTAAGTAACACAGATATTATAGAAAAAATTAAAATATTAAAGATTGATAAAGGTGAGATTGAGGCTATTAGTTTGGCACTTGAATTGGATTTAATGCTTGTTATAGATGAAAAAAAAGGAAGAAAAATCGCTCTAAGTCAAGGGCTTAAAATAGTAGGTATTTTGGGTGTATTGATAGAGAATTATAGGAAAAAATTTATAACTATCGATGAGTTGAAACTTTATTTTTTACTATTTAAAGAGCAAGGACTTAGAATAAGTGAAGAGTTAGAAAGAGTGTTTTTTGAAAAATTAGAAGAAAATTATAATAGAAAGAAGAGTTCATGACATACCATTCATTTAAAAAATACATATACAAACTAGACCCTGAGCATGCTCATGAGATAACAGAGAGTATTGCTAGAAATTTGGGGGATTATTTGCCGTTTTTGTTGTTTTTTGTGAGGGCTTATTATAAAAAGACAAATTGTAGGCTTTCTCAAAATATTTTGGGGATAGAGTTTGAAAATCCGGTTGGGCTTGGAGCCGGGTTTGATAAAAATGCTACTATGATAAAGGCTTTAGAGGCTGTTGGATTTGGATATGTGGAGGTTGGAACTGTTACTCCAAAACCTCAACCGGGAAATCCAAAGCCTAGGCTTTTTAGGTTTCCTGAGTATAACTCACTTCAAAATGCTATGGGATTTAACAATGAGGGAGTCCGGTTTTTTAAACAAAGACTTAAAGAGATATATCCTTATAAGATTCCAATAGGAGCAAATATCGGGAAAAACAAAGTAACTCCTGAAGATAAAGCTATAGAGGATTATAAAATCTTAGTTGATGAGGTTAAGGATATAAGTGATTATATAGTGGTAAATATCTCTTCTCCAAATACTCCAGGTCTTAGAGATCTTCAAAATGAAAAGTTTATAAATGAGCTTTTTAGTATGGCAAAAGAGAAAACTTCAAAGCCTGTGTTTTTAAAAATAGCACCGGATATGAGTAGTGATGATGCCCTTCTTCTTTGTAAGAGTGCCATAAATAGTAGAGCTGATGGGATAATAGCCACCAACACAACTATAGACTACAAAGTGTTACCAAATGCTAAGGATTTTGGTGGAGTCAGTGGTAGAGTTTTAAAAGAGAAGAGTTTTTTGCTTTTTAAAGAGATTGCAAAAGAATTTTATGGTAAAACTACACTTATAAGTGTGGGTGGCATAGATAGTGGAGATGAAGCATACAAAAGGATAAAGGCAGGGGCTAGTTTGGTTCAAGTTTTATCTGCTTTGATATTTGAAGGTCCATATCTGGTTTCTCATATAAACAATAGAATGTTAGAGCTTATGAAAAGAGATGGATTTAATACTATAAGCCAAGCAGTTGGAGCAGATTTGTGAAAAAAATCTTTTTTATTTTGATATTAACTATAGGAGTCTTGATGGGAAATTCCCTACCAAAATATTATACAAAAACACTAAAAAATGGATTACAAGTAGTTGTAATCCCTATGAAAAACAACTCAAATGTTATCACAACTGACATCTACTATGGAGTTGGAAGTGGTGATGAAGTGATGGGTAAGAGTGGTATAGCTCATATGTTGGAGCATATGAACTTTAAATCTACAAAAAAACTAAAAGCTGGAGAGTTTGATAAGATAGTCAAAGGATTTGGTGGAGTGAATAATGCCTCAACAGGGTTTGACCAAACTCACTACTATATAAAAAGTTCATCCAAAAATCTCTCAAAGTCACTAGAGCTTTTTGCTGAACTTATGGCAAATCTAAACTTAAAAGATAAAGAGTTTCAACCTGAAAGAAAAGTTGTTTTAGAAGAGAGATATTGGAGAACTGATAATAGTCCTATGGGGTACTTGTATTTTAGACTTTTTAATAATGCTTTTTTATATAACTCTTATCACTGGACTCCGATAGGATTTATAAATGATATAAAAAATTGGACTATAAAAGATATAAAAAAATTTCACAAAAAATTTTATCAACCTCAAAATGCTGTGATAGTAGTAGCTGGAGATATAGTTCCTGATGAAGTTTTTAAAGAGGCTAAAAAGTGGTTTGGAAATATAAAAAACAGTACTAAAAAGATAAAAAGAGGACATCAAGTAGAGCCAAAACAAGATGGAGCAAAGAGATTTTATATCACAAACAAAGAGTCAGCTTCACAAATGTTAGCCATAGCTTATCATATACCTGATTTTAAAAGCAGAGATCAAGTTGCTTTAAGTGCTATAAGTGAGATACTGAGCAGTGGAAAAAGCAGTAGGCTAAATTCACTACTTGTTGATAAAAAGAAGATGGTATCAACTGTTTATGCTTACAATATGGAGCAGAAAAATCCGAGTATATTTTTGTTTATGGCTATTTGCAATCCAGGAGTTAGGGCAGAAGATGTAGAAAAGATAATCTTAGAAGAGATAGAGAAGTTAAAAACAACTGATATGACAAAAGAGGAGCTTGACAAGTTAAAGCTTCAAACTAAGAGTGATTTTATATTTTCCATGCAAGATAGTAGCTCACTTGCTGATATGTTTGGAAGTTACTTTGTAAAAGGAGATATAAAGCCTCTGTTGGATTATGAGGAAAATTTAGATAAACTAACTACACAAGATATAAAAGAGGTTGCGAAGAGGTATTTTAGAAAAGATAACTCAACAACTGTTATACTAAGATATAAAGGAGAAAACAAATGAGTTTCCCAAAAGGTGCGATGGTTGCACTAATTACTCCATTTAAAGATGGAAAAGTGGATTTTGTTACTTATGAGAATTTGATAAAAAGAAAGATTGAGCAAGACATCGATGCAATAGTTCCTGTTGGAACAACTGGAGAGAGTGCAACATTAAGCCACGATGAACATAAAGAGTGCATAGAAATAGCAGTAGCCAGTTGCAAAGGAACACATGTAAAAGTAGTAGCAGGGGCTGGAAGTAACTCTACTTTGGAAGCTATAGATTTGGCTAAATTTGCTCAAAAACAAGGTGCAGATGCAATTCTGACAGTATCTCCATACTACAACAAACCAACACAAGAAGGACTTTATCAACATTATAAAGCTATTGCAGATGCTATCGAAATAGGTGTTATGCTTTATAATGTACCAGGTAGAACAGGAGTTGATATAAATCCTAGTACAGTTGCTAGACTTTATAATGAGTGTAAAAATATTTACTCTATAAAAGAAGCAACAGGTTCGATGGAGAGGGCAGTTGAGTTAAAAGCAAAAAATCCTTCTCTTGATGTTATATGTGGAGATGATGCTATAAACTATCCCTTAATGGCAAATGGTGGAGATGGCGTTATCTCAGTAACTGCAAATCTTTTGCCAGATATGATAAGTTCACTTGTTCATAAAGTAAATGAGGGAGATTTCAAAGGTGCGAAAGCTATAAATGATGAACTTTTTGATATAAATAAAGTTCTTTTTTGTGAGAGTAACCCTATACCGATAAAAGCAGCTATGTATCTAGCAGGATTAATTCCTACTTTGGAGTATAGATTGCCTCTTACAAAACCAAGTGAAGATAATTTTTCTAAAATAGAAAAAGTATTAAAAAACTATAAGATAAAAGGATGATTTTATGATGAAAGGTAAAACTTTAGTTATAAGTGGTGCAACTAAGGGAATAGGTAAAGCAACAATATATAAATTTGCACAAAATGGAGTTAATATAGCGTTTACATATAATTCAAATGAAGAGTTAGCAAAAGAGATATCTAATGATTTAGAGAATAAATATGGAGTAAAAGCCAAGTATTATCCTTTAAATATACTTGAACCAGAGCAATATAAAGATCTTTTTAAAAAGATAGATGAAGATTTTGATAGAGTTGATTTTTTTATATCAAATGCTATGATATATGGTAGAGCCGTTGTTGGTGGATATGGTAAATTTATGAGATTTAAGCCAAGAGGATTAAATAACATATACACTGCTACTGTTGTTGCTTTTGTACTTGGAGCTCAAGAAGCAGCTAAGAGGATGGAAAAGCAAGGTGGAGGAAGTATCATCAGTATGAGTTCAACTGGAAATATCACTTATATAGATAACTATGGTGGTCACGGAACAAACAAAGCAGCAGTTGAAGCTATGGTTAGATATGCGGCAGTTGAGCTTGGTGAAAAAAATATTAGAGTAAATGCAGTAAGTGGTGGACCAATAGATACAGATGCCCTAAAAGCTTTTGTAAATTATGAAGAGGTAAAACAAGCTACTATAAACTTGTCTCCATTAAACAAAATGGGACAACCTGAAGATTTAGCAGGTGCTTGTTACTTTCTATGTACAGATGATGCTAGATGGATAACTGCTCAAACTATAGTAATTGACGGTGGAACTAGCTTTAACTCTAAGTGTTAATTATGGAGTTTTGGCAACATATTTATAGTCATTTTAATCCTGTAGCCTTTGAACTTTTTGGATTAAAAGTTCATTGGTATGGAATTATGTATATTTTAGCACTTCTTAGTGCTTTATGGTTTGCAAAAGTTTTGATAAAAAAAGATAATCTTCCCATAAGTAATGAAATTTTAGATAAATTTTTTGTATATGTTGAAATAGGTGTAATTTTAGGAGCTAGGATAGGGTATTTTTTGTTTTACTCTGAACATCTTTCCTATTATCTAATTCACCCTTGGCAAATGTTTAATCCTTTTGGAGTAAATGGAGAGTACATAGGTATAAGAGGTATGAGTTTTCATGGAGCTGTTATAGGCTTTAGTATAGGGGCTTATCTTTTTTCTAGAAAATACAAAGGATATACTTTAAAAATCCTTGATGTTGCATCTGTTGCTATACCTTTGGGGTATATATTTGGCAGGATTGGAAACTTTTTAAACCAAGAGCTTTTTGGAAGAGTAACCGATGTACCTTGGGGGATCTATGTACATGGAGTTTTAAGACATCCATCTCAACTATATGAAGCATTTTTGGAAGGGTTTGTGATATTTGTTATCATGATGAGTATAAGAAGCTATAAAAAGTTCGATGGACAGTTGATTTTGATATATATGATACTCTATGCTTTGATGAGAAGTATATCAGAAACTTTTAGACAACCAGATCCTCAGCTAGGATTTATATGTTGTGGCTGGCTTACTATGGGACAATTGTTATCTTTTTGTATGGTTTTGTTTGCTGGAATTTTATATGTGATTTTATCAAAAAGGCAAAAAGTTGAATCTTCCTAATCTTCTAGCGACTTTTAGAATCTTACTAGCTCCTTTGATGTTTTGGTTTTTAGTTGATAGACAAAATCCTATCTTTAGTGGATGGGATGAGAGTTGGCTTGATTATTTTGCTGCTTTGATATTTGTCTTGGCTTCTATTACTGATTTTTTTGATGGATATATAGCTAGAAGTTGGAATCAGATAACGAAACTAGGCTCAATCTTAGACCCACTAGCAGATAAGATGCTCATGCTTGCAGGCTTTATAGGGCTTGTGTATATAGGTAGAGCAAATCCTTGGGCGATATTTATAATTCTTACTAGAGAGTTTTTTATCACTGGGCTTAGAGTTGCCATGGCTAGTGAAGGTAAAAGTGTAGCAGCTTCATTTGCAGGTAAAGCAAAAACAGTTACACAGATGTTTGCTATTGGATTTTTGTTAATGAATTGGGATTATGCTAACGAGATACTTTGGTTTTCTGTATTTTTGACGATATATTCAGGAATACAATATATTAAGGAGTACTTTTGGGAATCTTAACAGCATTATTAGTTTTATCAGTTTTGATAATATTTCATGAGTTTGGTCATTTTACAGTTGCAAGGGCTGTGGGAGTAAAAGTTGAAGAGTTTGGTTTGGGTATGCCTATTGGCATAAGTAAACCTTGGTTTTCAAAAAAATGGGGAAATACAATTTATAGTTTTTATCCAGTGCTTCTTGGTGGATTTGTTAGGATGAAAGGTCAGGATGATTTTGATCTTAGTAAAAAGAGTGATGATCCAGACAGTTATATGAGTAAGACTCCTTGGCAAAAGATAGCGATATTGTTAGCTGGTCCTTTTTTTAACATACTTTTAGCATTTTTACTTTATTTAGTTGTTGGTGTTATAGGCGTTGATAAGTTAGCTCCTAGAGTTGGAAGTTTGAGCAAAGATTTACCAGCTTATCAAAGTGGTATAAAGTTAAAAGATAAAATAGTAGCTATAAATGGTGTAAAAATAAAACAGTGGGATGATATAGGTAAAACTATAGAAAAATCAAATGGAGCTATAAAAGTTGCAGTTTTAAGAGATGGAAAAGTAAAAGAGTTTACTATCACTCCTAAACTTCACGAATCAGTAAATATGTTTGGAGAGAAAATCCAAAAAAAGATGATTGGTATAGCTCCAAGTGGTAAGTTTATAAAAGTAAAGTATAACTCAGTAGGAGAAGTTGTAGGTTATGCATACCATGAAACTATTTGGGCTACTGGGCTTATAGTTAGAAGTTTACAAAAGTTAGTAGAGGGTGTAGTTCCTGCAAAAAATATGGGAGGTATTATCTCTATAGTAAATATTACTTCTCAAGCAAGTGCTGCTGGATTTGCTACTTTGCTTGTTTTTGCAGCTCTAATTTCAGTGAACTTGGGAGTTTTAAACCTACTTCCTATACCAGCACTTGATGGTGGGCATATTATGTTTAATTTATATGAGATTATTACTAAAAAAACTCCTAGTGAAAAAGTATTTTATAGACTTACAGTTGCAGGATGGGTGATTTTACTTAGTTTGATGGCATTTACTACTGTAAATGATATTATAAGATTGATGGGATAAAAGATGAACTATGAGAAAAATTTTGATGAAGTGTTAGAAAAAATTGAGAGAGCAAGGCTTGAAACTAATGAGCATCAGATAGTAAAAATAGTTGCAGTTAGTAAGTATAGTGATGCTAAGTCGGTTGAGAGTCTTTATAAAATAGGGCAGAGAGCTTTTGGAGAAAACAGAGTTCAAGACTTAAAAGAGAAAGCTTTAGAACTTGAAGAGTACCCTTTAGAGTGGCATTTTATAGGAAGACTTCAAACCAATAAAATAAATGCCCTGCTTGATTTGAATCCTTATCTAATTCAATCAATAGATAGTTATGAAAAGGCAATAGAGATTGATAAAAGAGCAGAAGTTAAGGGTAAGAAGACAAATATTTTACTTCAAATAAACTCTGCAAAAGAGGAGTCCAAAGCTGGAGTTATACCAGAAGTTGCAGTAGAAGAGTATCTAAAGATAAAACAAAACCTTAAAAACTTAAAACTTAAAGGTGTTATGAGTATAGGAGCTTTTGTGGAGGATAAAAAGGTTATAGAAAATAGTTTTGAGACTACATATAAAATTTATGAGAGTCTGCAAAAAGAGGGGGCTACTATTTGTTCCATGGGAATGAGTGGAGATTTTGAATTAGCAATCAAATGTGGATCAAATATGTTAAGACTTGGCTCAATACTTTTTAAGGGGTAATAGTGAATTATATGTTTAAAGATGGTTTTTTACCAACTCATGCACCACTTTTTATGGATGAAGTTATGGTTGTTGTAGCACTTCTTCCATTTTTAGTAGCATTTGCTATATCTCAAGCTAAAAAAGGAAATATAAAACTACATATTAAGTTACAAGTTTTAGTATTTGTTATAGGTATTTTATTTGTGGGTTACTTTGAATATGGTGCTAGAATTATGGGAGGATTTGCTCCAGTTTTGGCAAAAAGTAGTCTAAATCATACTTTTCTATATGCCTTTTTAGCTTTTCATGTTTTGATAGCGATAGCAACTACCTTTTTATGGAGTTATAGTATATATTTTGGATTAAGATATTATAAAAAGATTTCGCAAAAAAGTTTTAGATACTCTCATGTTAAGATAGCAAAGCCTACTTTTTTTGGTATATCACTAACTTCAGCAACAGGAGTTTTATTATATGTTTTTATGTATATATTTTAAAGGAGATTTATGAAAATTTTAATAGTTTTATCACTTCTAATGTTAAATATATTTGCAAACGATGCAAATATAAAAACCTCTGTTGTAAAGATTTTTACAGTATCTAGTACACCTAGTATTAGGCAACCTTGGACATCTATTATTTCAGGTGCTACAGGGAGTGGTTGTATAATAGATGGGAATAAAATTCTTACAAATGCACATGTAGTAACTCATTCTACATATTTAGAAGTACTTAAAAATGGGGACACAAAGAAATATGAAGCAAAAGTTTTAAGTATAAATCATACAGCAGATTTAGCTTTGATAACAGTAAAAGATAAAAATTTTTTCAAAGGTACTAAAGCCTTAAAAATAGGAGATTTACCTTCTCTTCAGCAAAAGGTGGATGTTTATGGATTTCCTGAGGGGGGAAGTACTTTAAGTATAACTTCAGGTGTTATTTCAAGGATAGAACATCAAATTTATGTACATAGTGGTGCAAAACTTCTTGCGATTCAAATAGATGCAGCAGTAAATCCAGGTAATAGTGGAGGTCCAGCTATAAGTGATGGAAAAATTGTGGGTATTGTTATGCAAGGAAAAAGAAGTAGTCAAAATATAGGTTATATTATTCCTACAAATGTAATAAAACATTATCTTAAAGATTTAAAAGATGGAAAACTAAATGGATATCCAATGCTTGGAGTTGAAATAGAAACAATGGATAATCCTAGTATTAAAGATATGTATGGATTAAAAGGGAAAAAAATTGGTGTTTTGATAAATAGGGTATATCCAAACTCGCCAGCAGCAGAAGTATTAAAACCAGATGATATTATTTTGGAAATAGATGGTAAAGAAGTTTATTCAAATGGAAAAGTAGAGTTTAGAGATAAAGAGTTTACATCTTTTAACTATATGCTACAAGAGCATCAAGTTGGAGATGAAGTTAAGATAAAGATTTTAAGAAAAGGAAAAGAGATAGGATATAAGATTAAAGTTAATAAAACTTTTAATGACTTAAAGCTAATAAAAGTAGCAAAATTTAAAGATAAATTAACTTATTATATATATGGTGGTTTTGTTTTTGTTCCAGCTAGTGTTGAATATAATTTTGCAAGTAAATATCTTGATATGTTTCCAACTAAAAAAAGAAATGAACTTGTTTTACTATATCGTGTACTTCCATCATCTTTGAGTCGTGGTTTTGAAAGAGTTAGAGATATGATAGTGGAAAAGGTAAATGGAAAAACACCTAGAAATTTTAAAGACTTTGTAAAAATTATCGAAAGTGGCAAAAGCAAATTTGTTGTATTTGAAGATGATCATAATTATCAAATAGTTTTAAAAAGAAGTAAAGTTCTAAAAAATAGAAAATCTTTGCTTGATAAGTATAATATCAAAGCTTATAAATCAGATGATTTAAATTAAGTCTAAAGCTATATATAATAAATTTGCTAAATTAGATTTTATAAAAAAAGAATAATTTATGCTCTGCCTTTAAAGTTTGGGCATATTTGCCAGGTATAATATGAAAGTTCTTTTACTTTTTGTTCTACTGTAGTTGCATCGGAGTCTATCAAAAGTGGTTCTCCATAAGTTATGGAAATATTTTTTGATTTAGTATTTTTTAGTATTTTATTTGCTTTTGAAAACTTATCACCCCAAAGACCATTAATATAAAAAGGAA
>JALUNR010000016.1 GCA_027055005.1 Campylobacterales bacterium
AAAACTTCAAATAAAGCCTTAACTGTTTTTGCTCACTACAATGGCATATATGGAAACAATCTTATATTGTACCATGGTATGGGACTTTATAGCTTATATGGACATTGTAGTGCCTTTTTAGTTAAAAAAGGTGATATCTCACAAGCTGGAACAGTGGTTGCACAAACTGGAAAAACTGGACTTGCCCTTGGAGATCATCTTCACTTTGGACTTATGGTTCAAGGAGTTATGGTAAGACCTGCTGAGTGGATGGATAGTAGATGGATTAAGACTCATATAACCGATATTATGAAAAAAGCAAAAAAGATTATAGGAAAGTAGTATGAATGCAAAGCAAAAGAAGATTAGAGTTTTTGAACTTTATATAGATAATGAAGAAAAATTTTATGAATATATGAATAAAAATCTTATTTTACTAAAAGATTACCTACTTTTAGTAGATGGTAATATCACAGAGAGTATCATAAACTTTTTAGAAGAAAATTTGCTTTGCTATATACTAAAAACAGATTGCAATCTTAGAACTATACAAACTTCACAACAAAAAGAACAAGTCCAACCAAACAAAACACCTCAAACAACTAAAAAAGTAGAAATAATAAAAGAAGTAATATATCAAGATAGAGAAATCGATGCAAATACATTAGTAATAAATAAACCTATAAGATCAGGTGCTATTGTAGAAAATGAGTCAGATATAGTTGTTTTTTCAAGAGTAAATAGTGGTGCAAAAGTAATAGGTGAATCAAATGTATCTATTTTTGGTGAAATAGATGGAGTGGTAGAAGCAAATGGAGAGTATTTAGTTATAAAATCTATAAACAAAGGTTATGTTATATTTAATGGTGATATTTTAGAAAAAGATAATTTTGATGGTAGTTTAAAAAAAGTTATAAAAACAAAAGATGGATATAAGGTAGAGGATTTATAGTTGTATCAACTGACACTAAAAAGAAAAATAGATGGAGTAGGTATAGGACTTCATAAAGGTATTCCTATAAAAATATCTCTTGAACCTCTTGATTCTAATAGTGGAGTTGTTTTTTATAGAAGTGATGTTGATACATATATACAAGCAAAACCCCAAAATGTAAAAGATACTACCATGGCTACCGTTATTGGTGATAATAGGGGAAATATAGTTTCTACGATAGAGCATCTTTTATCTGCTATATATGCTTTTGGTATAGATAATATTTTGATAATCCTTGATTCTTATGAAGTGCCTATTATGGATGGAAGTAGTGCTAGTTTTTGTATGATGTTAAAAGATGCAAATACTCAAAAGTTAAAACAAAAGAAAAAAGTATATATGTTAAAAGATAAAGTTGAGGTAAAACAGGACAATAAGGTAGTAAGTTTATCTCCATCTCTCACCCCAAAGTATAACTTTAGTATAAGATTTCCACATCCATCTATTGGATATCAAAAACACTCTTTTGAGTTTACTAAGCAAAACTATATAGAAGAGATTTCAAGAGCTAGGACATTTGGTTTCTTAAAAGATATACATATGTTGAGAAAAAAGGATTTAGCACTGGGTGGAAGTTTAGAAAATGCAATAGTTATGGACCAAAAAAGGATTTTAAATATTGAGGGTTTAAGATATGAAAATGAATTTGTAAGACATAAGATTTTAGATGCGATAGGAGACCTTAGACTTTTAGGACATCCTTATATAGCAGAGTATGATTCATATGCTGGTAGTCATGATTTGAACCATCTTTTAACAAAAGAACTTTTAAATTCACCAGATAAATTTGAACTTGTTGAGTTAGATGGTATAAAAGAGATGATTTTCTATGATCAAAGATAATATAAAAGTTCTTGTTATTTCCCTTACTTCACCTCTTCTTGTAGGAGTATATAAAAAAAATAAACTGATAAAATCATATATAAAAACAGAAAAAACAAGTGATATTTTACCTGTAATATTTGAGGATATTTTAAACTTATTTGATATCAAAGCTCTATATATGGCAACAGGACCAGGAAGTTTTATGGCTATAAAAGTAAGTTTTGTTTTTTTGAAAACTATCTCTATAACAAAACAAATTCCTCTTTTAGGATGTGATGGGTTTTATTTTAATCAAAATTCACCAATAAAAGCAGTAGCTAATCGTTTTTTTATGAAAAAAAATGCTACTATCTCCCCAGAAATTTTTGATGGTAGTTTAGAAGATATAAAACCTTTTGAACTTCCATTTATTTTAGATGAAATTATTTTTACTAAGGATGTAGAACCGTTGTATGTTTTACCCGCAGTATAGGAGATATTAGATTGATTATAAAAGCACCTGCAACTAGTGCCAACTTAGGACCTGGTTTTGACACTTTAGGATTGGCTATTGACCTTCAAAATAGAGTGAAAATAACGAAAGCAAACTTTATATCTATATCTGTAAAAGGAGAAGGGGCAAATAGAGCAAAAGTAAAAACCAACAACCAGTTTGTAACTATATTTTATAACTTTTATATAAAGCTTATGGGAAGAAGAGATCCTTTTAGATTTGAGTTTTTTAACAATATTCCTTTTTCAAGAGGTTTAGGAAGTTCTTCTGCTGTGATAGTTTCAGCCATAGCAAGCGCATATCATATGGCAGATATAAATCTTTCTAAAAATTCTATTTTAAACAAAGCTCTTTTTTATGAACCTCACCCTGATAATATTGCACCAGCGACTCATGGTGGATTTGTATCTTCTTTAATCTTTAAAGATAAAGTTATAACACAAAAAAAACAGTTACCTAAGTATTTAAAAGCAGTTGTTGTTATACCAAATAAAACTATGAGTACAAACCAATCAAGGGGAAAATTACCAAAATCAATCTCTTTACAAAAAGCAGTTTTCAATATTTCACACTCTACTGTGTTGGCAAGTGCTTTTTTTAATGAAGATTGGAAGACATTAAAATATGCTTCAAAAGATATTTTACATGAAGATATAAGGATGAATAATTTAAAAGATTTATTTAAGGTGAGAGAAATAGCTTTACAAAATGGAGCTTTAATGAGTACACTTTCAGGAAGTGGTTCTACATTTTTCAATCTTGTTTATGAAGATGATTCTATCCATTTGAAAGAGATTTTGTTAAAAAAATTTCCCAAATTTAGGACAGAGGTATATAATTTTAACAATATTGGCTATAATATTATTGATTAATAAGCAAAATTACTATAAGGTACTACTTGAAACACTTTCCAACTAGGATGTGCATAAGCTGCAGAGGAAGATACTTACAGAAAAATCTAACAAGACTTATGTGCAAAGATGGTATATTGAAGAGATTTGATAACATTGGTAGAAGTTTTTACTTATGTTCTTCTTGTATTAGTGAAGGTGAAAAAAAGATAAAAAAACCTCTTAGTAGGATATGTAAAAAAGAGATTAAATTAATAGATTTGGAGAGTATAATATATGGATAAAGTTCGTATTAGCGAAGTAGCACAAGAGTTGGGATTGACTTCAAAGGAAGTTGTAACTTCAGCAAAAGAGGTAGGATATGATGTAAAAGCAGCAAATAGTTCTATAAGTATTGAACAAGCAGAAGCATTAGCTGAGTTTATTATGAATGGTACTATCCCTGCAAGTGCAAAAAAGGTAGCTACACCTAAAAAAGTGAAGAAAGAAGAAATTACACCTAAGAAAGTAGAACAAGATAAGATAGTTGAAAAGGTAGAAAAGATAGAGATTGAGCCTATTAAAGAAGTCAAAAAAGAGCAAGAAGTAGAAAAAAAGATACAGAAGCCTAAACCTCTTAAAACAGAAGAAAAATCTGAAACAGAGTCCATTCCTGACAAAAAAGAAGAAAAGAAAGAAAAAATACAAACAAAAATCCAATCTCCTCAAAAAGTAAAAGAAGAAATAAAAAAAGAATCAGAAACTTTAGCTGGTTCTAGCCTCAAAAAAAGAAGAGGTTTAATTATTATCAAGAAAAAGAGAAAAGAAGAGCCTAAAAAGATAGAAAGTTCAAGTCGTAAAAATAATATTTCTATGCCAGAAGCAATACCTGGAGTTAAAAAGAAGAAAAAAGTTAAAAAAAGTGGTGCTACTTCAAAGTCAACAGATGCTCAAAAATTAGATATTTTTGGTGGAGATATGTCTTCACATATAGAAATGCTCCCAGAAGAAGAGATGGTAGTTTTACATGATTTCACAGTAAAAGATGAACCAAAAATAACAGCTCCAAAGAAAAAAGTAGATGTAAATAAAGTAAGAACGGCAAGAAGTGCTTCTTTTATACAACAACGAGGTATCAGTAGAAAATCTACAAAAAGAAGAAAGAGAAAAAAAGAAGAAAATACATCAGTAGTAACAGACATACAAATCCCAGAAGATATAAGAGTATATGAGTTTGCTGAAAAAATTAACAAAACTACTGGAGAAGTTATAAAAGTATTGTTTACCCTTGGTATGATGGTTACTAAAAATGACTTTTTAGACAAAGATGCAATAGAAATTTTAGCAGAGGAGTTTGAAGTAAATGTTACAACTA
>JALUNR010000017.1 GCA_027055005.1 Campylobacterales bacterium
TCCTAGAGCAGATGCTATCAAAATATGATATAAATAGTGAAAATGATTTGATAAATGCACTAAAAGAGATATATCAAGAAATAGCACTTTTGGGACTATCTCGAAGTGGTTTTTTTAAAAAAGCTGTCTTTTATGGAGGTACAGCACTTAGAATCATATACGGGTTAGATAGATTTTCAGAAGATTTAGACTTCTCTTTGTTAGAAAAAGATAAAAATTTTGATATAGAGAATTACTTTCCTTTTGTTGTTGATGAGTTTGAATCACTTGGTGTAAAAGTTACTCTTAACAAAAAAAACAAATCATCTGCAAGTGATATAGAATCAGCTTTTTTAAAAAATGACACCTCTATCCATACACTTGATATACAAATAGAAGACTTGACAAATATACTTGATGGTATTCACAGCGGTAAAAAGCTAAAAATAAAGTTTGAAATAGATACAAATCCACCTCTAAATTTTCAAACATCTTCACACACTTTGCTTTTACCAACAACTTTTAATATCATAGCTATGACTTTGCCAAATCTTTATGCAGGAAAACTTCATGCTATCTTGTATAGAAATTGGAAAAATAGAGTTAAAGGCCGTGATTGGTATGATTTTGAGTGGTATGTCAAAAGAGGAGTAAAGGTAAATCTTGAGCATTTAAAAGAGAGGATGATTGAGAGTAGAGATTTTATAAAAAATGATGAACTTACAGTTGATGTATTAAAAGAACTTTTAAAAAACAAAATCGATGATTTAGATATAGACAAAGCAAAAAAAGAGGTACAAGTTTTTATAAAAGATAGATCAAAGCTTGATTTTTGGTCAAGGGATTATTTTAAACTTTTGGTTGACAAAATGGTATTTTATCACCACACTAAGTAATTAACTCATATAGTCTCAACAAATAGGGATAATAATTTTAAAAACTATTATCCCTATAAGATATTTATAAAGTGATTATCATTTGCTAACTAAAATCAAACTATAAAGTTTTTTTGTTGTTCCATCTGGATACATTCCACCACAGATAACAACATTTTTACCACTATTTGCAGCATCTAAATCAATTGCACAACCTATTCCCTCTGTAGAATTTGGAGTAACAGTTGTAACTTGACCTCTCCACAAACCTTTTGTACCTGTTACCTCTGTTGTAAGTGAAATATCACTTATTTTAGCTCCAACAGTATTGTTCGTGATATTTAACTCTTTTACAACAAGAGCTCCATCAGTTGCTTGAACATGAACAGGTGTATTTGTATAACCTATAGAGTTTTGACCATTTCCCACTATGCTATAGCCTATATATTCACCATTAATTTGATTAATAGTAGTTAGATTTGGTTCTTTTGGAATCATAAAATCATTTTCAATTCTATCATGATGATTTTGTCCAGCTTGAAAGTTTGCATCTAAACCATTTTGTTGCCATATAATTCCACCATTTTTAGAAAAATATGCTGTTGTTGATGCTCTTTCTGGATCAGTTGAATCACCATTAGGATCATAGTATTTACCTTTTACACAACCTGATGTTATTGTACCACTAAAATTCATACTATTATTTATATTACCATTTCTATCAAAAACAGTTACATAAGTTTTATTTTCATCAGATTTATATTCATAATGACCAAACTGACCCCAACTATCAAAGTCTCCTGCAAATCCATCACTTTTTGTGTTAGATTTTGCAAATGATGTGACAAAGTTATGTTCTACTGTATTTGGACATTCTCCATCATTTATAACGGTTGGTAAAAGTTTGTTTTCACCAAAAGCAACCCAAGGAAACATATATCCCGGTAACTCAAACCCATAAGTTACAGCCCCAACACTTGCTTTTGTAGTATCACTTGAACTTTTTACAACTAACTTTCTAAAACCACTTGCTAAGTCTGTATATGTCGCATTTATCTCTAAGTTAGAATTAGCCTCTTTTATAATAGCATTTCCATCATTTTTAAAACTCAAACTCCATCTTGAACCAGCACCATTATATGTTGTTACTGAATTTGTACTACTATCTTTTTGTGAAGAAGTTGAACCTCCACCACCACAACCAACAAAACTCAAACTAACCAAAAGTGCTAAACTTAAACTAAACCTTTTCAACCTTACCTCCTTTATTTTTAAGTAAGGTTATTTTACCCCCCCGATAAAATTTTACTTAAAATAGTTTTTTATCTATCTTCCACTATAATACTCTCATGTTTACAGGATTAATAAGAGAGATAGCAACTGTTAAAAGTTTTGCATCTTCAAAACTTACCATCAAAAGTAACCTCCACCCTAGCCTTGGAGATTCTATCGCCATAAATGGGGCTTGTCTTACTGTTATAGAAACTTCTGCCACTGAGTTTTCAGTAGAACTTTCGCCTGAGTCTGCTTCAGTACTAGCGATAGAAAACTACAAAGACAAAGTTCATATTGAACCAGCTATGAGACTTAGTGATAGAGTTGAGGGGCATATAGTTCAAGGGCATGTGGATTGTGTTGGAGAGATAGTAAAGATTGAACAAAATGGAAACTCTACTGACTTTTATATCACTATCCCTGCACAAAATGCAAAGTTTTTAGTTCCAAAAGGAAGTATCACAGTCGATGGAGTCAGCCTTACTATAAATGATGTAAAAGACAACACTTTTAGACTTACTATCATCCCTCACACTATCAAAAACACTATCTTTTCAAGATATAAGATAGGTACAAGAGTAAATATCGAAACCGATATGTTTGCTAGATATGTTTATCATATCTTTAAAAAAGAGAAAGGCATCAGTTGGAGTGATGTTGATAGGATAATGGCGAGTTATTGATAATATGTTATAAATAATCTGATATAATTATCATAAACAAAAAAGGATTTTTATGCAGACTATAACTTTAAAAGTTGAAGATAGTGTTAGTGAAAAGCTTTTATGGCTATTGAAGCATTTTGATGAAAATGAAATCTCTATTATTGATGAAACTAGGTATATCAGTGATGATGAATATCTTAGAAGTATTCCAGGAATGGAAGAGAGTATCATAAAAGCTTCAAATGAACCCCTAGAAAACTATGTAACTTCTGATAAATTAGACTGGTAAAATGTACCAAATACTGTTTTCACCTCAAGCAAAAAAAGATTCTAAGAAAATAGCATCAAGTGGTCTAAAACCAAAAGTACTAGAACTTTTAACTTTGATAGAAAAAGAGCCTTTAAAATATCCTCCAAAATTTGAATACTTATCAGGCACTCTAAAAGGTAAAATTTCAAGAAGAATTAACAAGCAACATAGATTAGTTTATGAAGTTTTTGAAGAGGAAAAAATAATAAAAATTTACAGAATGTGGACACATTACGAGTAAATATGAATATCTTTAGACCCTACTACAAAGAAGTTTTTGCCAAGTTTAGTGATAGGTGGGGTGGAGTTAGTAATCCTCCATATCATGAACTAAACTTAGCTCTTCATGTTGAAGACAACCCCATAGATGTGCTAAAAAACAGAGAGATTTTAGCTAAAAAGTTTGATTTTTATATCGAAAATCTTATCTTCATGGAGCAAACCCACTCAGACAATATCAAAATCATAAACGACACTTTTACAAACAAACAAGTCAACTGTGATGGAATCATCACAAACAAGCCAAATATCCCCTTGATGGTTATGGTAGCTGATTGTATCCCTGTACTTTTGTATGATAGAGTAAAAAAAGTTATAAGTGCAGTTCATGCTGGAAGAAATGGTACTTTTAAACAGATTAGTAAAAAAGCAGTAACTATCATGAAAGAGGAGTTTGGCTCAAATCCTGAGGATATAGTTGTAAGTTTGGGACCAAGTATTCACTCTTGTTGTTATGAAGTTGGAGAGGATTTAGCTGATATAGCTATAAAAAGTTTTGGAGAGAAATATGTTGCAAAAAGAGATGGGAGTTTTTATCTTGACTTACAAACCTTAAATCTTGACCAGCTTGTAAGTGTAGGAGTAAAAGAAGAAAATATAGAGATTTCTCCTACTTGTACAAGTTGTGATAAAAACTACTTCTCATACAGACGAGATGGAGTTACAGGAAGATTTGCAGGGGTGATAAAGCTTCATGGCTAAATCAGACAAAGCAATAGCACTAAAATACGACCAAGAGGGAAGTTCTGCTCCAAAGGTTGTTGCTAAAGGACAAGGAGAAATAGCTAAAAAAATCCTTCAAAAAGCTGATGAGTTTGAGATACCTATCTTTAAAAACAAAGCTTTAGCAGAATCTTTGCTAAACTTAGATGTAGATGAACAAATCCCACCAAACCTTTACAAGGCAGTCGCAGAGGTTTTTGTCTGGCTTATGAATAGCGAACAAAAAGCCCAGTTATCAAGGTCTAAGTAAATTTATAAACATTTAAGCAAAATTACTCTACAATCCTTTTTGAAAATGATTTTCATTTTAATTTAATAAATAATATAAGGCTATTTTAATGCAAAAAATAACAGCAGTATTGG
>JALUNR010000018.1 GCA_027055005.1 Campylobacterales bacterium
TTAAATCAAGAGCAAATAGTTGTAAAATCATTAGAAAAAAACTATAAAAAGATAAAAGGAATTGGAGCTGCTACTATACGAGGAGATGGAAGTATAGGGCTAATACTTGATATTATGAATATAGTTGAGGAAAATAAAACTATGGAGGTTATGGTATAAATGGAACATGTAATTTTTAAACTAATAAATGAAAATTTTGCAATAAGATTAGATCAAATTAAAGAAATATTAGTATATGACCAAATAATATTAACCCCACTTTTTGATGAAGAACCATGGGTAAAAGGAGTTATAAATTTACGAGGAGAAGTTATACCTATTTTGGATTTAAGAATAAAATTCAATCAAGAAAATCCAACTTTTGACGATAATACAGTAGCAATAGTTGTAAAAACAGAAGAAGAAAAACTAATAGGTATGATAGTAGATAAGATTGAACAAATAATCCCTATCAAAAAATCTCAAGTTTCACAAACTTATGATTTGGATATTGGAATAGATAGAAGATTTATAAAAAATCTTATTAAACTTAACGACACACAAATGACAGTTTTACTTGATATTGATAAAGTTTTAAAAATAGAAGAAAAAGCATAAGGAGAAGAAATGAAAATATTAATTGTTGATGATAGTCAGATCATGAGAAGAATACTAAAAGTAGGTATAGGAAAAATAGATAAAGATGCTGTTGTTTTAGAAGCAGAAAATGGGAAAGAAGCATTGGATCTTTTAAGAAATAATCCTGATGTAGATTTTACTTTTTTAGATATAAATATGCCTATTATGAGAGGTGATGAAATGCTAAAAATAGTCAGAAATGACCCAGAACTTAAACATCATAAAATCATAATACAAACAACAGAGGGAAGAAAAGAAAAATTTTTAGAAATAAAATCAATGGGAGTAAGTGGATATATTATAAAACCTTATACTCAAAAAATAGTAGAAAATATGGTAAAAAAACTAGTTGAAAAAATGAAAGCGACAGCATAAGGAAAATATCCTTATGCTATGAAAAAAACTTTTTAAAAAATCCTTCTACTATTTTTAAAGGTGTTCTACTTATAGCCAAACTTCCACTTTTAACATCTTGTATCACAGTTGTCCCCGCAGCAATAATAACATCATCTTCTATAACAACAGGAGCTACTAGTTGAGTATCGCTTCCAATAAATACATTTTTACCTATCTTTGTTTTATATTTTTTCTTTCCATCATAATTGCAAGTTATAGTTCCTGCCCCTATATTTGAACCTTCATCAATATCACTATCTCCTAAATAACTAAGATGCCCAGCTTTTACACCTTTTAGGATTGATTTTTTGACTTCTACAAAGTTTCCTATATGAGTATCTACTAGTTCTGAATTTGGTCTAACTCTTGCCATTGGACCAATAGAACTATTTATAATCTCACTATCTTCTACAACTGAGTTTGTTTTTATATGAGAATTTATGATTTTTGTATCTCCCAAAAGAGAGACTCCATTTTCTATCATACTCTCTCCCTCTATTTTCACACCACTCTCTACATAAATAGTTTCAGGGAGTCTAAATATCACTCCCTCTCTCATGAAGTTCTCTTTTATTCTTTTTTGCATCAAAACTTCACTTTCACTCAAATCTTTTTTAGAGTTTACACCCTTAAAGTTTTCCTCTTTTACAAATAGTGGAGAAATTTTGAGTCCATCTTTTTTAGCCATCTCCACTAAATCAGTTATATAGTACTCTTTTTGAGCATTGTCATTTGATAGTTTTGTAAGATAGTTTTTAAAAATATGAGATTTAAAAAGATATACTCCTGCATTTACTGTTTTTGTCTTTAATTCATCTTCATTTGCATCTTTTTGCTCCACTATTTTTACTACTTCATCACCATCTATGATAACTCTACCATATCCATCTGGATTATTAAGTTTTATAACACTCATTACTATATCACTATTAAATTTTAAAAATCCCTCTAACTCACTAGATTCAACAAGTGGCATATCTCCATTTAAAACTAATATATTCTCATGCTTTGCACTAACTCCCATCACAGCTCCACCAGTTCCTGGATAATTTGCATGGTCTTGCAAAACAAAATTTATATCATCAAAATACTTTTGCATCTCATTCTCAACAAGTTTAGCTTGATGATACAACACAACACTCACATCATCACTCAATTTTTTTGCTTCTTTTATAGAATAATAAAGCATTTCATATCCACTTATCTTGTGTAAAACTTTAGGTAATTTTGACTTCATACGAGTACCTTTACCTGCTGCTAAAATAATTATTGATAATTTCATAAAAAACCCTTAAATATATTAAACTTTTTTCTATTTTGTCCGATATTATCTAAAGAATAATTAAAAACATAAGGAAACTAATGGATTTAGGTAGTGTAATTGGTTTAGTTCTAACTATGGGATTACTTATTGCTTCAATGGCTATGGGTGTTGGGATTGGTCCATATATAGATGTACCATCTATTATGATTGTTTTTGGTGGAACTATTGGTACTCTTCTCATAGCATTTAAGTTAGAGCAAATAAAAAGATTTGGTAAAATTTTTATGATAGCAATAAAACCACCTCAAATAGATACAACTGAAATAATAGAAAAAATAGTAACTTATGCAACAAAAGCAAGAAAAGAAGGAATCTTAGGAATAGAGACAGATGTATCAAATGAAGAAAATGAATTTTTAAAAAAAGGACTCTCCTTAGCAGTCGATGGTATAGAGCCTGAAAGTATAAAGGAAATGTTAGAAATAGAGTTAGAACAAATCTCTTCTCGTCATGCTGACAATGCCTCCCTTTTTGATCAAATAGCAGGATTTGCAGGAGCTATGGGAATGATAGGAACTCTAATAGGTTTGGTTGCTATGCTACTAAATATGGCAGATCCTGCAGCAATAGGACCAGCTATGGCAGTAGCACTTCTTACAACAATGTATGGTGCAATACTCGGAAATGTTTTTGGAGCTCCTATCGCAAATATCCTAATCCTTAGGGATAAAGAAGAGATTTTATCAAAAACTATGATTATAGAAGGAATCATGTCAATAAATGCTGGAGACAATCCAAGAAATATTGAAGCTAAACTATTTGCATTTTTAGAACCAGCAAATAGAAACTCTCAATTTGACAAATAGGAAAAAAGATGGCTAAAAAATGTCCTAAAGTAGAGTGTCCAAAGTGCCTTCCAGGATGGCTTGCTGCCTTTGGAGATCTTATGAGTCTTCTTCTCTGCTTCTTTGTTCTACTTTTATCTATGTCAACAATGGATGCAAAAAAAGTCCAAGCAGCTGCAGGAAGTCTACAAGGAGCTATGAGTGTACTTGATGGAGAAACTTCTACTGATGTTCAAAACAATCAACTCCAAATAGCAACTCCAATCCAAAATGATACTCAAACCTCAAAACAAGTAAAAAGTATGCAACAAACAATAGTAGAAACAAATGAAATGATAAAAAGTGCCACAGGACAAGAGATTACACTTCAAGAGAGTGAAGATGGTTTTTTGATAAGACTTCCAGCAAATATACTCTTTGCAAAAGCAAAAGCAAATATTATCAATGATGATGCTTATCTTTTTTTAAAAAGAATGGCTCTTATAATAGATAAACTTCCAAAAGATATGTATGTAAATGTTATAGGACATACAGATTCAACACCTGTTCATACGGATGAATTTAAAGATAATTGGGAACTTTCAACGGCTAGAGCAGTATCAGTAGTAAAAGAACTTATAAAAGATGGAGTAAAACCTAAGTTTTTGGCAGCTTGTGGAAAAGCTGGATTTGACCCTATCGCTTCAAATAATACAAGTGAAGGAAGAGCAAAAAATAGAAGAGTTGAATTATACTTTTTTTCTAAAAATAAAAAAAATGAAGAAAAAACAAAAAAGAGTATTTTAGATAAAAAATAGTAACATAAGACTATGAAAGATAAAATACAATACTATATAATTAAATTATTAATAAAGTTTATACTACTTTTCCCAAAAAAATTAAGAAGAGTTTTTTTTACTTTTTTAGCATCTATAACTTATATATTTTATAGCAAAAATAAAAAAGTTATAGAAAAAAATCTAAAATATGTTTATAATAACAATATATCTGAAGCAAAAATAAAATATATTCAAAAAGAGTGCTATAAAAAACTATTTTTAAATATATTAACTATTATTGAAGGAAATACTTACACGAAAGATGATTTAAAAAAAATCATAACTTTTGAAAATGAAAAATACATACAAAAGTTAGAAAAACCTTTTATTATCATCACTGCTCACTATGGAAATATAGATCTTTTAGGATTGGTATTAGCAAAATTTTTTACAAAACTAACTCAAGTCCAACAAAAGATAAATAATCCCCTACTTTTTAAATATTTAGAACAACAAAGAGCAAATTATGGGATGAATATGGTAGAAAAACATGGAGCTGTAAAAAAACTCTTTTTTGCTTTGAAAAAGAAAGAACCCATATCACTTATTATTGACCAAAATACAAATCCAAAATATTCTACAAAAGTTGATTTTTTAGGGAAAGAGGCATATCAAACTTTAACATCTTCTCAACTATCAAAAAAGTTTAATATCCCACTCCTTCCAGTCTTTATAACTCAAGATGGAGATAATTATAAAGTTATATTTAAAAAACCCATCTATCCTGAAGATAAAACATTAGAAGAGTTAAACCAACTTCAAGCAGATATAATGAGTAAAATGATATTTAAGTATCCCCAAGAGTGGTTTTGGTGTCATAAAAGATTTAAAAACTCAAATCCCTCTTTATACTATTAGCAGTTTCTATAACACAAACAGCTACTGCATATTCGCCATCATGTGTTATAGAGAGTGAAGTCGAACTTATTTCAAACTCTTCCACTAATTTTTTTGAAAGTAAAAAATAAGGCTTTCCCCCATGCTCTTTTTTTATCTTTATATCAAAAAAAGAACACTTCTTACCTATACCTGTACCTAAAGCTTTACTAACTGCCTCTTTAGAAGCCCAAAATCCAGCAATTGTAGAAGAGTTTTTAGCTAAAAGTATTTCATCTAAGGATAAAAACTTCTTCAAAGCTCTATCTCCAAACTTGTTTACAAACTCTTCTACTCTTGTTATCTTAACTAAGTCTATACCAACTTGCATCGTCTTCCTTACTGAATCACAAACTCCGTAAAAAATACATTTCTTACTTGTCCATCTACAAAAACTTTATTTAACTCATTTACTAACTCATCTTTTAAGTTTTCTTTACCTCTTATAGTACTTATCTCTTCATAAGATTTTGCTGATAATACTCTTATGATGATATCCCTAATCAAAGGCTTTTTCTTATCAACCTCAGCTTGAAACTCAGGACTACTTAGCTCCAAGTTTATAGAAGTTCTAAGATAACGATTTCCACCATCACTAGAAAGGTTCACTATAAATTTATTTAATGCATACATAGGACCTATATTTGTCAAATCATCACTTCGACCTCTCATCTCTTTATTTTTTCGATTTATTACTTTTGAATGCTTAGCACTATTTGCATCATGTATAACCTCTTCATCTCCATTTAACATCAAATAAGCAGCTATACCACCTCCAATAAGTATCAAAAATAAAATTGCTGATATTAAAATCATAACTTTACCTGAACCACCACCTTTTTGTTCTACTATTCCTTCTTGTTTTGCTACTTCAGCCATAATTTTCCTTCCTTTTGTTATAATCTTATTTATTTTCCTTTGGGTCCCTTAAGGATTAAAGAGTAAGTTCCTAATTTCTCGCTCTTGTAAACTAAATCGTACAAAAGAGAGAAAACTTTAACTTTTTTTTACCAAAGTTAGTTTTTTTTAATGGAGAAGTATAAAAAATGTCTATAATCGAAAATTTTTTTACTATTTTTGGTAAACCAGTATTCTGGATATTAAATATTTTCAACTCCCTTGGTAAATTTATTATTTTCAATATTAAACTAATTCCTCTAGCATTTAAACCACCTTATAGAATAAAAGAGATTTTTACACAAATCGACTCTATAGGTATAGGCTCAATCGGAGTTATAGCACTAACTGGTATCTTTACAGGTATGGTTGAAGCAGTTCAACTATATCAAGGTTTTCATGAATTTGGAGCTGAAAGTATTATGGGATATACTATCTTTATCTCTATTTCAAAAGAGTTAGGACCTGTATTTGCTGGACTTATGGTAACAAGTCGTGCTATATCAGCTATGGCAGCAGAACTTGGAACTATGAGGGTAACTGAACAAATAGATGCTCTTGATGTTTTAGCAGTTGACTCTAAAAAGTATCTTATTATTCCACGAATTATAGCAACAACTATATCTTTACCTATATTAGTAGCACTTTTTGACTTTTTAGGTAATGTTAGTGCATATTTTATATCAACTAATGTTTTAGGAGTAAATCCTACTCAATATACCCAAACAATAAGTATGTACTTAGATTATAGTGAAATTTTTTCAGGTATATTAAAAGGTGCAGTTTTTGGCTGGATGATAAGCTCTATCGGAACTTATATCGGCTATACAGCAGGTGGAGGGGCAAAAGGAGTTGGAGTAGCAACTACAAATGCAGTTGTTTACTCAGCTATTATAGTTTTTGTGCTTGATTACTTTTTATCAGCACTATTTTTATTTTTGGATTGGTAAGGAATATAGATGGATAAAACAAATATATATGAAAAATTAAATCTTTTTTATTTAGGTAAAGAAGTCGATGCAAAGACAAATAAAGTAACAGATGACCTACTTTTAGTAAAAAATAAAAACTTTACAACTCATGCAGCTATCATAGGTATGACAGGAAGTGGAAAAACTGGACTTGGTATTGGCATCATTGAAGAAGCAGTTTTAGATAAAATCCCTTGTATCTTGATAGATCCAAAAGGCGATATGGGAGATTTGCTTTTAGCATTTCCTGATTTTAAACCTCAAGATTTTGAGCCTTGGATTGATGAAAATGTTGCAAATCAAAAGGGTTTAACAAAAGAAGAGTTTGCAAAAGAAGAAGCCCAGAATTGGGAAAAAGGGATAGAATCTTTTGGACAAGACAGTGACAGAGTTAAAAGATTTAAAGAAGGAGCTGATTTTACTATCTTTACTCCAGGAAGCAGTAGTGGAGTTAGTATCTCAATCCTTGACTCTTTCAAAGCTCCAAGTGAGGAAGTTTTAAGCGATAGTGATACTTACTCTTATCTTTTAAACTCTACAACTTCATCTATTTTGGCTCTTATAGGAGAACAAAACTCTATAAACTCAAAAGAGTCAATTCTTATATCAAATATATTTAACTATGCTTGGAAAAAGGGAGTTGATTTAACACTAGAAGATTTAATAGGATTTATAACCTCTCCTCCTTTTGAAAAGATAGGAGTTATGGAACTTAAAGATTTTTATCCACAAAAAGAAAGGATGAAACTAGCATTTTCACTAAATAATATCATAGCATCACCCACTTTTTCTTCATGGCTAAAAGGAGTAGAACTAGACATAAATAAACTTCTTTATACAAAAGATGCAAAACCAAGAGTTTCTATTCTAAATATAGCCCACTTAAATGACAATGAAAGAATGTTTTTCGTAACTCTGTTTTTAAACAAGTACATAAGTTGGATGAGAATGCAAAGTGGTAGTTCATCCCTAAGAACCTTGCTTTATATGGATGAAATTTTTGGCTACTTCCCAGCCACTTCAAATCCACCTAGCAAAGCCCCTATGCTTCTACTTTTAAAACAAGCTAGAGCTTTTGGAGTAGGAATAGTGCTTTCAACTCAAAATCCAGTCGATTTAGACTATAAAGGACTCTCTAACATAGGAAGCTGGTTTATAGGAAGACTACAAACAAAACAAGATATAGATAGAGTTATAAACGGACTGATAAAATCAGGCTCAGATCTAAGTAAAAGTGATATAGAAGAGTTACTAGCAAATCTACAAAAAAGAGTATTTTTGTTTAAGTCAGCTCATAGAGAGGAGATAGAACTTTTTACAACAAGATGGGTACTAAGCTACTTAAAAGGACCTCTTAACAAATCTGAAATAAAACTTTTAATGAAAGATAAAAAAGAAGCCTTAGCTTCAAAACCAAAAGAAGAAGTAGTTAAGAAAAACATAAAAAAGATATCATCAAAACCAACTATTTCAAATGCAATTGATGAATACTTTTATCAAAGCGATGCATCAGCCCAAACACATGAATTTAAACCATATCTTTTAGCAAATGCTGTTATAAATTACCACGATAGTAGAAGAAACATAGACCAAGAATATGGATATTACAACAAATATGAGTTAGATGAAGATTTAAGAGATATTGATTGGAATAACTTTATTCAAAATGATGATGACTTTGATCTTTATGAATTTGATTATCCTGAAAACTCTTCATTTACTAACTTACCAGAATTTTTTAAAAGATTAAGAAGTTTAAAATCACTACAAAAAGAGTTTATAACTTATCTCTATCAAGAAAATAAACTCACTCTTTATAAAGCTATAAAACTAAAACTAGAATCCAAAGTAGATGAAAGTTTGGAAGATTTTAAAATAAGAGTATCCGATGCATTACGAGAAAAGAGAGATATTGCAGAAGAAAAACTAAAAAATAAGTTTTCAAAAAAACAAGAAGTACTTGATAGAAGACTAAAAAGAGCCTTAGATAAATTAGAAAAAGAAAAAGAAGATGTAAAAGAACAAACAACTTCAACTCTTCTTAGTTTTGGTATGACTATACTTGATGCTTTTACTGGTAATAAAAGAACAAAAAGAAGCACAATAAGTAAAGCAGGAAGTACAATAAGAAATGCAGGTAAAATCTATGGTGAAAAGGGTGATGTAAGTAGAGCTGAGGAAGCAGTACAAAAAGTACAAGAAGATTTAGAAGAGTTACAAAGAAAACTTGAAGATGAAATCTTAGAGTTAGATGATAAGTTTGATATAGATAATATTGAGATACAAGAGTTTTTTATAAAACCTAAAAAATCAAATATAACTGATATAGAAATGGCTTTGCTTTGGGAGGATAGATAGTTGCTTATCCTAATCCCCGTAAAAGAAAAAAATGAAAACAGCCAAATAGAACATATTCTAAAAAATCCCTACTGGGCTATGATAACCCTAAAAGATGGAAAAGTACAAAAAATAGATTTTTATGAGAAAGATTGGCAAGAGATAGATGAGTTTTTTGATTGTGTTGTAGTAAAAAGCAAAGATGACTATGTATGGCCTTTTTTTGAACAATCAATACCAGTCTTAGAAGCTCCTTTTCAAGAAAATATAGAAGAAATAATGGAAGCATTTTTATTTAAGGAGTTGTATGAGGTTAGGATGTAACTCCTAACTTCTTTATAGCCTCCAAACTATCCTCAAAAACAAGCTCACTATACTCTTTTAACTCACTCTCCTCCCCATATCCACACTTCACACCAATACCTGTAACTCCAGCATCTCTTGCACAAATCAAATCCAGCTTTGTATCTCCTATCATAAAAATCTTTTTACCATCATACTCTCCCATCCTATCAAGTGCCGTATATATCGGTTCTGGGTTAGGTTTTGGATTTTCTACATCCTCTCTTCCAACCAAAACTTCAAAATACTCCATAACTTCCATATGCTCCAAAAGCTCTCTACTATATCTTGCAGTTTTTGTTGTTACAATCCCTAGTCTTGCCATCTTACTAGCCTCTTTAATCGCTTCTTTCGCATTTGGTAGCATAGTAGTCATCTGTTTTGATATTTTTCTATAACAACTCTTATAAATATCTACCATTTCCCAAATTAGCCCCTCCTCTACTCCAAGCTCTTTATACATAACATCTAAAGGATATCCTATCAAAGACTTTATCTTTTGTGCATCTCTTTTTTCAAGTCCAGCTACCATAAAAGAGTTTTCAAAGCAGTAAAGTATCGCATCAGTTGAATCTATCAATGTTCCATCTAAATCAAATAGTATAATCATCCCTATTCCTAAAATTTTTTAGGTACAATATCTAAAAAAAGTAAGGATTAGCTCATGAGAGATAAGACAATAGTTACACATTTTGGATATGAAAAAGATTCTCAAGCTACTATGGCAGTACCAATATATCAAACAACAGCCTATGAGTTTAACGATGCAACTCATGCAGCTAACCTCTTTGAGCTAAAAGAGCTTGGAAATATTTATACAAGATTAACAAATCCAACAACTGAGATTTTAGAAAAAAGATTTGCTGCCCTTGAAGGTGGAGAAGCAAGTATAGCCACAAGTAGTGGGATGAGTGCTATTTTTAACTCTATCGCAAATGTAGCAGAATCTGGAGATAACATCATAGTAGCTTCAAAAACCTATGGTGGAACTGTAACTCTAAGTGGGCATACTATAAAAAGATTTGGTATAAAAAGCCGTTACTTTGATGTTCATAATCCAAAAGAGTTAGAAGAACTTATAGATGAAAAAACAAAACTTATAATCTTTGAAAGCCTATCAAATCCAAGTATTGATGTACCTGATTTTAAAGGTATAGTTGAAATAGCAAAAAAACATAAAATTTTAACCCTAGTTGATAACACAGTAGCAACTCCTATCCATTGTAAACCTTTAACTTTAGGATGTGATTTAGTAGTTCACTCTACTAGCAAATATACAACAGGTCAAGGATTAGCTCTTGGTGGAATCATAGTTGAAAGAAAAGGTTTAAATGAGTTTTTGAAAAACAATCCTAGATATTCTCACTTTTCAACCCCAGACGAGAGTTATCACGGACTTATTTATAGTGATCTTGACTTACCAAATTTTACTCTAAGGGTTAGATTATCACTTTTAAGAGATATAGGAAATGCTCCTAGTCCATTTAACTCTTGGCTTTTTATACAAGGACTTGAACACTTACCACTAAGGATGAAACAGCATAGCAACTCGGCTATAAAAATTGCTGAATTTTTAGAAAATCATAGTGAAGTTATTAAAGTAAATTACCCTGGATTAGAAAGTAATATTAACTATCCTTATGCAAAAGAATATTTAAAAGATGGCTACTCTGGACTTTTAAGTTTTGAAGTAAAATCAAAAGAAAAAGCTCTAAAAATTTTAGATAAAACAAAACTTTTCTCCTTAGTTGTAAATATAGGAGATAGTAAATCCATCATAACCCATCCAGCATCAACAACTCACCAACAACTTTCATCTGATGAGCTTAAAAAAGCAGGAGTTCCTGAGGGACTTATTAGGCTTAGTATTGGACTAGAAGATGTAGATGATTTGATAGAAGATTTAGAGGAAGCCCTTAGTTGAAGATACAAACCCATAAAGAACACTTTACAAACCCATTGTATTTAGAAAGTGGTAGGATACTAGAACCTTATGATTTAATATATGAAACTTATGGCGAACTAAATGAAAAAAAAGATAATGTCATTGTGGTCTGTCATGCACTAACTGGAAGCCATCATGCAGCAGGAAGATATGATGGAGAGAGTAAAGCTGGTTGGTGGGATCCTATGATAGGAGAAAACAAACCAATAGATACAAACAAATACTTTGTAATCTGTGTAAATACAATAGGTAGTTGCTTTGGCTCAACTGGACCTATGTCACCAATATACCCAACTGATAAACCATACAGATTAAAGTTTCCAGTAATAACTATCAGTGATATGGTAAAGGCTCAAAGAATCCTTTTTGATAGACTTGGTATCCAAAAAGTGGAAGCTATAATAGGTGGTTCTATGGGAGGTATGCAAACTCTAGCCTTTGCAATAGAGCATCCAAACTTTGCTAAAAAGCACTTTATCTTGGCTTCTACTTATGCAACCCAGCCATGGGCAATAGCTTTCAATAAAATAGCAAGAGAAGCAGTTATAAAAGATCCAACTTTTCAAGGTGGAAACTATGATTCAGATGAGATAAAAAAGTGGGGATTTAGTGGCTTGGCGATTGGTAGGATGTGTGGACATATAAGTTACCTAAGCCCTGATTCTATGGATAAAAAGTTTGGTAGAAACTATGTAGCAACAGATGGACTTTATGAGCTTTTTGGTAGATATGAAGTAGAAAGATACCTTGACTATAATGGAAACAACTTTGTAAACTGGTTTGACCCACTAAGTTTTCTATACATCACAAAAGCGATAAACAACTTCGATGCAACTAGAAACTATGATAATTTAGAAGACTCTCTAAGTCGCATAAAATCAGATATATTTTTGATGAGCTTTAAAAGTGATCTGCTTTTTTTACCAAAAGAGATGAAAACTATTTACGATACAATAAAAAAAATAAACAATAAAAATAATGTAAAATACATAGAAATTGATAGTAATTATGGTCATGATGCCTTTTTGGTAGAATATGATAAATTTTCCCACTATATAAAAGAGGAGTTAGTATGAAAAAGTTGGATTTTGAACAAAAACTAGAAAAAGCTAAAGAAATTTTACAGCTTCTTATGCAACCAGATACAAATCTAAGTAAATCAATTTCTCTTTATAAAAAAGGAAAAAAAGAATTATTAGAAGCTACAAAAATGCTAGAAGATGCAAAAATAGAGATAAAAGAGTTTAAAAAGGAGGATAATATTTTATGAAAATAACAGCCCTTCAACTCTCAACCTTGCCTCTTAGTAACAAAAAATTAAGAGATTATATCGGTAAAGCAAAAAAAGATGGTGCAAAAGTTGTAGTCTTAGGTGAATATGTCTTAAATAACTTCTTTAAAGAACTTGTAAAACTACAAAAAAATATGATTTATATCCAATCAAGACAAAAGATAGAAGCACTAGAAACTTATGCAAAAGAATTTGACATACATATAGTAGCACCAATAGTAATAGTTGATAATGAAAAAATATATAAAGCAATAGGTAGGTTTTCTCCAAATGAAAGTGAATTTAAAAATCAAGAATTTTTGATAAATTATAACCATTGGGATGAAGAGAGCTTTTTTGATAATGAAATACATAATAAAATCTCAGTTATGACATTTAGTATAAATGGTTTAAACTTTGCAGTTATATTCGGGTTTGAAATTCACTTTGATCATATTTGGCTTGAAATTATAAAGGCAAATACAGATGTTGTTTTAATTCCATCAGCTTCAACATTTGGTTCAAACCAAAGATGGAATGAAATCTTAAAAACAAGAGCTTTTTTAAACTCTTTATACATACTTAGAGTAAATAGAGTAGGAAGTTATGAAGATGAGGGAAGTTTTTGGAATTTTTATGGAGAAACTTATCTTATAAATCCTGATGGTTTCATAGAAGAGAGTATAGAGTCTTATGAAAATATGCTAACTGTAAATGTTGATATAAAAGAGTTAAGAGAGATAAACTCTTCTTGGAAATTTAAAGAGTATCTTAAAAAAAGAGATTTAATATGAATGATTTTTATCACAGACAAATAGAGCTTTGGGGTGAAAAAATTCAACATAATTTAAAAAACAAAAAAGTTGCGATTATTGGATGTGGAGGACTTGGATGCTCACTAGGACTAACTCTTGGAAGTAGTGGAATAGGAGAGTTCCATTTAGTAGATTTTGATAAAGTTGAGATTCATAATATCCATAGACAATTAGGATTTTCAAAAGATGATGTTGGAAAGTACAAATGTAAAGCTTTAAAAAAAACTTTGGAAAAAAGAAGTATAGATATTACTTTTAATACTTATGCTAGTGACTTTGAAGAGTTTAGTAAAAAGGATATAAAAGTAGATCTAATCCTTGATGCAACAGACAATTTACCAACTAGACAAGCTATCGATAAATATGCAAAAAAAACAAATACCCCTTGGATATATGCTTCTGTTGAAGAATTTAACGGACAAGTTTGTTTTTTTGAAAAAAGTTCATTTTCCACCTTTAATATACAAAATAAACAACCAAAAGGTATTACCCCTCCAATAGTTTCTTTTATAGCATCCCTTCAAGCAAACTTTGCCCTTAGATACTTAGCCAATCTAACAGTAAAAAAAGATACTCTCTACTACCTCTTCATAAATGATGAGGGAGAGTTTATAACTCAAAAATTTAAAATGCCATCATGAAAAATAAACTTCTAAAGGAAATAGAAACTCTACTCGCAAAATATGATGGAGAGATGGAAATTTCTCCCTATATTTTAGAGTACTTAGATGAAAATGAACTTGAAAAGATAAAACAAAACCTTTTAAAAAAACAAGAAAATGTAATAAAAGAAAATAGTAAATGGTTGGAGCAATTTAAGAAGTATTAAATTTTTTCCTTCAACTCCTCCAACCTTTCCACTCTATCCTCAGTGCTTGGATGAGTAGAAAACATACTTCTAAAGTTCATCTCTCTTCCAGTTAGAGGATTTATGATAAAAAGATGAGATGTTTCAGGGGTGGCATTGTGAACTACTCCTTGATGTGCATAGCTTTCTAGTTTTAAAAGAGCATTTTGTAACCACTCAGGATGAGAAGTTAATCTAGCTGATCCTTCATCTGCCATATACTCTCTGCTTCTACTAACCATCATTTGAATCAAAGTACCAATAAGTGGCATTACTATCATCAATACTATCATAACAATAGGATTTGGACTATCTTCATCATCACTACTCCCTCCAAAAAACATACCAAAGTTAGCCAAAGTAGCTAATGCTCCAGCAAGTGATGCAACAATAGTTCCTATAAGCATATCATAATGTTTTATATGACTTAACTCATGAGCTAAAACACCCTCAACCTCTTCAGGACTTAAAAGCTCCAGTAGTCCTTCAGTAGCTGCTACAACTGAATGTTCATAATCTCTACCTGTTGCAAAAGCATTTGGAACTTGGTCTGGAATAATATAAATCTGAGGCATAGGAAGTCCAGCTTTTTTTGTTAGCCTCTCTACTATCTCATAAAGCCCACTTGCATGAGCTCTATCGATGGGAAGAGCATCATAGTGAGTCAAAACTGCTTCACCAGAATTATAGTAAGCCCAAAAATTAGTCCCCACAGCAAAAACAAGTGCTATAAGCATACCCATCTTTCCACCTATCATACCACCAAACCAAACAAATAAAAGTGTAAGTCCAACCATCAAAGTATAAGTTTTCAATCTTTCCATTTTCTCTCCAAAAATTTATCTTTGGTTACTATTTTATGCTAAAATGTTAAATAGATGATTAAAGGAGTATGTCATGAAATACTACAAAGAAAATCAAAACTCTATAACCTGTTTATTATGTCAGCATTACTGCAATCTTAAAGAGGGACAAATAGGAGTTTGTGGAGTAAATCAAAACCAAAATCAAAGCTTAAAAAACTTAGTCTATGGTCATCCTATAACTATCAACATAGACCCTGTTGAGAAAAAACCACTATATCACTTTTTACCCTCAACTAAAACTCTATCTTTTGGAACAGTTGGATGTAATTTTAAGTGTCCATTTTGTCAAAATTGGGGAATTTCTCAAAAAAAAGATATTAACAAAGACATAAATGTATCTCCACAAAAAATGGTAGAGTTAGCCCTAAAACACAACTGCAAATCCATCTCATATACCTACAATGAACCAACTATTTTCTACCCTTATGCAAAAGATATAGGTGTTTTAGCAAAACAAAATGGCTTAAAAAATATCTTTGTTAGCAATGGATTTGAATCACCTGAAGTTATAAAAGATATGGCTTCTTGGCTTGATGGGGCTAACATAGACCTAAAAAGTTGGGATAAAAACTATTATAAAAAGATTTTAAAAGGTGGGTTGGAAGCAGTTAAAAATACGATAAAAATGATGGTTAATGAAGGGATTTGGGTAGAAGTAACTACTCTTTTGATAGAAGGAGAAAATGACAAAGAAGAAGATCTTGAAAAGATGGCTTCATTTTTAGCAAATGAAGTTGGAGACTTTGTTCCTTGGCATTTGAGTGCATTTCATGGAGATTATAAAATGAAAGAACATAAAAACACTACTCTTGATAGGCTTTTATTTGCAAAAGATATAGCCC
>JALUNR010000019.1 GCA_027055005.1 Campylobacterales bacterium
ATGTACCTCTATCTACATCTGCTAGTGCTATGACAGATGCAAGTGCTACACAAATAGCAGGAAAAACATTTTATATAAATGCTGATAAAAGCCATAACTGTCTAAAAGTTGTTACTACAACTACTGGCGATATGACTATATCAAAAGGAAGTGATACATCAGGTACAGTTTGTAAACAAGTTCAAACTGATGTAGCAAGTATGATAAAAAAACATAGTTTTGGCGGTGTAGGAATAGTTAGATAATTCTTAAAGGAAAAATAAATGAAAAAAGCTTTTACCATGATAGAACTTATTTTTGTTATAGTGATAATAGGAATACTTTCTAGTATCGCTGTTTCAAAAATGTCTGCAACAAGAGATGATGCTATCATAACAAAAGGGCGTAGTCAAGTAGCAGCTATTAGAAATGCTATTACTTTAGTAAAAAGTGTAAATATGATGAAAGGTTCTGCATCTTATCCTGCAAAACTTGACACTATAGCTAGCACAACTGCTACAAGTGGAAAATTGTTTGATAGTGATGGAACAAATAAGCTTTTGGATTATCCAATATATGCAAAAAATGCAGCTGGTCATTGGACTAAAGCTGCATCAAATAAGTATAACTTTATTTATCAAGGCAATAATATACAGTTTACTTATAATGCTACAAATGGTTCATTTGACTGTGACCATACAAAACAAACTTGTAAAGATTTAACTGAATAAATCATATAATAGTTGTATCTAATTTTAAGGATACAACTATTTTTTACTATCAAATATCTATATTAAACTCACCATTATCTCCATTAACTTACCAAAGTAAAAAAAAGATAGCAATAGGTACTATTGTATCTATAAAACTTAAAGAAAAATTAGTTAAGGGAGTTATTTATTCACAATGTGAAAAACCTCAGTTTAAATGTGAAAAAGTACTTGATATTAGTAAGTATTATTTTAATCTTAAATATTTTGAGATAATAAAATTTTTATCCACTTATTATACTTGTTCTTTGGGAGAGAGTGCAAATCTCTTTTATCCTCAAAAAGATGGGAAAGTTATTCACAATGTGAAAATTGATATAGATATAAACCTCTCTCATAACCAACAAAATTCTTATAACTTCTTAAAGGAAAATAAAATTTCACTTTTATTTGGAGATACAGGAAGTGGTAAAACTGAGATTTATTTTAAACTTTTTGAAAACATTATAAATAGTGGTAAAAGTTGCATATTTTTAGTTCCTGAAATCTCTTTAACACCTCAAATGACAAAAAGGCTAAAGGCTAGATTTGGGGATTTAGTCGCTATTTGGCACTCTAAGATAACTAAAAAGAAAAAAGAGGAAATACTAGAAGAAATCTACAACGATAAGATAAAAATTGTTATGGGAGCAAGGTCAGCTCTATTTTTACCACTTAAAAATTTAGGATTAATAGTTGTAGATGAAGAGCATGATGACAGCTATAAAGCAAACAATAGACCAAGATATAATGCAAGAGATATGGCAGTTTTTATAGGTGAAAAACTTGGTATTAAAGTAGTACTTGGAAGTGCTACTCCATCGTTAACTTCATATAAAAAATATCCATATACTAGATTAAAAGAAACTTTTCATAAATCTAACAAAAAATATAAATTTATACAAAATAGTGACTTTATAAGTGAATATGTTATAGAAAAAATTAAAAAAACCTTAAAAGATGGTTCACAAGTTATAGTTTTTTTACCAACTCGTGGCAATTTTAAATACTTAACTTGCAAAAGTTGCGGTAAAGGTATAAAGTGTCCTTTTTGTGATATAGGTATGAGTATTCATAGAAATAAAAATGCACTTGTATGCCACTACTGTAACTATCATGAAAGACTTAGTTCAATATGCCCTAATTGCAAAAGTAATACTCTTAGTGTAAGCCGTTTGGGGACTGCTGAAGTTACTAAAGTTTTAAGTGAAATTTTTAGTGATAAAAAAGTAGCTCAATTTGATAAAGATAGTGTTTCAACTCAAAAAAAGTTAAACTCAATCTTAAAAGATTTTAGTGAAAAAAAAATAGATATACTTGTTGGAACTCAGATGTTAAGTAAAGGTCATGATTATCATGATGTAAAATTAGTAATTGTTTTTGATATAGATACTATTTTAAATATGGCTGATTTTAGATCAAGATGGAGAGCTATGAGTTTACTTTTACAAGTTAGTGGAAGAGTTGGACGAAAAGGAGAAGGAGAAATAGTAGTACAAAGCTCAAACAAAGAATTTTTCGAAAATTATTTGTTTGATTTTGAAAATTTTTTAAAAGATGAACTTCCCTATTGCAAAGATTTATATCCTCCATATAGAAAGCTTTTAAAAGTTTTGATAGCACATAAAGATAGACAAAAAGCCCTAAATCTTTTAGAAAAAGTCAGGCAAAAAGTAAATAACTTTGATTTAAAAAATATAGAAGTTATTGGATTTGGAGAAGCTCCTATAAGCAAAATTGCGGGGAAATATAGATTTCAAGCACTTTTTAGAAGTCCCTCAGCGAGGGAACTTCTAAAACTATCTCATTATCTAAATATACAAGGAGTTGAAATAGATATTGATCCAGTTAATTTTGCCTAGAAGTGGTAAGTTAAGTAAAGTTGAACTTCATCATCTTTACCAGTTATATCATTTTTAACATTTACCACTGCAAGTGAAGCATCTAAATTTCCAAGAGATTTATCAAAAGTTAAAGTTGTTTCTTTTGTTACAACACTACCAGTTTTTGAGTGTGTATAGTAAAGAGAAGAGTTTGTAAAACCTAAATCATAACTAGCAGTTAAAGTATATGCTTTTGTATCTGCCTGTGCAACAGTACCAACCATCCACCAAGCATCTGTATAAAGTTTAGATTGTCCTCCCATTACATTTACAAAATCTTGTCCATCATCACTAACTGTTGAGTAAGCTGCACTTAATCCTAAACCATCTATACTTCCACCAATTTTTGCTGCAACTGCTGTTCCTGTATTACCTACACTAGGATTTCTAGTTGCATACTGAACACCATAATCAAGTCCCATAAATTTACTATCAGCTTGTAACCAACCAACTTTTGCTGCATGAATTACATCAAAATACCATGCTTGTAAAGTTGTATCACAAAAAGATTTATTTACGATAGCAAATGCATAAGCACCATCTTTTGTTCCAAAATCAACAAATGATTCATCATTTTTAAAAAATTGAGTAGTTCCATTCATATTTGTTCTTCCTACCCATGCACCAATAAGTGTAGTATTTTTAAAATATGTATTTGCCCAAACTACTGCATCATAAGTATTTGGAGCTATATTCCATTGCTCAGAAAATACCATAGGAGTATCTAGCTGTTGACGACCTATGATCAATGTATTGTTAGCAAATGGATTTATAGTTAAGTTTAATGTATCTAACCAAAAACCATCAGTTAATGTTGTATCTGTTGCTGATTTTTGATGAGTTATCCAAGTTTTACCAACCAAATGACCATCAAGCCCTAAAGTAGATATACCAGTAACACCCCAGTTAACAGTAGCCGAACCATTATTTACACTAAGTGCACCTTTTAAACTAACCGATGCATCTCCAGCATTGTTTACTTTATCACTATAACTGTTGGTATCATCTTTTACTGCACTATAAAAAAGTTTTGCATCTCCACTAAAACTTTTAACCTTAATATCAGCAAATGCTGATGAACTTAAAACTGATATAGCTACTAAACTTAAAGCCACTTTTTTCATATTTTCTCCCTTTGAAATTTTTATGAATTATAATTTTAACAAATATTTAGCTATATTTTTAGATAAATATTGTTTATTTTTTATACAATTTTCAATAATAAAAAATATTGTATTTTTTTTATAAAAGATAAAAATTTAACTTTTTATTTTAAAATTCCTAAAAAAAACTTACTTTTTTCCGATTTGTGATATAAGAAAAAAAAGGAAAAAGAAAATGAATATTTGGACTTTAAGTGCAATAATTTTGATTATTGTTGTTATATCTAAGCTTATTGCAAAAAAAACTTCATCTGTTGATGTAGTTTGGCTTATAATTTTTGGTGCAATTTTTGCAAATCTAGGATTATTACCAACTCAAAATGAAGTTTTGGAAAAGATTGGAGAGTGGGGAATAGTTTTTATAATGTTTGCCCTTGGTTTTGATGAGGATTTATCCCACTTTAAAGAAGGACTTATTAGAAGTTGGGGAATTGCTGTTTTTGGTGCAATATTTCCATTTTTAGGAGCTTACTATGTAGCTTTACTTTTTGGTTTTTCCACAAATGAAGCTATGCTTTGGGGACTTACTATGACTGCAACTGCAGTTAGTTTAACAATGGTTAGTTTAAGAAATGAAAATTTGCATAAAACAAAAGCAGCAACAGGAATCATGACAGCAGCAGTTGTAGATGATGTATTATCTTTGATAGGAGTTGCGATAGTTATACCCATAGTTTTAGCATCTAGTAGTATTAAAAATGGCGGAATAGATCCTTTTACTATTTTAGTTATACTTTTTAAAGTAGTTGCATTTTTTACTATTATAATTATTTTAGGATTATTTGCTTTCCCTGGTATTGTACCTAAAAAATTACCTAAAAATCCTAATATTTGGCAAATAGCTGATTTTTACACAGCTAAAATATTTCAATATTTTAAAATTAAAGATTTAATTTTAGCATATCGTGGAGAGTTTACTCCTCTTATAATGCTAAGTATAGCTATGACTTTAGGAGCTATTGCTCATATATTTGGTTTTCATCCAGCTATTGGAGCATATCTTGCAGGATTATTTTTGAAAAAAGAGTATTTTATATTTGATACAAAAGTAGAAAGAAGAAGAGATCAACACTTTATGAGATCTAAAAGTGTAGTTGACCACATAGCATTTACAGTTTTTGGACCAATATTTTTTGTAAATCTTGGAACTAAAATTAATTTTGATTTATCACTATTTAAAGAAGCTTTTCCTATGTTTATAACTCTTTTTATAGTAGTTTTTTTGGTTCAAGTAGTATCTGCATCGATCTCTGCTAAATATACTGGTGGGTATCGTAACAAAGAATCACTAATGATAGGATTTGGTATGCTTGGACGAGCAGAACTTGCTTTTGTAGTAATAAATCAAGCATATATTACACATCATATAATAAGTGATGTTCAATTTTATACACTTATAATGACAATATTTTTACTAAATATTTCTGTACCACTTGCAATCAAGTGGTACAAACCATATTTTTTACAGGAGGTTATGGCTACAAGTAAAAAAGCTAATTACTAATTTATAGATAAAACAGTTGTTTTTTTAGTTTCAGCTTTTATTTTTGAGTATAGTCTTTCACACTCATTTTTTTGAGAATTTAGCTCTTTATCACTAGGGATTTGATATGTAAAAGGTATCAATCTTTTGTGATTTATATATGCTTCAAGACGACTTGCAGTATTCAAAACTTTTGATTTGAATTCTGCCTTTTGAGCTAACTCTTCTTCTATATCCATATCATGGTTTTTATAAATAATATAATCTCTACAAGTATAAACTTGCAAAAGTTGTTTATCTAACTTTAGGTGGACTTTTTTAGGTGTATTTTTAGGTAAGGTTAATATTTGTTGCATTTTTTTTGCTGCTTCTAAAAACATTATTTTTTGAAATTCATCACCTTGATATTTTTCTTTAATATAGTTTTCAACATCATCTCTTACCATATTTTTATTTATATCACTACCTTTTAAGGTTGAATTTTTATTTTGATTTAACTCAATCATAGTTTGTAAATCTTCTGCCCATTGATTATAATCAAAAAGATTGTCTGCTACTAAACAACTACAAACTAAAGCTAAACTAAATATTACTTTTTTCATAACTTTCTCCAAATTTTTATTTTTTACTTAATAAAATTATACAATTATATTTAATTTTTTAGTAGTTTTTTAGTTAACTAAGATAATTATTTTTTACTTTTGTTACCTTTTTATCCAATAAAATTATATTTTATAATTAAAACATAAAAAAAACTAAAGTTTATCGTAGTTTTTTCTTTATAGTTTTTGATAACTTTATCAATTTTGAAGCTTTTTTTTGTGAAAACCCTCTATTATCTTCTACTATTACATCTGTAATATTTTTTGCAAACTCTTCATTAAACTCCTTTCCGCTTTTATTTGCAGAGGTTGAGTAAAGGAAATCAAAATCTTTTAAAAACTTGGTATGAGGGGAGTTTTGTACTACTCTTATCGCCTTGTTATTTGGATATACAAATGTTATTTTTCTAGCTCGTCTTACAATCTTTTTATATTTTTTTGGAACTCTTGCTAAAGTTTTCAGAGTTTTAAAAGTAGTAGTTGTTATTAAAAATGGTTTATCATTTCGTGGTTTTATCTTTTGTAAATCTTCTTTAAACTCTGATAAAAAGCCCGCCGTTGTATCGGTTTGGGCTAAATATATCATGGAAAGTTCCCTTAACTAAGATAGTCTTGAAGAGCTTTTACATCTATATCATCTGAATTTTTTAGCTCTTTTATAGCCAAAATTGTAGCTCTTGCAGCAGCAATAGTTGTAAAATAAGGTATGCTTTGAGTAATAACTCTTTGCCTTATTATCTTTGCATCATCTTTACTCGACTCTGAATCACTTGTATTTATAACTATTGCTATTTCATTATTTCTTATACTATCTTCTATATTTGGGCGACCTTCGCTTATCTTTAAAACTTTTGTTGCTTTAATATCTGCATCATCTAAAATTTTATAAGTTCCACTTGTGGCAACTATCTCAAATCCAAGACTAATAAATCCATTAGCAACCTCTTCTGCAAACTCTTTATCTAAATCAGTTAAAGAGATAAATACTTTTCCACTTGTAGGAATAAGATTTGAACTTGCACTCTGACTTTTTGCAAAAGAGATTCCAAAATTTTCACTTATACCCATAACTTCACCTGTACTTTTCATCTCTGGACCCAAAATCACATCTGCACCACTTAATTTTTTGAAAGGAAATACTGCTTCTTTTACACAAACATGATTTCTTACGATTGGTTTTAAAATACCTTCCTTTTCAGTAAGTACTCCAAATTTATCATAGAAACTTAGTGCTTCTTTTAAATCCCCTTGATACATAACTCTTGTTGCAACTTTTGCCATAGGGATACCAGTAGCTTTACTTACAAATGGAACTGTTCTACTAGCTCTTGGGTTTACCTCTATCATATAAATTTCATTTTTATAGATTGCATATTGAATATTCATTAAGCCTTTTATACCAAGTCCTAATGCTATCTCTTTTGTTTTTTGCTCTATCTCATTTTGTAATTCATCTGATATAGAAAGTGGAGGAAGTGAGCATGCACTATCCCCAGAGTGAATACCTGCTTCTTCAATATGTTGCATAATGGCTCCGATATAGACATCTTTTCCATCACTTATAGCATCTACATCAACTTCTATCGCTCTATCTAAAAACTTATCTATTAAAACTGGAGAATCATTACTAACACTTACTGCTTCATCCATATATTGGTTTAGTTCACTATCGCTATAAACTATCCGCATAGCTCTTCCACCCAAAACATAGCTTGGTCTAACTAAAACTGGATAACCTATTTCATTTGCTTTTGTTAAGGCTTCTTCTTTTGTTGTAGCAGTTGCATTATTTGGCTGATTTATACCAATTTTTGTGATAAATGCAGAAAACCTCTCTCTATCCTCTGCCATATCTATTACATCAGCTGAAGTTCCTATTATCTTTGCACCTATATTTGTAAGTCCCTGTGAAAGTTTTAAAGGTGTTTGTCCACCAAAGTGAACTATCACTCCATCTGGATTTTCTTTTTCTATCACGCTTCTTACTCTCTCAAAATCTATCGGTTCAAAATACAATATATCACTTGTATCGTAGTCAGTTGAAACTGTTTCTGGGTTACAGTTGTACATAATTGATTTTATGCCCATATCTTTTAAAGCATATGCTGCATGAACACAACAATAATCAAACTCTATCCCCTGACCTATCCTATTTGGTCCACCACCTATAATCAAAACTTTTTTATTTTTAGTGATAGTATCTGGTTTTTTTATAACACTTATTGGAGTAGTTGAGTACAAATATGGAGTTAATGCTTTAAACTCAGCAGCACAAGTATCAACTTCATTGTACTCTAGCAAAACTCCTAAATCTTTTCTAGCTTTATACACCTCTTTGCTATCAATTTCTAAGAGTTTGGCTATCATATTATCACTAAATCCCAAAGCTTTTGCTTCTCTTAAATACTCTTTATCTGTTAAAATATCTTTTGTAAGAGATTTTTCAAAGTTGATAATATCTTCTATTTGATATAAAAACCATTTGTCTATTTGACAAATATCAAATACTTCATCTACACTTTTACCTCTTCTAAAAGCTTCTGCAACATATAAAGCTCGTTTGTCATTTGGTCTTCTTATCTCTTTTTCTAAAGTTGCATCGTCGTCTCCAATCTTTTCAAATCCATCCAAACCAATTTCCAATGAACAAAGTGCCTTTTGAAAAGATTCTTTAAAAGTCCTACCTATACTCATAACTTCACCAACACTTTTCATAGAAGTAGTTAATGTAGAATTTGCACAAGGAAATTTTTCAAAAGTAAATCTTGGTATTTTTGTAACTATGTAGTCTATTACTGGTTCAAAACTAGCAGGTGTTCCTGTTATGTCGTTTGTTATTTCATCAAGAGTAAATCCGACAGCTAGCATTGTTGCAACTTTTGCTATTGGATACCCAGTTGCTTTTGAAGCTAAAGCCGAGCTTCTACTAACTCTTGGATTCATTTCTATTACCGTCATTCGTCCATTTTTAGGATTTATAGCAAACTGAACATTACTACCACCAGTATCAACTCCTATCTCTCTAAGTATTTTAAATGAAGCATTTCTCATATGTTGATACTCTTTATCTGTTAAAGTTAAAGCTGGAGCAACTGTAATACTATCACCTGTATGAACTCCCATAGGATCAAAGTTTTCTATTGAACATACTATGATACAGTTATCAGCCCTATCTCTTATAACTTCCATTTCATACTCTTTCCATCCAAGTAGTGACTCTTCTATCAAAATCTCACTTATTGGACTAGCTTCAAGTCCTGCAGATGCAAGAGCTTTATACTCATCTATGTTGTATGCAACACCACTCCCTCCACCTGCTAGTGTATATGAAGCTCTTATGATAAGAGGAAAGCCTATTTCATTTGCTGCTTCAATAGCTTCATCTAAATTATAAGCATATTTACTTTTAGGCAAATCCATACCTATTTTTATCATTGCCTCTTTAAAAGCTTGTCTATCTTCACCTTTTTGTATCGCTTCTGGATTTGCTCCTAAAAACTTTATACCATCAAGCATACCTTTTTCATACATACTCATAGCAACATTCAAAGCAGTCTGTCCACCCATAGTAGGTAGCAAGGCATCAATATTTTCTTTTTTTATAATCTTAGATATAACTTCTTCATTTATAGGTTCGATATATGTCCTATCAGCAAACTCAGGATCAGTCATAATAGTAGCTGGATTTGAATTTATAAGTGTAACTCTAAAACCTAGTTCTTTTAATGTTTTTGCAGCTTGAGTTCCTGAATAATCAAACTCACAAGCTTGTCCTATGATAATAGGTCCAGCTCCTATTAGAAGTATATTTTGTATGTCTGTTCTTTTTGGCATTTTTCCCCACTTGAATACTAAATTTTTTTAGTATATCAAAATTACTTTATATGAGGGTCAATAGCATAAAAATATATAGCTTTTGTTGGTATTATATAAGGTTGTACGATTGCTTCATTGTATAACTCTTTTTGTGTTATCTTCAAAACTCTACCTATCTTTACACCTTCTAAAAATATACCATCTTTCCCACTTGTGATAACTTCATCACCTACTTTAACAATAGAGTTTTTTTGTATATATTTTATTACTAAATTTGTATTATTTCCTATAATAACACCTTGGGCTTTATAATTTCCAATATAAACAGAAAGTGCTACTTCTGGATCCAGTTCCAATACAGCCAAAGGATTACCATCTTTTTCTTTTACAATACCTGCAACATATCCTTTGTATAAAAGTCCATAAATTTTTTTACTATTAAACTGTTTAAAGTCTAGCCACAATTTTGTATAATTGCCTAGCTTTTCAAAAGATAAAGTTTTTACAAGATAAAGACTCGGATGATGATACCTAAGATTTGTCTCTTTTAAAAGTTTTTTTAACTCCATAGATAAAGAATCTGCTATCAAAGCCTTTGGTCTTAACTCTTTTACCTCTTGTTCAAGTTCTTTTATCCTAACAGCTTGTTTACTATGTTGATTATATGTATCAATAATATTTTGCTTTGTAGTCAAATATGCCAACTTAACATTATTTGAAAATCGTAGTACCTTATTTCTAAAAGATGGTACTACTTTTATGGATGTAAATAATAATCCAACCAACACTAAAACAAATAAAAGTTTACTTTTAATCATCTAACTGTAGTTGTTTTAAAAGTTCCATCTCTTCAAGCATTTTACCAGTTCCTTTTGCAACTGCTAAAAGAGGCTCTTCTGATATATAAACTGGTAGTTTTACAACAGAGCTTAGATAGTGATCAAGACCTCTTAAAAGTGAACCTCCTCCTGTCAATACAACACCATTTTCAACTATATCACCTGCTAAATCTGGTGGCATAACCTCTAAAACTTCTTTTAGTGCTTGAACTATCTCTTTTAGTGATTCAGAAAGTGCTTCATTTACATGCTTACTTGTTATATCTATCCTTTTTAGAAGTCCAGTAACTTGATCTCGTCCTTTTATAGACATAGTAAGTTCTTCATCAAGTGCCATAGCAGTTCCTATGGTTATCTTTATATCTTCTCCACTTCTTTCACCAATAAGTAGGTTAAACTTTCTTTTTACATAATCAACTATCGACTGATCAAATTTATCACCACCAACTCTTATTGATTTACTTAAAACTAACCCTCTAAGACTTACAACTCCTATTTCAGTAGTACCACCACCTATATCTATAACCATATTCCCTTGAGGATCATTTATAGGAAGTCCTGCTCCAATAGCAGCTGCTTTTGGTTCTTCTATGAGTAAAACTTCTCTAGCTCCAGCATTCATTGCCGAAGTTTTTACAGCTTTTCTTTCAACTTGAGTAAGACCATAAGGAACACAGATGATAATACGAGGTCTTATAAAAGAACTTCTATTATGAGCCTTTTTTATAAAATATCTTATCATTTCTTCTGTTATTTCAAAATCAGCAATAACTCCTTCTTTAAGTGGTCTGATAGCTTGTATGCTCTCTGGAGTTTTACCTATCATATCTTTTGCTTCTTTACCAACAGCGAGTAGTTTTCTTCTTCCACCTCTGGTCATTTGCACGGCAACTACTGAAGGTTCATTTATAACGATTCCCTTACCTCTAGCTATTACAATAGTATTTGCTGTTCCCAAATCTATTGCTAAATCATTTGAAAAAATTCCTAAAACTTTATTTACTATCATTATGCACTCTTCTTTAAATTTTTTGAATATATTGGTTTAGCACTTTTTGTAACCACCTCTTCAGTTATAATAACCTTGTATCCACTAAGTTCTGGAAGCTCATACATTACATCAAGCATTATTTCTTCCATAATAGTTCTAAGTCCTCTTGCTCCTGTTTTTCTTTTAAGAGCCAGTTCAGCAATACTTAAAAGTGCTTCATCCTCAAATTCTAGTTCTACATCGTCAATTGCAAAAAGTTTTTTATACTGTTTTACTATGGAATTTTTAGGTTTAGTTAGAATTTCTACCATATTTTCTTTTGTGATTTGATTTAGAGTGGCAAAAGAATGAAGTCTTCCTATAAGTTCAGGTATCAAACCATAGCTTACTAAATCGTCAGGTTCTACCAAATCAAATATTTCATCATTTTCTTTTTCACCTCTTTTTTCTTGATTAAAACCTAAAGTATTGTTTCCTATTCTTCTTTTTATAATATCATCTAATCCATCAAAAGCTCCACCACAAATAAAAAGTATATTTGAAGTATCCATTTGTGAAAAATCTTGATTTGGATGTTTTCTACCACCTTTGGGAGATATATTTACCACACTTCCTTCTATAATCTTTAAAAGTGCCTGTTGAACTCCTTCACCTGAAACATCTCTAGTAATAGAACGATTTTCACCCATACGAGCAATTTTATCTATCTCATCTATAAAAATAATACCTTGTTCAGCCTTTTTAACATCTCCATCAGCTACTTGCAAAAGTCTTGTTAAAATATTTTCAACATCTTCACCAACATATCCAGCTTCTGTCAGACTTGTTGCATCTGCTATTGCAATAGGGACATCTAAAAACTTTGCTAAAGTTTGTGCCATCAAAGTTTTTCCACTACCTGTTGGCCCTATAAAAAGGACATTTGATTTTTGTATTTCAGTATCATCGTTTTCAACTTCATGTTGTTTAAATATTCTTTTGTAGTGATTATAAACACTTACAGCAAAAACTTTTTTTGCATCATCTTGACCTATTACATAATCATCAAGAACTTTTTTTAATTCTTTTGGAGTAAAAAGTTCTACTTCCTCTAAAGTCTGTTCACTTTCTATTTCTTCAATATCTCCAAAAAAAATCTTATATGCTGAAATTACACAATTTTCACATATATATACATCTTCCCCAGCTAATAGTCTGTTATCAATATCTTCATTTACTCCACAAAAACTACATTTTTTTGGCATCACTTTTCCTCTCGTATGGTATTCCTCTTTTATTTTCTATAATAAACTCGCAAAACTTTTTAACTTTTTTGTTATTGGTTATTTCCAAAATCTCTTTTGCCATATCATTTGGACCTTTTTCACTTCTAAAAATACTTTTAAAAGCTTTTTTCAAAGCATCTATATCATTTTTTTCAAAATTTCTTCTCAAACCAATGGTATTTAAACTTCTCACCTTTGCTCTATTTCCTTCAGCTAAACAAAATGGGGGGATATCTTGAGCTACTGCTCCACCACCACCTATCATAGAATACTCTCCAAGCCTTACAAACTGGTGTATTGGTGTGGAGCCTCCGATTATAACATGATCTTCTACTACTACATGCCCTGCAACCATAGATTGATTTACCATAATCACATGATTTCCTATTTTTGCATCATGAGCCACATGAGTTGAACCCATAAAAAGATTATTATCCCCTATAAAAGTAACTCCTTTATCTTTGAGAGTTCCTGGATTTATCAAGACATTTTCTCTTATAGTATTGTTTTTACCTATGATAAGTTTAACTTTATCACCATCTTTATATGAAATATCTTGAGGAATAGTTCCAATAGCTGAAAAAGGAAATATCTTAGTTCCTTCCCCAATACTTGTATCACCATCAACTACTACATGAGAAACAAGTTTAACTCCATCAGCTAACTTTACATTTTTTGCTACTGTACAAAATGGACCTATATAAACACCATCGCCTATAATAGCTCCCTTTTCTATAATAGCTGTTGGGTGAATAAAACTCATATGATTACTTATCCACTATCATGGCTTTTAGTTCAGCTTCTGTTGATAGTTTTCCATCAACATAAGCTTCACCTTTAAATATCCAAATATTGCCACGATGTTTTATAACACTTACTTTATATTCTAACCTATCTCCAGGTTTTACAGGAGCTCTAAACTTACACTTATCTATACTCATAAAGTAAACTACTTTATTTTGTGCATCTGCTTGTTCCTCTTCACTCAGACTTTTAAATGCCAATACTCCACCAGCTTGTGCCATACCTTCAACTATCATAACTCCTGGATATATAGGATGCCCTGGAAAGTGCCCTTGAAAAACATTTTCACTTATAGATACATTTTTATAAGCATCTATAAATTCTCCACTTTTTATCTCTAGTACTCTATCTATCAATAAAAATGGATACCTATGTGGAAGTATATCTTGGATTTGGATAACATCTAATGTCATGCAGTTTACCTTTTATAAAAATTTTGTTTATTCTATCCTAAAAAGATTAAATTTTCTTTTACATCTTCATATAGTTTATACTCTATAAAAAGCTCATATTTAGCCATTTGGTGAATGTTTTGAAGTATAATTATAGTATTTAATGAATAAAAATTTTTATCTATTTTATTCCGTAGATTTACCTCTTCATCGAAAGTTATTGGATTATATAAAAATTCTTTCATATTTTTATAATTTTTGTTAATTAGCTGATTAAATTTAGCTAATGATAAAAGCTTTATGTTTTCCCTATTTGCAAAATAAATATCTTGTATATTTCTTTCTATTTTAAATTTTACAGATTTTCTTTTTGTTGTGGAGTATTGTAATATATATGAAGGAATTACCTCTTTATCCTCTTTTAAGACCCCCCTTAAAAGTCTATAATTTAAAAAATTTTCTCTTACTATTTCATAAGGCTTATTTATTTTATATCTCTTTTCATAAAGCTCTATCCTATTTTCTAAAGAGTTTGGCAAAATTTGTTTATTTATAGGAGATATAAGTTCATCTAAAAACTTTTTCTGCTCTTCTCTTTGATGAGAGAGAGCATAGATACATCCGCAATAATTTTGATGATAAAGTCTTTCTTCTTTTGCTATCTTAAACTGTTCCTGAGTTCCTCCACCCACTCTAAAATCAACTGTTAAAAACTCAACTCCCTCTTGTCTTGCTATACTTTCTCCACTTTTTTGAAGCTGTGAGATAGATTTTTTAGGGCTAGTTAGTAGTGTAGTTGTTAAATAAAAAGCCCCTAATTCTTTAGCCTTTTTTGCAGAAACTTCTAACCTTCTATCAAAACAAATAGAGCATCTTTTACCTTTTTCTGGCTCATCTTCATATCCTTTTACCACTTCAAGCCACTTTATAAAATCATACTCTCCCTCATAAAGCTCTATACCCAAAATCTCACAACTTCTTTTTACATCTAAAAGTCTAAGATAGTATTCACTATATGGATGTATATTTGGATCATAAAAAAAACCTACTAACTCCTCTTTTGGATAAGCAATTTGAAGTTTTTGTAAAAAAAAGTGGCTATCAACAGAGCAACAGATGTGAACAAGTATCAAGATTGAAGCTCTGCTAATCTTTCTCTTACTTTATCAACATGACCTTTTACTCTAACCTTGCTCCAAATCTCAGCTATTTTTCCATCTGGATCTATCAAAAATGTAGTTCTAACAACTCCCATATACTCTCTTCCACACATCTTTTTAAGTTGCCAAACTCCATACTCCTCACAAAGTTTTTTATCTTCATCACTCAAAAGTGTGATATCAAGATCTTTCTTTTCGATAAAGTTTCTATGTTTTTTAGGACTATCAGGACTTACTCCAAGTATAACCGCATCCAAATCCTCAAAAGTTGGAACATTTGCTGTAAAATCACAAGCTTCAGTTGTACATCCTGGAGTATTGTCTTTTGGATAAAAGTATAAAACTATCCATTTTCCTTTTATATCTCTTAAACAAACTTCATTTTCATCTTGATTTGGTAAGCAAAACTCTGGTGCTTTTGTTCCTACTTCTAACATATAATTACTCCTAATATTTTTTTCATTATAATACAGAAAAATGATTAAGGAACTTTATGAAGAGTATATTTAGAGAGTATGATATAAGAGGAATATATGAGCAAGAATTAAATGAGGATATAGTTAAAAAGATAGGTTACTTTTTAGCCCTTAAAATAAAGGATATTGGTAACTTTGTAGCAGTTGGATATGATGCAAGAGTTCACTCTCCAACACTGGCAGGATGGCTTACTAGTGGATTTAATAAAGCTGGAGTTAAAGTTTTAAATATGGGGCTTGTTGCAACTCCTG
>JALUNR010000020.1:0-1857 GCA_027055005.1 Campylobacterales bacterium
CAGCTAATCCTGTTAATATGATGGGTGCAAGCAAGCGTATTATGGAGATGTTTGTTCATAAAAATTCACAAGCAATAGAGGTCTCAATGGCACGATTTGCTAATGTGGCTTTTAGTGATGGTTCACTCCTTCATGGGTTTAATCAACGCATCCAAAAACGACAGCCAATCGTGGCGCCAAACGACATTAAAAGATATTTTGTTACACCACAAGAGAGTGGAGAGCTTTGTTTGATGAGTTGTATATTTGGGAAAAATAGAGATATCTTCTTTCCAAAACTTAGTGAAAGTCTAAACCTTATCTCTTTTTCAGATATAGCAGTAAAGTATCTTGAAAACCTAGGGTATAAACCATATCTATGTAAAGATGAGGATGAGGCTAGAGAATTAGCTAAAATCCTACCAAAAGAGGGAAAATATCCTTGCCTTTTTACCAAAAGTGATACTACTGGAGAAAAGGACTTTGAAGAGTTTTTTACCGATAAAGAGGTTTTAGATATGGATAGATTTAAAAATCTAGGGATTATTAAAAATAAGTTAGACTTTGATGCCAATAAACTAGAATCTTTTGAGAAAACAATTAGAAGTTATTTAAAAAATCTTTCATGGACAAAAGAGGATATAGTAAAAGAGTTTTTTAAACTATTGCCAGATTTTGCGCATAAAGAGACAGGTAAATATCTTGATGAGAAAATGTGATGCAAGAAATAGTTAAATTTATACAAGATTTATATCCAACAAAAGAGTTTGTTGCTCTTCATGAACCTGTTTTTTTAGGTAATGAAAAAAAATATTTAAATGAGTGTATAGACTCAACTTTTGTATCAAGTGTTGGAAAGTTTGTAGATAGATTTGAGAAAGAGTTTGCAAAGTATGTAGGTAGTAAATATGCCATTGCAACAGTAAATGGAACTTCTGCACTTCATATATCTCTGCTTTTAGCAAATGTTTTAAAAGATGATGAGGTTATCACTCAACCTCTGACTTTCATAGCAACTTGCAATGCCATAAGTTACTGTGGTGCAAAGCCTATATTTGTAGATGTAGATAGAGATACTTTAGGACTCTCCCCAAGCTCACTAAAAGATTTTTTAGAAAAAAATTGTGAAGTTACAAAAGGAAAGTGTATAAATAAAACTACAAACAAAGTTATAAAAGCCTGTGTTCCGATGCACACTTTTGGGCATCCTTGCAAGATAGATGAAATAAAACAGATATGTGATGAGTGGAATATAGTACTTGTAGAGGACTCGGCAGAGAGTTTAGGAAGCTTTTACAAACAAAAACATACAGGAACTTTTGGAAAACTTGGAGCTTTTAGTTTTAATGGTAATAAAATCATAACTAGTGGTGGAGGTGGAGTAATAGTTACTGATGATGAAAACTTAGCTAAAAGAGCTAAACACTTAACAACTACAGCAAAGATTCCACATCCGTTTGAGTATATTCATGATGAGATAGGATATAACTACCGTATGCCAAATTTAAATGCAGCTTTATTGGTTGCACAGATGGAGCAGTTAGATAGATTTTTAGAAAACAAAAGAGAGTTGGCAAAAAAGTATGAACAGTTTTTTAGCTCTTATGATGATATAGGGTTTATAAAAGAGCCTAAAAACTCATCTTCTAACTATTGGCTAAACTCCATAATACTTAAAGATTTAAAACAAAGAGATAGTTTTTTGCAATATACTAATAAAAATGCTATCATGACAAGACCAATTTGGAAGCTTATGAATAAGTTAGAAATGTTTAAAAATTCTCAATCTACTAGCTTAGATAATGCTATATGGTTAGAGGAAAGGGTTGTAAATATACCTAGTGGAGTAACTTTATAATGAAACCAGAGATTATTTTA
>JALUNR010000020.1:1957-4435 GCA_027055005.1 Campylobacterales bacterium
AAAGAACTTATATCATACTGTAATAAAAAAAGTATAATGTTTTTATCTACTCCTTTTGATTTGGAAAGTATAAAACTTTTGGACTCTTTAGGACTTGAAATCTTTAAGATACCAAGTGGAGAGATAACAAACCTTCCATATCTAAGAGAGATAGGAAAGCTAAACAAAAAGGTAGTCCTCTCAACTGGTATGTCTGATATGGGAGAAGTTGAAGATGCACTTGAAGTGTTGATAAACTCAGGAACTAAAAAGGAAAATATAACAGTACTTCATGCAAATACTATGTATCCTACACCAATGGATGATGTAAATCTAAAAGCTATGCAAACCATCGCCTCTGCATTTAAAGTAAATGTTGGATATAGTGACCATACTTTAGGGATAGAAGTCCCAATCTCCGCAGTAGCTATGGGTGCAACAGTAATAGAAAAACATTTTACTCTTGATAAAAACTTAGAAGGACCAGACCATAAAGCTTCTTTAGAACCAGATGAGCTAAAATCAATGGTTAAAGCTATAAGAAATATACAAAAGGCACTTGGAAATGGCATCAAAAAACCAACTCAAAGTGAAAAACCCAACATAGCAGTAGCTAGAAAATCAATAATAGCCAAAAAACCGATAAAACAAGGCGAAGAGTTAAATGAAAACAATCTAACTACAAAAAGACCAGCAAATGGTATAAGTCCCATGAGATGGGATGAGGTAGTTGGAAGTATCGCAAAAAGAGATTATAAAGTGGATGAGCCGATATGACTAAAAGAAAAATATGTGTAATCACAGGAACTCGTGCAGAGTATGGACTTTTGTATTGGCTCATAAAAGAGATAGAAGCTGATGATAGTTTAGAGTTGCAACTTATAGTTACCGGTATGCATCTAAGTCCTGAGTTTGGACTCACTTATAAAGAGATAGAAAAAGATTTTAAGATAGATAAAAAAATAGAGATGCTTCTCTCATCCGATACTTCTGTTAGTATCTCAAAATCTATGGGACTTGCTCAAATATCTTTTGCAGAAGTTTATGAAGAGTTAAAACCTGATATTGTAGTTGTTTTAGGGGATAGATATGAGATATTTTCTGCTGTAAGTAGTGCTATGATAGCAAAAATCCCCGTAGCTCATCTTCATGGAGGAGAGACAACTGAGGGTGCATATGATGAGTCTATAAGACATAGCATAACAAAGATGAGCCATTTGCATTTTACAGCTACCGAAGTATATAAAAAAAGAGTTATACAACTTGGAGAAAATCCCCAAAGAGTTTTTAATGTAGGTGGATTAGGAATTGATAATATCAAAAAGTTGAAACTTCTTTCAAAAGAGGAGTTTGAAGCATCTATTGATTTTAAACTTAATAAAAAAAATATCTTAGTTACTTTTCATCCTGTAACTTTAGAAAAATATACTTCAAAAGAGCAGTTTCAAGAGTTACTTGATGCTATTGATGAGTTGGATGAAACAAATATTATCTTTACTAAAGCAAATAGTGATACAGATGGCAGAGTGATAAATCAAATGATAGATGAATATATAGCAAAAAATAGTAAAAAAGCAGTTGCTTTTGCATCATTGGGACAACTTAGATATATAAGTGCTTTGCAGTTTGTAGATGCAGTTGTTGGCAACAGTTCTAGTGGTTTATTAGAAGCTCCTAGTTTTAAAATAGGAACTATAAACATAGGAGATAGACAAAAAGGTAGAATCAAAGCTGATAGTATTATCGATTGTAAGCCAAACAAAAAAGCCATATTAGAAGCATTTGTAAAACTCTACTCAACAGATTTTCAAAATAGTTTAAAGAGTGTAAAGAACCCTTATGGAGGGGGTGGAGCCAGCAAAAAAATAAAAGAGATAATAAAAAATATATCACTAAAAGATATTTTGAAAAAGACTTTTTGTGATATAAATATACAGGAAGTAAAATGAAAGATTACAAAAAAATTCTACTAAAACCAGATTCGACAATAAAAGAGGCTTTAAAAATCATAGACAGTGGTGCTATGAAGATATCACTTGTGGTAGATAAGGAAGAAAAGCTTATCGGAACTCTTACAGATGGAGATATAAGAAGAGGGTTGCTTGGTGGATTGACTTTGGATAGTAGTATAGAGACTATTATCTTTAAAAATCCTACTGTTTGTTATGTGGATGATACAAAAGAGAGTATTTTAGAAGTAGCCACTAGAAAAAAGCTATATCAAGTTCCTATAGTTGATAAAAAAGGAAAGTTGGTAGGTTTAGAAGAGGTTAGTGAACTTTTAAAACCATCAAGCAAGACAAATAAAGTTGTTATTATGGCAGGAGGACTAGGTACTAGACTTAGACCGCTTACAGACCATACTCCAAAACCTATGCTTAAAGTTGGAGATAAGCCTATACTAGAGACTATTATAGGAAACTTTAAAAAGTATGGATTTACAAATATCATCTTAAGTGTAAATTATAAGTCAGATATAATAGAAGAGTATTTTAAAGA
>JALUNR010000021.1 GCA_027055005.1 Campylobacterales bacterium
ACTTCTGCTACTCTTCCTCTTGTGTTATAGTTACTTGCCATAGTAAATCCATAAGCTCCTGCTGAGTGGATAACTACTAAGTCATCATGGTTTGTTTTTGGAACTTCTATGTCTTTTGCAAAAAAGTCGCCACTTTCGCAAACTGGTCCTACTATGTTGGCTTTTGAAAACTCTTTGTTATCATTTAAAACTTCTACTTTGTGGTAAGCTTTATATAGTGATGGTCTTAGCAAATCATTCATAGCTCCATCAACTATAACAAATCTTTTATCTCCGTTTACTTTTTCATATAAAACTTTTGTTAGGAAGTATCCAGCATTTGCCGTTAGAAATCTTCCTGGTTCACACATGATAGTAACATCAAGTCCACTCAAAGTTTCTAGTATAGCTTGTACATAATCATAAGGTTTTATCGTAACCTCATCATCATAAACTACTCCAAGTCCTCCACCTATATCAAAAAACTTGATATCTATATCTATCACTTTAAGTTCTCTTACCAAGTTTGCTACAACTTCACTAGCTTCTTTGATAGGGTCAAGTTCAGTTAGTTGGCTTCCTATATGAAAATGGATACCTACTGGGTCAAGGTTTGGTGAGTTTTTAGCTTGTATATACATCCTTTTTGCACTATCTAAATCCACTCCAAACTTGTTTTCATGAAGTCCTGTTGAGATATATGGGTGAGTTTTAGGGTCTATGTTTGGATTTACTCTTATGCTTATCCTAGCTTGTTTGTTAAGCTCTTTTGCTACTGATTCTACTCTTTTTAGTTCTGCTTCACTCTCTAAGTTTATAAGAAGTATATCTCTTTGTAAAGCCTCTTTTATCTCATCATCTCTTTTGCCGACTCCACTAAATATAATCTTATACTTTGGAACTCCAGCTTTAAATGCTCTTCTTATCTCTCCTATAGAAACACAATCTGCCCCACTTCCAAGGTCTGCAAAGTTTTTTATAACTGATAGATTTGAATTTGCTTTTACTGCATAACAAATCAAAGATTTTCTAGCTTTAAAAGCATTTTTAAGCTCTAAAAATCTCTCTTTCATGTAGTCAAAATCATATACATAAAGTGGTGTGCCATAAGTTGTGGCTAGTTTTTGAAAGTTCATATTTATCCTCTATTTTTTTGGAGGCATCTTATCGAAAAGAATCTAATTTTTTAATATAAACAATAAAAGAACTTATACCAAGTATAATAACAGGAAGAATTATACCAAATTCTGGAGATAAGGCACCACTTTTTGTTATTTTTGTTAACAAAAATAGTACTCCCCAACTAATCAATACTAAAAAATAAAAAGATGTAGTTAAAACTGTAAGATTTGAACCTCTTCTTTGGATTGGAAGAAAAGTAAATAGTATTATAGATAAAAATATACTAAAAAATGGGAAAAATACTGCTTTATATAAGTTTGCTTTTATAGCTGAAGTATTTATACCTTTATCTTTTAACAAATATATAGCTTGTATAGAATCCACAATCTTCAACCCCTCAGCACCTTTATATAAACTATCCATTATAGCTGGTTTAAAATTTTTTAGAGTTTCTAAACTTTTTTTATAACTTTTTTGCAGTTTTTTTCCACTTATAGTATCTGTTAAATTTGGTAATTTTGTTATAGTAACATTGTTTAAAAGCCAAAAATCATCTTTAAATTCTCCACTTTCCGCTTTTATTATTTTTGTAAGTTTGTTATCTTGTACATCAAACATTTCTATATCTTTACCCTCTTTTTTAAACTTATTTAACTCTCCAATATAAATATAACTATTTTTTGATTTTAAAAATAAGTTGTTGTTATATCTACTTACTTTACCATAATGCAAAATATTATTTGCAATTTGTCTTGCATTGACAAAAAATGAAAAATTATGTAATAATATATATATAAATATCAAAGAAAATATGCTATACAAAAAAGGTTTGATAATTTCCCTTCTTGAAAATCCAAATGAATATATAACAACAAGTTCATTTTCTTTTATAAGGGATACTGCTGTACTAATCATAGCAAATAGTAAACTTAACTCAAAGGTATATGAGAAAAAATAAAAAAATGTGTTTAAAGCATAAAGGATTTTTAAGTTAGCACTTTTAGGTAATGAATCCAATCCAGAAATAACATCCACTGATAAAAAAAAGAGAGTCAAAGCTAAAAATATAGTTAAAAATGATTTTATATATCTTTTTATTATCAGTTGTTGATATAGTTTCATAAGCATATACTCTTTTTTGAAGAAAAACTATTTTGTACATCTTTTAAATCATTTTGTAACAGTGAAAGTGAGATTTTTGCTGAAGTTTCTATCAGTTTATCCAAACACTCACTCTCCTCTTTGTTAAAATCACTTAAAACATGAGCTATAACATCTTTGTTTTGTGGTTTTCCTATGCCTACTCTAACTCTTAAGTAATCATTTTTGCAGTGAGTATCTATAGACTTTAAGCCGTTATGCCCTCCACTGCTTCCACCTCTTTTTAGCTTTATCCTACCAAACTCTATGTCAAGTTCATCATGAATAACAACAACATCTTCTATATCTATCTTATAGTAGTTACAAACTGCTTGAACACTCTCGCCTGATAGGTTCATATATGTAGTTGGTTTTAGAAGTAGGGTTTTTGGGGATTTGTAAAGTCCACCTTTGAAGGAGGATTTTGAAATATCAAAGGCTTTTAAGTCGCTGATGAGTTTATCAACGACCATAAAGCCTATGTTATGACGGTTAAACTTATATTTGTCGGTTGGGTTTCCAAGTCCGACTATAAGTTTCATGGGGATTAAACTATTTAGCTTTGATAACACCAACAACAGATACTCTATCAGCATCCATCATAGTAACATTTGCTGGAACTTCAATATCTCTAACAAGAATACTATCTCCAACATCTAGGTCAGTTACATCTAGTATAAAGTCATTTGGAAGATCTTTTGCATCACATTTTACTTTCAATCTTCTTTTTGAGAAGATAAGAACACCTTTGTTTTTAAGTCCTTTTGGAGTTCCTGTTGTTTTTACTGGTACTAAGTATTTTGCAACCATTCCATCTTTTGCAAGTCTAAGGTCAACATGAAGTATTTTGTTGATAACTGGGTGTTTTTGATACTCTTGTATAACTACTGGTAGTACTTGATCACCAATTTTTACATCAAATCTTAAATTCTCTTTATTTCTAACAGCTTTTAAAAACTCATTTTCTTTAAAAGCAACATTTAGGTTGTCCATACCCTTACCATATATATTGGCAATTAGATAACCCTCTCGTCTTAAAGCTTTAGTAGCTTTTTTACCGATACTCTCTCTAACGATACCTTCTAACATTTTGTTTCCTTAAAATTTAATTTGGGTGGCGATTTTAGTTAATAGTTGCTTAAGAAGTGCTGAGACAAGCTTACAACGAAGCAACCATCGGTTTTGACAGCTTTTCTAACCTCTCTGCTATCCACATTTTTATAACTGCTTGTCTGCTCACTCCAATATGTTTAGCTTCTCTATCTAATGATTTAACCATCCAAGTTGGAAAATCAATATTTATCCTTTTAGGCTCTTCATTTATCATTTTAATTTTTGATGTATCAAAATACTCTAATATGTCTTCTTGATTATCATCAAATTTTTTATCTATCTCTGATGCTTTCATAAAGTTTTACCTCCTTTGTTCTTGATCTTCTTACAGATATAATTCTGATTTTAATCCCTCTATAAGTTATAATTGCTGTATAATTTTTAGAGTTTATTTGACCTAATACTAAAAATCTATCCTCTTCTTCAGAGTTTGTAGATGGAATTTCAAAGGCATTAGGATCTTCCCACAGCTCTTTTGCCTCTTCAAAATCAATACCATGTTTTTGCTTATTTGATAAGCTTTTACTTTCATCATACTCGTAATTCATATAAAAATTATATCATATTTGTATTAAAACATTTTTTAAAGTAAAATTATAATAAAATCTAATAAAAAGGCTATACATGAATATAAGAGAATTTTTTGCTTATGGTGAAAAAGTGGATGGATATGATGTTAGAGTTTTAAATGAAAGAGAAGCTAGGGCTGCTGCTGGGATACTTTTTGGATTTGGGATAATAAGTCTTTTTAACAGTGTTACTTTGGGGCATGTTATATTTACGAAAGTTTTTATAGCTTTTTTTACTTTTGATTTTTTGATAAGAGTTATACAGCCAAGGTACTCACCTTCACTTTTGATGGGTAGATTTTTTGTACAAAATCAAACTCCTGAGTATGTTGGAGCTACTCAAAAGAGATTTGCTTGGGCTTTAGGTTTGGCTTTGGCTATACCTATGTTTAACACAATAGTTGTAGAGTTTGTACCAAATCCTATAAAAGTTGTGATATGTATCTTGTGTTTGTTGCTACTTTTTTTAGAGTCTGCATTTTCTATCTGTCTTGG
>JALUNR010000022.1 GCA_027055005.1 Campylobacterales bacterium
CTCTGGAACATTACAATAATCACATCGAGCATTGCAGTAAAGATTATGTTTTATGGTTAAAACCATCATCCGATATCCTTAAAATCATATAATTTAAGCTATATCGGTCATTTTTAGGAATAATTAATAGTACATATACTCATACTCACAAAATTACTAAATGTACTATAAAATTTTTTACAAATCCAAAGAACTAAAAATCTTAAACTTATTTATCTCAGAAACCACATGAGCATATATCGTAGTAGTTTCAACACTTTTATGTTCCAAAAGCTTTTGAATAGTTATGAATTCCATCCCACTTTGCAAAATATAAGTAGCATAGGAGTGTCTAAAAGTATGGGAAGTTACTCTTTTATTTATCTTTGATTTTATGGGTGATTGTTTTATATTTCTTCCTAAAGTTGCAGGATATATGTGATGGTAACAAATAATATCACTTAGAGGATATTTAGCTTAAATTATTATTTTAATTAATATTTAAGTATTATTCTACTATAATTTTTTCTTATAAATCTTTTAAAGGAGAATTCGATGAAAAAAATCGTTTTAATCAGTACAATAGCGGCTATGAGTCTATTTGCAACAAATGGGGATAGCTTAATAGGGCTAGGAGCAAAGAGTAGAGCTATGGGTGGAGTTGGGATTGCAACTTATTTTGGAGCAGAAAATGCACTAACAAATCCTGCACTTCTTTCAAATTCAAAAGGATTTGAGTTTGACTTTGGAGCTACTTATTTTGCACCAGATGTTAAAGTAAATGGTACAACAAGTAAAGCAGATACAAATATGATTCCTGAGATTTCTATTTCTCAAAAAGTTAATGATAAAATAAGCTATGGTATAGGTATGTTTGGTTCGGCTGGAATGGGTGTGGATTTTAGAGGAACTCCTGCACTTTTTAGTGCGAGAACAAACTTACTACTTATGAAAATCGCACCATCTATTTCATATAAAGTAAATCCAAATTTTGCCATAGGTTTTGCTCCTGTTATACAATATGGAGCACTTGATATATCTTTTAATGCAGGTAGTCAATTTGGACCAGGTACAAGTGATGACTTTGGTTATGGATTTGAATTTGGGGCAACTTATGATGTATCACCATCAGCAAGAGTTGGTTTTAACTATAAATCAGCAATAGATATGAAATATGATCATCAAATAAACTCTACTGATGGGGCTGCATCAAGATTTGGAATACCTGGGATAAGTGATAACTTAGAACAACCAGAAGAGTATGGTATAGGATATAGTTATGACTATAACAACTACACTATGGCTGTTGATTATAAAACAATAAAATGGTCAAAGGCAAAAGGATATAAAGACTTTGGATGGGAAGATCAAAATGTTATAGCTCTTGGTTTAAAATACGAAGCTTGTGGAAGTTGGTATGCAATAGGTTATAACCATGCTTCATCACCTATCAAAGATCAAACTGGATCAGCAATGATATTTAACAATCTAAACTATATTATGTTCCCAGCAACTGAAGAAACTCATTATAGTGCTGGTTTTGGGAAACAAGTAACTAAAAATCTTTCAATAGGTATAAACTTAGTTTATGCTCCTAAAAGTACATTTGATGTAATTGGTGCATTACCACCAGCAGGAACTATGCCTATAAAAACAGAACATAGTGAAACAAGTTCTACTATATCATTTAAATATACATTTTAAAAGAGGAGGAGATTTACTCTCCTCTTAGCTGATAAGTTATATCCCCTGCCCCTAAGCCTAAAATAACACCATCTTTTAAACTTTTTATAACTTTATCATCTTTTATAAGTTCTATACTATCCCCAACTCTTTTTATTTTATCTGCAAAGATAGGTTTATAGCTTTGGAAATGTTTTTGAAAATCTATATCTATCTCTTTTTCTCCTACATTGTAAACTGGAAGAATAATAAGTTCGTTAACACCACTAAAACACTCTTTAAATCCGTCAAGATTATCTACTGTTCTACTATATTTATGAGGTTGCCAGATAGCAGTTATGTTTTGTAGGTTTAAAAGTTTAGCATACTCTTTTACAGAGTCAATAGTAGCTTTTATCTCTGTTGGATGATGAGCGTAATCATCTATGATAACAACATCGTTTTTGTTAACTAAAATATCAAATCTCTTTTTTATACCTTTATAATTTTTTAACCTATCTTTTATAGTTTCCAAACTCTCTACTTGTAGAGAAGCTAAAATAGCTAATGAAGCATTTATAGCAATATGTTTACCTAAACCAAAAACCTTAAAAGTTCCAAAATCTTTTAAAGAAAAGGATGTATAAGGTTCTTTTTCTACTAAAATACTCTTTACATTTTTTATATCACTACTCGGATATAATCTTATAGCTTCTATATCACTTAAAGTTTTTAAAAACTCATCTTCTGCATTTAAAACTTTTGTCTTTGCATGCTTTATAAATTGTTTATATGCATCATAAAATCTTTTTTCATCATAATCATAATATTCCATATGCTCTTGTTCAGCATTTGTTACTATTGCTATATATGGGTCTATATTTAAAAAGCTACTATCACTTTCATCAGCTTCAAAAACGACTTCAGCACAGTCACGAGCCACCATATTTGAACCATATTGTTTACTTTCAGCTCCTATTATCATGGAACAATCTACAATAGATGCAAGCATCGCACTAGTTGTACTTTTACCATGAGCCCCTGCAACTGCAAATACTTTTCTTCCCAATAAAACAAAGGGTAAAGCTTCTTTTCTAGTTAAGATTAGTTTATTTTGTTTCTTAGCTTCCATCATTTCTGGATTATCTTTTTTTACAGCAGCAGAGTAGATAATCATATCTTGATCAGTAATATTTTTAGCATCTTGAGGAATATTTACCTCTATACCTTCAGCTCTTAGAGTTTTTGTTATAGGAGAGTCTTTCATATCACTTCCCGTTATCTTAAATCCTCTAAACTTTAAAAACCTAGCCAATGCTGATAAGCCTATACCACCTATTCCTATGAAATGAATCTTATTTGTCATCTTTTTCCTCTTTAAGAAGTTCTTTGATTCGAATCAATGCTTCTTTTGTTTTTTCTTCACTTTCTACTAAAGCTATACGAATATGTTTTGTTTTAAACTCACCACGACTCAAAAAGCTACCTGGTATTACTTTTAAGTTTTTCTTTTCATAAAGTTTTTTTGTAAACTCTAAGTCATCTTCAACTTCTAACCATATATAAAATGTACTTTCAGGTATAGTTACACCCAAAATATCTTTTGCTAAAACAAAGTTTTTTCTATAAACTTCTCTATTTCTTTCAACATGTTCTTCATCACTCCAAGCGATAGAAGCTGCAAACTGGAGTGGAAGTGGTGATGCACATCCTACATAGGTTCGATACTTTAAGTACTTCTTTAATATCTTTTCATCACCAGCCACAAATCCACTTCTAAGCCCTGGTGCAGAACTTCTTTTCGATATAGAGTTTAAAACTAAAATATTTTCAAAATTCTTATTTCCCTCCATCAAACTCGCTTCTAAAAGTGAAGGAGAAGGCTTTTCAAAAAATATCTCTGAATAACACTCATCATTTATCAAAACAAAATCACACTCTCTACTTGCCCTAACCCAACTTCTAAGCTCATCTAAATTCAAAGATGATGCAGTAGGATTGTTTGGAAAGTTGATTATAACCAAATCGGATTTTTGTAAAATTTCTTTATAGTTATTTGGATCTGCTTTAAAAGAGTTTTCTTTAGTTAGATTTAAATGGAAAATTTTAGCTCTACTTGCTATTGCTGCTCCCTCATATATTTGATAAAAAGGATTTGTAAAAGCCATAATTGGTTCTTTTTTATCAAATAATAAAAATTGTGGAAGATTGAAAAGTACTTCTCTAGTTCCAAAAGTAGGAATAATTTGTGAAGATTGAAGCTCAATATTAAATCTTTTTTTTACAAAATTTATTTGAGAAGTTTTTAAAATATCCTCACCTGCACTTTTAGGATACTTTTTTAACAAAGAAGAGGTATAACAAAGCTCTTCTTGTATAAATTTTGGAGTTTCAAGCTGTGGTTCACCTATTGTTAGAGTTAGGGGTTCTAACTTTTTATTTGGTGTAATATTTTCTAAAAGAGTATTTAATTTTTCAAATGGATAAGTTTCAAACTGCATATAAAATCCTGTTTTTGGCTGATTGTAACAAAATATTATTATTTTTTAGATACAATTTAATTAAAATAAGCTAAGGAAAAGTCGTGAAATTTTATATAGCAACGGATCATGCTGGTGTTGTGATAAAAAATGATGTTATAAAAATGTTAGATAACAAAAAGTGTGAAGTAATTGACTTGGGTACTAACTCAACAGATAGGGTAAATTATACAGATTTTGCTCATAAGTTAAGTGAGAAGGTTTTAAGTGATAGTGGTAGCTTTGGAATCCTAATATGTGGTACTGGTATAGGAATGAGTTTAGCAGCAAATAAGCACAAAGGTATAAGAGCTGCACTTTGTCATGATGCTTATACCGCACAAATGGCTAGAGCTCATAATAATGCAAATATACTTTGTTTTGGACAAAGAGTTGTTGGTCTTGGTGTTATTAATAGTATGATAGATGAATGGATAAAAACAGACTTTGAAGGTGGAAGACATCAAGAAAGAGTAGAATTAATAGAAAAGCTTTAAAGTATGATAACATCATGGCTTATATATAGCGTTCTTATCTTTATTATTATTTACCTGCTTATTATGATGAATTTCACTAAAACATTACATAAAAAAGAAAGGTTAGTAGTTGCCAAAAAAGATAGAAATATTGATGATTTGAAAGTTATGATAAAAAAATATAGAGTTCAACTCCAACGGGCTATAGGTGATATTGATATTTTAACAGGTGAACTAGCGAATGCAAGAAATGATCTTAAAAATATGAGAGCAAAAAATTCGCAACAGAGATTAGAAATCGATCAACTTATGACAAAGGTTAGAGATTTAGAAGAAAAAATAGAAGCTTTCATATAAAAAACTTAATTATAAGGAGAAGTTATGGGTATAGAGACTATCGGTTATATAGCATTTGGTGTTTTAGTTTTATTATTTGGTGCAATGAAGTTTTTTTTGTTTAAGGATTAAAAAGTGAAAGAGTATTTACTAAGTACGATAAGAGATGTCAAAGACTTTCCAAAAGAGGGAATAGTTTTTAAAGATATAACTACACTTTTAAATGACCCAAAAGCATATAAAACTTTGATGGATCATTTGGAAGAAAGATATAAAAGTTATGATTTGGACTTTATAGCTGGGATTGATAGTAGAGGATTTATCTTTGGAAGTGTTTTAGCTGATAGGCTTGGGATTGGATTTGTACCTATCAGAAAAGCTGGGAAGCTACCCTACACTACCATAGGTGAAAAATATGCACTTGAGTATGGAGTGGATGAAGTCGAGATTCATATAGATGCTTTTAGAGATAAAAAAGATGCTAAAGTTTTAGTTATAGATGATTTGATAGCTACTGGTGGAACTGCTAAAGCTGCTGTTAGCTTGGTAAACAAAGCTGGGGCTAAGTGTGTGGAAGCTTGTTTTATTTTGAATTTAACATTTTTAGATGGAGCTAGAAAAATAGAGGCTCCTGTATATAGTGTATTGGAGATTGATTAAGTGTATATTCCTAAACCTTCAAAATTTGACCCTGATAATAATGGACATTTTGGTATATTTGGTGGTAGATATGTTCCTGAAACATTGATGCCTGTTTTGTTAGAACTTGATAAGAGTTATAAAAAGTTTAGATTTGATAAAGATTTTTGGGCTGAGGTTGATTACTACTATAAAGAGTATGTTGGAAGACCAAATCCTTTATATTTTGCTAAAAATATTTCAAAAGAACTTGGAGCTAAAGTTTATCTAAAAAGAGAGGATTTAAACCACACTGGAGCTCACAAGATAAATCACACAGTAGCTCAAGCAGTTTTGGCAAAAAGACTTGGAAAGAAAAAAGTCATAGCTGAAACTGGAGCTGGTCAGCATGGAGTGGCAACTGCTACGGTTGCAGCTTTGTTTGGGTTGGAGTGTGAGATATTTATGGGTGAAAAGGATGTCAAAAGACAAGAGCTAAATGTCTTTCGAATGAAGCTTTTAGGAGCTAAAGTTCACTCAGTCAAAAGTGGTAGTAAAACTTTGAAAGATGCTATGAATGATGCGATAAGACACTGGGTCACAAATGCTAGAGATACTTACTACATCATAGGAACAGTTGCTGGACCTCACCCTTACCCTATGATGATAAGAGATATACAATCCATCATAAGCTATGAAGCAAGGGCTCAGATTTTAGAAAAAGAAAATGAACTCCCTGATTTTGTAGTAGCTTGTATCGGTGGTGGAAGTAATGCTATGGGGATTTTTAGCCACTTTTTAGAAGATAAAAAAACTACTTGCATCGGTATAGAAGCTGGTGGACTAGGACTGGATAGTAAGCATGGAGCTAGTTTGGCAAAAGGAAAACCTGGAGTTTTGCATGGACAGATGAGTTATCTTTTGCAAGATGAAGATGGACAAATACAAGAGGCTCACTCTATCAGTGCAGGACTTGATTATCCTGGAATTGGTCCTGAACATGCGTTTCTTAAAGAGCTTGGAGCTGCTAGGTATGAGTCTATAACTGATAAAGAAGCATTGGATGCATTTGTTTGGCTTAGTCAAAAAGAGGGGATAATCCCTGCTTTTGAAAGCTCTCATGCAATAGCTTATCTAAAGAAGTTTCCAAAAGAGGAGATAAAAGATAAGATAATCATAGTAAATCTTTCTGGACGAGGTGATAAAGATATGATGCAAGCAAAAGATTTGCTTGATTTTAACTAAGGTTTATTTGTGGAACAATACTTAATAGATCTTTTAAGAGAGTATGGTTATATCGTTTTATATTTTTGGTCTATTTTAGAGGGTGAAACTGGACTTTTTATGGCTGGTCTTTTAGCTCATGATGGTAGTATGAATGTACCTTTTGCTATCTTGGTTGCAGGACTTGGAGCTTTTACTGGAGATCAATTTTATTTTTACATAGGGCGATTCAACAGGAGATATGTTCAAAAAAAATTCAAGTCTCAGAAAACAAAGTTTGCGTTAGCTCATCTTTTACTAAAAAAATATGGTTGGCCTTTAATATTTATACAAAGATATATGTTTGGACTTAGGACCATCATACCTATTTCTATAGGCTTAACTAGATACCCAGCAAAATATTTTGCAATTATAAACTTAGCTAGTGGTTTTATTTGGGCTAGTATGACGATACTACCTACCTGGTATTTTGGAAAAGAGATACTTGGTATTATTAAAATAATTAAAAGTCATTGGTATTTTGCTCTTCCTTTGATAGTTGGATTTTTTTATGGATTATATAAATTTATTATGCATATTGAAAATAATATTTTGGATAGAGAAAAAAGAGTGGCAAGAAGAAAGAAAGAGGCTAACTAAGCCTCTTTTTATAAATTATGTTTCTTTTTATACTCTAAAATAAGAGCATAAGCTTCATCTTTTAGTTTAAGTTTTTCTTTTTTTATACTCTCTAGTTCTATATCACTAGTATAATCTTTACCTGATTCTATTGCATTAATTTTATCGTCTAACTCATTGTGTCTTTCAAAAATTTTTGCAAAGTGTGCATTTTCTTGTTTTAGTTTTGAAATAATATCCCTATATTCGTGTAACATTCGTTCTCCTGTATTTTTAAGTTAAAGGCAACTAAGCCTAATTTGATTTTATCAAAATATTTATAAAGTTTGGTGAAGAGGACAAGAGAAAGATCTCTTCTCCATTAAATTTATGCTACAACTTCTCTTTTGTATTCATTTAGCATAGAATATGCTTCATCTTTTAGTTTGAGCTTTTCTTTTTTCATAGTTTCTAATTCAAAATCACTAGCATGTTCTCGTCCAGCTTCTATTTCACAAATCTTTTTGTCTAACCGTTGATGTTTATCAAAAACACTTGCAAATCTTGCATTTTCTTGTCTTAAACTTGATACCAATTCACTTCCATATTCTTGTAACAAAAGAGCCTCCTATATTTTTAATAAGAGTTTATTTTATCAAATTAAAAATAAATACAAAGTTAATTTTAAGAACTTTGTATAAATTTGTTCAAGTTCTATATTCAGCATTTATTTTTACATACTCATAGCTTAAGTCACAACCATATGAAGTATAACTTCCCTCTCCTATGTTTAGATTACAAGTTATTTTAAAACTATCTTTTTTCATAATTTGATAAGCTTTTTCTTCTGTTTGACAATCAAGTTCTCTTCTATCTTTACCATATATAAGTAAATCATCATAATAAATTTCAAGACTATTTTCGTCACACTCAATCCCACTAGCACCTATGGTTGAAGCTATCCTTCCCCAGTTAGGATCTTCTCCAAAAAGTGCTGTTTTGACTAAAAGTGAATTTGAAAGAGCTTTACTAGCCTTCTTAGCCTCTTCATCACTTTTTGCACTATTAATTTCAAAAGCTACTACTTTGTTTGAGCCTTCACCATCTCTTAGAATCATTTGAGATAGTTCAAAGAGTATAAAGTTAATAGCTTCCTTAAAGGCATCTTTTTGATAAGGATTTTTTGCTGAGGATAGGAGCATAACTGTATCATTCGTTGAAGTATCTCCATCTACACTTATTTTGTTAAAACTCTCATCAACTGCTTCCTTTAAAAGTTCATCCATATCCTCTTTTGGTATATCACTATCTGTTAATACAAAGCAAAGCATAGTCGCCATAGCTGGATTTATCATCCCAGCACCTTTAGCGATAGCTGCTATGTTAAACTTTTTTCCATCATTTAAAGTTACTTCTAAGGCAACCTCTTTTTTAAAACTATCAGTTGTCATGATAGCTTTTGCAACTGCATCGCTGTCTCTTTTACTAAAATCAAACTCTTTAAGAATTTTTTTAAACTTTTCTTTATCTAATCTATAACCTATAACTCCAGTAGAACTCATCAAAGGATTTTGAAGTTTACAATCTACAAAAGATAAAATTTCATCTATATCTTCAACTCCCTTTTCACCTGTCATGGCATTTGCATTTTTAGAGTTTAAAAGTATAAAATTTGTTTCAAAGTTATCTTTATATCTTTTAAAGTGTTTTATAGGTGCAGCAGCAAATATATTTGTTGTAAAAACTGCACTTACTCTACAAGTAGTATCACTATATATAAACCCCACATCAGGAACATCTTTCTTAAATCCAGCATTTAAACCATCAAAGAAAAAGCCTTCTACATTTTCAAGTCCATTTTTTTTTGATATTATTGTAAAATTTTTCATATTACTATTGCTCCTTTCGGTTTTTCTTTTTTTCTTATCACTTTTCTTGCAAGTCTTATATTTTTACTACTTCCTATAAGTAAAAGTCTGCATCCTTTTGGTATGATATAATTCCCATCAGGCATAGGAACTACATTTGCATCGTCTTCTTTTATACCTATAATATAAACTTTTACATATTTTTGTATATCTATTTCTTTTATCTTTTTAAAAAGCATCCATGAAAAAGAAGGGACAGTAACATCCTCAATATCAAGTGGAGTATCTTTTTTGTATAAAAACTGCTCTAAAATATTTTCCATTTCTGGTCTTTGACTTATAGCACTCATCCTTTGAGCCATCAGTTTTGTAGGACTTACAACACTATCGGCTCCTAGTTTTTTTAACTTTTCTATATCATTTTTATTTGAAGCATTTGTAAGTATAAAGTATGCTCTTCTTCTTTTTATCTCTTTTTCATAAAGTCTAACTGATGCTATAACAGCTATATTATCAGCTATGTTGTTTGAGAGAGTAATAACACCTTTTGCAGAAGAGAGGTGGGATTTTAGTATAGCTAAGGTTGTATGTGGCTCTTCGTTTATAAAATATGGATAGTTATACTTTTTTGCTTCCTCTTCTAAGTTTGGATTTGCATCCACTACTACAAATGGAATTTGATTTTCTCTAAACTCTCTAGTTAATTGGATTGTAAACTCGTTGTGATTACAAATAACATAGTGATTTTTCAACCTTGCAACATTATACAACATACTTCTCTCCTTTAGTACTTTTACCAAATCTCCTCTATTTAAAACTTCAACCAAAATACCAACTGCAAATGAAAAAACCCCAAATCCAAGTATAATAAGAGTTATAGTAAAAATTCGTCCTGCATCTGAAATAGGTTTTATCTCACCATATCCAACTGTTGTAAAAGTTATACCTGTTTGATAAATAGCATCCATCAAAGGAAAATCATCAATGATTATATAACCTAGTGTTCCAAACATCATCATTAGCACTGTTAAAATAAGGGGAAGTTTAAAAGGAGCTAACTGAATATAAAGTTCAGTATTTAAATCAACATGTGGCTTAACTGACTCTCGCCAGTTAAGTGCTTTTTTTATTTTTTTTAAAAATGTCATAATCTACCCAAAAAGGTTTGGGAGATTATGAGTTTTTTCTCATAGTTCTAAGCTCTTTAGCACTGATTTTGATTTTTTTAGTTGTACCATCTTCTAGAGTGATTCTAACTGTTCTTAGATTTGGTAAAAATCTTCTTTTTGTTTTGTTGTGTGCATGGCTTACATTATTACCAACCATTGGTCCTTTTCCACTTACTGAACATCTTCTTGCCATAGTATTATCCTCTGTTTAAAATTTGCGCGATTATATATAATTTAGTCTTAAATACAGATTAGACTTTTAATTCTATCGTTGAATTTTCTAAAACTTCTGAGGCATTTTGGGATTGGTTATAATTTCTTAACTTCATAGATAAGTCTGCTGAATTAGAAGCATTTTGCAAAGCTTCTTCTTCACTTATCATGCCCTTTTGATATAGAGATAAAAGGGCTTGGTCAAAAGATTGGGAACCATATACATCACATCCCTCTTCTATCGCATCTGAGATTTCACTATCTCTACCATCAGCTATTAGAGATTCTACTCTAGCATTTCTAACAAGTATTTCTATTGCAGCAGTTCTTTTGTTATCAACTGTTTTTACAAGTCTTTGAGACATAACTCCTTGTAAAGTAGCAGCAAGAGACATTCTTATCTTGTTTTGCTCCTCACCTGGGAACATTCCTATGATTCTGTTTATCGTATCTTTTGCATCTATCGTGTGAAGAGTTGAAAAGACTAAATGCCCAGTTTCAGCGGCATGCATTGCTATCTCAATAGTTTCCATATCTCTCATCTCTCCTATGAGTATAACATCTGGGTCTTCCCTTAATGCTGCTCTTAAAGACGATGCAAAATCAAGAGCATCTTGTCCAATAGCCCTTTGATTTATAAGTGAGTTTATATCTTTGTAAACAAATTCTATTGGGTCTTCAATAGTTATAATATGTTTTCTTTGTTGTTTGTTTATGTGATTTATGATAGAGGCTAAAGTAGTTGACTTACCACTTCCAGTAGGTCCTGTTACTAAAACTAAACCTCTTTTTAAGTTACAAAACTTCTTTACAGTTTGAGGAAGTTTTAAATCATGCATAGTAGGGATACTCACAGGAATTGCTCTAAAAACAGCACTTACTCCATCCATTTGAAAAAAGATATTTCCTCTAAATCTATAATCTTCATTTAATTTAAAGTTAAAATCAACACTTTTTTTTGATATTAATTCGGAGTATCTTCCTTTTAATAACTCTTTTGCAAGTTGAATCCCATCTTTATGACTTAGTATCTCATGACTTAAGGTTATCATCTCTCCATTTATTCGTCCTCGAAATTGTGAGTTTGTTTTTATATGAAGATCACTTCCTCCATGCTCCAAAAGTCCTTTAAGATAAAACTTTAACTTTTTTATCATTTCAAAACTAAGTTCTCTTGGATCAAACTTTTCTTCTTCTACTAAGTCATCTATCATTTTTCCCTCTATACTATTTCATCTAAAATTTTATTATAAGCTTCAACAAAAGCTTTTAATCCATCATTTAAAAGATTGTTATAAACTTCATCTATATCGACACTTTCATTTTTTAGTTGAGTAAAAAACTCTTCTATTTTATTTTGTGTAATTGGAGTTTTTGAGGAAGTATTATTTGTTGCTTGATAAGCTTTTATAGTATCTAATGGGGCTGTATTTATAGAGTTTGGATATACAAGTTCTGTAATATAGTAATCTTTTGGGTATTCATCTCCTTTTACACCAGTACTAGCAAAAAGGGTTCTAACCTCTGGTAAAGCTCTTTGTTCTACTAGATTATAAATCTTTGTTGCATTTAAAATACCTGTTTTCCCTTTAAGATTTTCAGGAAGAGATGGATCAAGAAGTCTATCAAAACGACTAACAAAAACACTTATCACTGCCTTTGGCTTATCACCTTCTACTTTCGCTAACCCTTTTTCAAAGGCATCAAGACAAGACTTAGCTTGAGAAGGAGAAAATACAAGAGTAGCATTTATATTTATCCCTTCACTTATCAAAACTTCCATAGCTTCATAACCTGCATCAGTTGCTGGAATTTTTATCATGACATTTTGAAATCCTATCTTTTTAAAAAGTTCCCTTCCCTCTTTTATAGTTGATTTTACATCAGAGTAGATATTTGGATCAACTTCTATAGATATAAAACCATCATCATTTTTTTCATATAGTGGTTTTAATACTTTTGCTGCTATTTGTATATCTTCTATCGCTAAAATTTCATATATCTCTTTTGAACTTTTACCTTCTAACTTCTCTTTACTTTGCTGATAAGCGGATGAAGTTAAAAAAGCATTTTTAAAAATAGCTGGATTTGAAGTTGCCCCATTTATCTTTCCATCTTGCAAAAGAGCTGGAAAGTTATTTTTTAAAAAATCTCTCTCTACAAAATCACACCAAATCGCAAATCTCTCATCTTTTAAATACATTTTAATTCCTTTATTATATTTTGCTTACTTCCATATTTTAGTATATCTTTTATTTCATCTGAACTTTTTAAAAATTTCTCTTTATCAAAGGTTCTAAATTCATTTAAGAGATTTTCACAAGTAGCTTCTTGTTGTAAAAACTCTTTATGTAAAGCAGGTTTATTTTCAAAATCAAGCAAAATATTTGCAAGTCCTACATATGGAAGTTTTACTAACTTTCTTCCTATAAAAAAATCTATTTCTCTAGCTTTGTAAGCTAAAACAAAAGGTGTTCCTATGATTGCACTCTCTAAAGTTGCCGTTCCTGAACAAATAAAAGCAAAATCACTGTTTGCTAAACTTTTATGAGTATCAAAACTTACTTCAAACCCGCTTATATCTCCATATAAATCTTTTATCTTTTTCTCATCAAAAAATTTAGGAATTATAAGAATTTTTTTTGCATCGACCTCTCTTGCTACTTCTTTAAATACAGGGAAAAGTCTTTTTATCTCCCCACTTCTACTTCCAGGTAAAAAGGCTACTTGATTTTTGGTTGTGCCATCGTTAAAGACTTTTATCTCATCTAAAAGAGGATTTCCTACATAGAGTTGATTTTTGAAAAAATCCCTTTCAAAAGGAAATATACTACAAGCCTTGTCGCAATACTTTTCCACAAGTTTTGCACGAGATTTTTTCCAAGCCCATACTTTTGGAAGTATATAATAGATAATCTTTTTTTCTGGATAGTTTAGCTTTAGACTTTTAGCTAATGGTAGGTTAAAAGCTGGAGAATCTATCAGAAGTATTACATCAGTCTCTTTTGCTAAAAATATCATATCATTTAAAGCTTCTTTAGCAAGTGTTATTTTACTTAAAACATCAAAAATACCCATTACTGCAAAATCACTTGATGGATATATAGGAGAACCAAACTTTTTATCATATATACCTAAAATTTCTACATTTCCTAAACCTTCTAAAATAGGTTCTAAGTGTAAATTTGCTGATGGTTCTAGTGCTGAAACTAAGATCTTCATGATTTAAAAAACAAGCCTTTTTTCTTAGGCTCTACCTCTATAACACTTCCTTTTCTGGTTTCTTCTGAAATAATATTTAAAAGTTTACTTTCATTATCTTTGCTAAGATCTTTTGTAGTTACAATATCAACTATCTTTTCAAGTCTTTCATTTTGAAGTTTATAAAGTTCAAGATCTTTTTCTCTATGAAATTTTTCTCTATCCAATGAATGTTCACCATCTATTTTTTTCCTTTTATGTAAGTAAAACAAAAACAGGACCAATGCTAAAAGTAAAATAATCAAAGCAATAACTATTTTATATATTTTATAACTGTTTTGTTTTTCAAACATCCATCTTTGTTGTTCTAACTCTTTATCTTTTTGTAATGATTTTAGTTTTTCTTCTTCTAATTTTTGTCTGTTTTGAAGTTCAAGTTTTTTGATATTTTGTTCATTTTGAAGTTTTTGTTTTTCTAACTCATCTACTTTTTTCACAACAACTTCTTTTTTAGGCTCTTGTGTTTTAAAGAGTGATTTTTTTATCAGTTTTGGCTCAGCTTTTTTTTCTACTTTTGGTTTTATGCCATTTATCCTTTTTAACTCATCACGATCTGGCTCTTGACATCCAACTATCGAAAATATTAGTAAAAATAGTAAAAAATACTTCATGATTCCTCCAAGAAAAAACTCTTTTCGTGGATATTAGCAAATGCTGACTTTAAAGATATAAAAAGCTGTGGATTTTCCTCTTCTAGTTTTGCTAAAAGCTCCTTAGCACTAGCTCTTGCTACTGGTGGTTTTATATCAAATCTAAAAGCTGGACAAGCTTCATCTGTGATAGTTGGGATGTTGTTTCTAGTAGCAAAATCCCTAAGTTGTCTCTCTCTAGCAAAGATAAGTGGTCTTATCACTTTTAAGCCATTTGATGCAGTATAGATTGGTGGCATACTTCTAAGAGCACCGTTATACATAAAGTTCATAAAAAAACTCTCAACCGCATCATCTAAGTGATGTCCCAAAGCTACCTTTTCATATCCTAACTCTTCTGCTACTCTATATAAAGCCCCTCTTCTCATACGAGAAAAAAAGCTACAATAAGAGGAGTTTTGTCTAATCTTCTCTTTTGCAGTATCAAAGATGTCTGTTTTTATAACTTTGTGAGGAATGTTGTGAATCTTACAATGCTTTTTCAAAGTTTCTAAGTTTTCCCCCATACCATAATCGATAGTAACAGCTAAAAACTCAAACTTAAAGGGCATAACTTTTTGGCGATACTTTAAAACATGAGCTAAAGTGATGGAGTCTTTTCCTCCACTAAGACCAAGCAGGATTTTATCGCCCTCATTTATAAGTTTGTATTTAGCATTTGTTTTACCTACTATTTTGTGTAGTTTTTTACTGTGGATTATTTCTTGCATAAGTTAGAGTTTTTCTACCATTTTCATGACAAAGTTTGCACTTACTTTTGCTGAGCTTTTCAAAAACTCATCAAAGTCAAATCCTGCATCCATATCTGCACTATCACTTATGGCTCGAAGTACAAAAAATGGAACATTTAAAGCATCACAAACAACTGCGACACTAGCTCCTTCCATCTCCAAAGCATCTGCACCAAAAGTTTCTCCTATCCAGTTTTTTCGCTCACTACTTGCTACAAACTGATCACCAGTAGCGATAATCCCCTCTTTTAACTCAATCCCAAGCTCATATGCA
>JALUNR010000023.1 GCA_027055005.1 Campylobacterales bacterium
ACAAATATTTTCTTTGCACCATTATTTAAAAGTGATTTTACCACACATAGTATATTTAAACCAATATCACATCCATCACTAAAAATCATAATTTTTTTATCTTTAATATTATCCAAAACTTTACCTCCTTTAAAGGCATACAACTTTGTTAAAATATTATTTTCATATAATTCTTGGGATTTTTTATATATATAATCTTCATCTATTTCAAAACTTTTAACAAGATTTTTTTCTATAACTATCTCTTTTAACTCACTTACTACTGCTATTGTACATTCACTATTATTTGGAGCTGTTATCTCTTGTAAAAAAAAAGGTTCACAATCTAGCTTTAAATCTTGACTTATTTTACAAACTTCCTTAAGATTATTAAGAGTATTTGTTATTATTTTCCAATCACTATCATATACCAAATTCTTGGGTATTAGCCTAAAAAGTTCTTCATATGCTTCTTGCCTATTTTTATACATATATTTAAAATCTGAATTGTTCAGCATATTCACTTCCATTATATTGCTTTAAAATCTCTTCATCACTAAAATAAAACCTATAATTTTCAATATAATCTTTTAATAATTTAAAACTTTGATTTAATTTATCCATTTTCTGACTATCCCCACCAAAATCAGGATGATACTCTTTAGATAACTCTTTGTATCTATTTTTTATCTCTAAAAATGTTGTGAAAGAGCTAAGATTCATAAACTCTAAAGCCTCTTCGTATTTATTCATTATTTAGCCATACTTCCCACACTTTGACTCATAATAAGCCTTTTTAGATCATCATCATAAAAGTGAAAACCAATTCCAACAAAAGCATTATCAGCCTTTGTATTTAAAAAGTTGTCATATCCACCATATAAATCTATATGTTTCAAAATAGTAAATCTACCACTAATCTTAGCATGAGCCTTATCACCTCTAACATCATCTCTTGCATTAAAATCAAATACTTCACTACTCACTTTAAATCTATCATCAAACATATAATAATCAGCCCCAGCTCCCACGGTACTCTCTATAAGTCCCGTTCGTAAAGTCAAATCTCCATATCTTTTAGCAATTTGTGCAGATATAAGAATCTTAGAGTCTTGATGCTTTTTAGGTTTTATCACTTTACCTTTAGAATCCAATTTAGAATAATCATCCATGGATGCAAGAGAAAATTTATATCTTTTAGAATCACTTGGAATATAATCCAAATCAATATATCCTTTTTGATAACTATCGCTAGATTGATACTCACTTCTCATTCCCATCTCAAGTTTTACTTTATCAACAGTTGCCAAAAGTTTATCAATTTTATCAAAAGCAGATTTACCACCATCAAAAAAGTTTCCAGCATTTTTTAATGCCGAATTTAAAGGCTCTTTATTATTTTTCAAAATCCCATTTATTTGATTTTCTATATCTTCAAACTTTGCCATCAAAACTGGAGCTTTATTTTTCAGATCCCTAATCAAAATATCTAAATTTTTAGCAATAGAAGGTAACCTATTATTTATAATATCAGCTGTTTTTGCAAACTTATCGCTTGTATTTTTAATACTAACAGCCATATTATTAAAATTATTCAATGTTGATTCAAGATTTGAAAGTGTATTTCTTAAACTTTTTTTCGCTTTATCATCCAAAACATCTCTAAAATCAGCTATAAAAGCTTTAAATTCATCCGCAGCCCTTTTGATACTATCACTAGCCTCATCAAAACTAGCTAATTTTTTCTGAGCTTTAATAATACTTTTATCTTTTAAAAACTTTTGTGATCGTCCTAGCTTAATATTTAAATACTTACCACCTAACATACTTCCCTGTTCACTTCTTAAAAGTGAATCTTCCGGTATTTTTACTCCATTATATATAAAAATATTGGCTTTTATTTTATCATTATCTATACTTAAATCTTTGATATATCCAATATCTAAACCATTAGCTTTTACCTTTGCATTTTTTTCTAAACCTGATGCATCGGTTAAATATGTAAAAATACTATAACCTTTTTTAGACAAATTTTTAAAACTTCCTACCTGAGTAGAGAGTAAAAACAAAACTACAAGCCCAATAAAAACAAATAAACCAACCTTTGCTTCTTTATTCATCACTCACTCCACTATCTACTATATTATCTTTTGCATATTCATAGGATATTCCCCCTATATTAGCAAAATTTACCAAAAAGTAAATACCTTTGTTTTTATAAGCTTTTGCACCACCACTTGTAGCAATAGGTATCAAACTCTCTTTATAAGTTATCTTATAGTTCCAACACTTTTTATCTCTATACAACCAAAGACTCCAATCTCTAGTAAAAGCATTTTTTATATCATAGTTTAACTCTCCACCAATCTTAAAACCAGCATTTAGATTTGTACTAAAATCTGTTGTCAAATAATTTACTTTTTTTTCATTTGGTACATTTTTATGAGTATGTGATAATCTAAACTTATACACATCATCTTTATAATTTATACTTGTTTGAATCTTTTTGATTTTTGAAAATTTCTTAGAATAAGATGTATTTTCACTTATGGAAAGTTTATTGGAATATTTATAATATATATCATTTAAAATATCTCCATACTCTTTTTTACCTTTATCCAGATATATGATTTGAGAACTTCTCAAAGTTAAAAAATCAAATCCATTTTTATCATAAAAATATTGATTAATTGAGAAATTTAAGTTTTTTCTCTCTTTATTAATATCTATAAAATCAGCAAAATCACCACTTTTATGCTCAAAACTTGGAACTTGTAAAGTAGTTTGTAACTGTATATTGTGCAAAAAATTATCATATTTTTTTGTCAAATCGCTACTTAAAACAAATTTATGATAATTACTAAAATAAACAGCATTATCAATATTTTTGCCAGCCAATTTGCTATAATTTATCTTTGAATAGTAAAGATTTTCACTAAAAGAAAAGTTTAAAAAATCATCCAATAGCGATATATCAAACTTAATAGGAAAATTTATCTCTTGCCAAGCTGCATTTAATCCCTCTCTTCTATAATTATTTTTAAACTTATAATCAAAAGAGTATGTAAGGTTTTTTATTGCTATGTTTTTTGTAAATATATGATATTGAAACGATGGTAACTCTTGCATCGTATCAGAGTTACTGACTTTATCAGTATCAATAAAGTATTTTGCATAAAGACCAAAATAATCACTCTTTCTTTTAAGATATGAGTTTAATCTTGAAGTAACAAGCTTATTGTATGATTTTATATTTACATCTTTTAAGTTTTCATAATCTATATCATTTAATGTTTCAAACTTTATATACAATCCATCTTCATCATCACTACTTTTTAAAAAACTGGGCAAAAAATGACTTCCCTCATAATAAAAATCTAAACCATGATGCTCTTTATTTCTAAGGTTTTTCTCTTTAAAGAAAGAACTTTTTTCTTTAAAGTATCCAAGAGTTAAACTACCTTTAGAAAACTTACTATCTGCAAAATTTAAACTACTATAAAGTCCAATACCCCTATTTGTTCTAATCTGAGGTGTAAACTCAATATCCCAGTTTCTATATGGTGCATAAAAATAAGGTTGTTTATATATAAAACCACTATCAGCATTAATCCCAAATCTAGGTCTAAGCAATCCTGTTTTTCTTTTCTTTACAGTAGAAAATCCAAACCAAGGCAGAGCAAATACAGGTTTTTGTTTAAAGTAAAATGTTGGTCTGCTTAAAGTTACAAACTCTATATTTTTATTATATTTTCCTTTTGCAAAAAGTATTTTCCAATCAGGATTTTTAACTTTACAGCTAGATATTTCACTATTTTTAACTCTATATATTCCATTTTTAGACTTATAACTACTTCCTCTAAGCCATATTTTACTATTTCCATCATATATAAAAAATTTATTTGTATGACTTTTAGAATCTTTTACATTTACTTTCAAATAATCAGTTATAGAGCTACTTTTATTAGTTATAACTTTTACATTTCCAAATAATTCTAAAACTTTTTTCTTGGTATTATATACTGCACGATTAGCTTTATATACTTTATTTTTATGATATATTATAACTCCACCATCAGCACTTACTATATCTCCTACACTCTCAACACTTACAGCATACATAGTATAAGGAAGTGAGGAAGAATATAGCGAAGTTAAAATAATCGTTGAAATAAAAAGTTTTTTATACATCTATAACTATTGACCCACAGGCCTTGTCATGCCAAGTTTGTTTAGTAGGACTCAAAACTCCCCATAAAAAACCAAGATAAAAAACTGCTTCACTGAAAACTCTAACTATCGCTCTTATAAGTGATTGGGTAAAACTTAAGTTATAAAAAGTATTTGCATCAACTACTCTCATCTTAAAAAGCATCTTCCCCATAGTAGCACCATACTGCCAAACAAAAAAAGTGTGATATATAACTTTAAGTAAAACTATATATAAAAAAAGATTATTAGTGATAATTATAACTTCTTCCACCGTTTTAGCATTTGAAAAACTACTATAAAATGCTACAAACATCAAAAAAGAAACTATCAAATCATCTATAAAAAAAGCATAACTCCTTCTTGGTATTGAAGTTAAAACTAATCCTTGTGTATTTAATCTATTAAATAATTCTTCCAAAAAACTACCTTAAAGCTTGATAAGCTATATCTTTTCTATACTGTTTACCTTCAAAATGGATTTGTCCCATCATAAGATATGCCATGTCTCTTGCCTCTTTAATACTATCCCCTAAACCTACAGCTAAAAGCACTCTTCCTCCATTAGCAAAAAGTTTATCATCTTCCCTACTAACTCCAGCATAAACTATATGAGCATTTCCCATTAAATCCTCATGAACTACTTTATCTTTTACAATCTCTGCAGGAACTGAACTTTTATATGGATAGTGTCTGCTAGCACCTACTACACAAACTGCATATTTATTGTCTATCTCAATATCTAAACTATCTAAATCTTTAGTTGCCCCTTTATAAAAAAGATCATACACACTACTTTTTATCAAAGGCATCAAAATCTCACACTCAGGATCACCAAATCTTACATTGTACTCTAAAACTTTAGCTTCACCATTTACTACCATAAGACCAATAAAAAGTACACCTTCAAATGGACAACCCTCCTCTTGCATACCTTTTAGAGTAGGCTTTATAACTTTTTCTCTAACTTGTTCATATATATCTTCATTAACCAAAGGAGTTGGAGCATAAGCACCCATTCCTCCAGTATTTGGTCCTTCATCACCATCTTTTAATCTTTTATGATCTTGAGCCGCAGGTAAAAGCTTAAAATCCTCACCATCACAAATAGCAAATAAAGAGAGTTCAAATCCATCTAAAAACTCTTCTACTATAACTTTTTTACCAGCATCACCAAAACTATCTCCACTAAGCATACCATCAACTGCTTCTTTTGCCTCTTCTCTACTCTCAGCTATGATAACACCCTTACCACCACAAAGCCCATCTGCTTTTACAACTATCGGAGTTGGAAGGGTATCTATAAAACTATAAAGCTCATCTTTATTATCACTTTCTACATACTTTGCAGTTGGAATATTATACTTTTTCAAAAAGTTTTTCATATAAACTTTTGATCCCTCAAGCCTTGCAGCATCTGCAGTTGGACCAAATATAGTAAGATTATGTGATTTAAAAACATCAACTATTCCCTCAACCAAGGGAGCTTCAGGACCAACAATAGTCAAATCAATACTATTTTTTTTAGCATATGAAGCTAACTTTTCAAAATCTTTTATAGATATATTTTCTACTTTTTCACTAATATCTTCAGTTGCACCATTTCCCGATGCAAAATAAATCTTTTTAACTTTTTCTTCTTCACTTAGAGCCTTTGCTATCGCATACTCTCTCCCACCGCTACCAACTAACAAAACTTTCATGAAATTATACCTTGAATTTAGAAGTGTATCCGAGTGGCCGTTCCATCTAAATACTTGGCCCTAAAAAGCCAACAATAGGGATATGACCTCTGCTTTAGGGTCAATTACTAACTTTAAAAAGCTCAAACATAACCAACACACACCACAAAGAGTACGAACATCCCAAATATATTTTTGTTGGACCCTCATTATATGGTTATCGAACCACTTAGATACTACAAGATTATATTAAAATATAAATTAAAACTGATTTAACTTTGACATTTAGTTATACAAGATGGTATATTTGGCTTATCACTTAGAATATATGGTATATCTTTAGGTAAAGCTTTTAGTGTTACTTCACCTATCACAACAGCTTTATAACTACTATTCCAATTAAAACATTTAAAAAAACACTTCACAGTTGATGGAGAAGAAAAAACTATACATGAACCATCCGGTGGAGTTTTTAAATTTTTACAATCATTACAAAGAGTCTCATAAACTATCTCTTCACTTAAAATTACTCCATTTTCTATTAGAATTTGATTTAACTTTGAAGTAACTTTTTTAGCTCTCAAAAAAAGAACTCTTCTACCATTTAATCTTTTTTTTATTTCCTTTGCAAAATCATCTCCATAAGAACTTTTTGCCTCATATACAACATTTCCTCCTAGCTCTTTTATAGCTTTACTAGTTCCACTTCCTATGGAGTAAGATGGCAAATCTTTCCAATTTTTATTTATCTTATCTATCGCCGTAACTGCATTTTTAGAAGTAAATATTAAAGCTTCAAAATAGTTTAAATTTATATCTTTTTGTATATAGTTTATAACTATACAAAGTAAATTTTTTGCATCTTTAAATGATTTTTCACTTAGTATATATATAGGCATTTTATTTCTCACTTAATATCTTATTTATAGTCAATCAAGTGTTATACTATATATTTTAAGATATACAAATTATATGTATTAACCCATAATATATGACAACACCATCATAATATTCAAAAATATACTATTTAAACCACCCTTTAACTCTGTTTACTAACTCATCAAAGCGACTTTCGTGGGGAGTACTCTCACATCCAAAACTTTCACCCAATTTTTCTAAAAGTTCTTTTTGTTCATCACTAAGTTTTTTAGGATAAGTTATTTTTATCTGTACTATTTGTTTTCCTCTACCTCGTCCATGTACATCATCTATCCCCTCTTCTTTTAAAATAAACTGTTTTTTATCCTCTACTGAAGGTGGGATTTTTATCTCTTTTTCTCCTCTTAGAGTTGGAACTTTTATCACTCCTCCTAAGATCGCTTTTGTAAAAAAGATAGGAACTTCTATATATACATTTACTCCATCTCTCACAAAATGTTCATCATCTTTTACCAGTACAACAACATAAAGATCACCACGTCTTCCATTTAGTACATTTCCTTTTCCACTAACTCTTATTCTATTTCCATGATCTATTCCTGCTGGAATTTTTACAGTAGTTGTTTCATTTTTTTGTATAAAACCTTCACCATCACACTCTTTACATCTGTTTTTAACAATACTACCACTTCCACCACATCTATCACAAGTTTGAGAAAAAGTCATAAATCCTTGACGATAATAAACTTCACCTCTTCCACTACAATCTGGACAAACTTGTTTTTCACCATTTTCATCACCACTTCCATTACACTTTTTACAAGTAGTAAGATACTCATATGTTATATCTTTTTCACATCCAAAAACAGCTTCATAGAACTCTAACTCTACTTCACTTTGGGTATCTAATGGATACTTTTGATTACTTCTTTTAGTACCAAAACCACTACTAAAACCTCCACCAAAAAAAGACTCAAATATTGAATTTAAATCATTCATATTCATATCACTAAAACCACTAAAACCATTGTTCTCTAAACCTTCATGACCATATCTATCATATGTAGCTTTTTTTTGAGGATCACTTAGAACTTGGTAAGCTTCATTTACAAGCTTAAACTTTTCTTCTGCTTCCTTATCACCTTGATTTCTATCTGGGTGGTACTTCATAGCTAACTTTCTATAAGCTTTTTTGATCTCATTTCCATTTGCATCTTTGCTTATTTCTAATAATTCATAATAGTCAACTTTCATAGACATATCTTTTTCTCCTGTTAGTTATAAAATATAATTTCTGTGATATTATCTAAGCTACCCTTAAGCTTATAAAAATTTTATATTTTTTTCAAAATTTACTAAAAAATATTTTTTTTTTGACGATATAAATACAGGAACAAAATATAAAGGCTTTAATGTGGAAGATAAAAATTTACAGCAAATTACAGATGCGGTTTTAAAAGAATTAAAAAAGTTTGAAATTGTAACTCCTGAACTTTTTAATAGTGTATATGTAAAAAAAGTAAAAGAGTTAAATCTCCTTGACCAAATAGATATAGAAGAAATTTCTAGTGATAAGATACTTAAAAAATACTATGAATTACAAGCCCAAACTGAAGAAAATGTTAAAATCTTAGATGAAAGTGCAAAGAAAGCTCAAAAAGCGATAAAAACTAAAGATGATACAATGTTGGATGAAGTTAACTCTAAAATGGAAAGTTTATTAGAAAAAATTTCAAAATTACAAGAACAGGTATATTTGGATGAGTTAACTAAAGCATATAATAGAAAATATCTTTTTGAAGAAGTTTTAAAAGATGATTACTTTAAAAAAGATGGTGTAGTTACATTTATAGATCTTGATAAATTTAAATACATAAATGATAATTTTGGTCATATAGTAGGAGATAAAGTTCTTTCTATGATAGCCAATCTGTTAAAAGGATTAGGAAATAGTAGTGTTATAAGATATGGGGGAGATGAATTTATAGTAGTTTCTACTTTACCAAAACAAGAAGTAAAAGCTTTTTTTGAAGACACTATTAAAAAACTTTCAAGGAAAAGTTTTAAACATAAAGATGAAAAATTTAAAGTAGGATTTAGTTTTGGAGTTGAAGAGTTTAGTAAAAATGATAGCTTTTCTGAAATAGTAGAAAAAGTTGATAAAGTTATGTATAAACAAAAAAAGCTAAAAAAGCTAAAAGAACAAAAAACACTAGAAGTTGCATAAATTTAACTTTTATTGGATAGAATCCTATAAAAAATTTATAGGTAAATAGAGGTAAATTATGAGTAAAAAACAAGTTAAAAAAGTAGTCCTAGCTTATAGTGGGGGATTAGATACATCTATCATACTAAAATGGTTACAAGATGAATACAAATGTGAAGTAGTAACTTTTACTGCTGATGTTGGTCAAGGAGAAGAGTTAGAACCTGCAAGACTAAAAGCCCTTGAACTTGGTATAAAACCAGAAAATATTTTTATAGAGGATTTAAGAGAAGAGTTTGTAAAAGATTTTGTTTTCCCTATGTTTAGAGCAAATGCTATATATGAGGGTGAGTATCTACTTGGAACTTCTATAGCTAGACCACTTATCGCAAAAAAACAAGTTGAGATAGCAAACAGAGTTGGTGCTGATGGTGTAGCCCATGGTGCAACAGGAAAAGGAAATGACCAAGTTAGATTTGAGATAGGATATCTTAGTCAAAATCCTAACCTTACTATTATAGCTCCTTGGAGAGAGTGGGATTTAAACTCAAGAGAAAAACTACTTTCTTATGCAAAAAAGCATGGGATAAAAATAGAGCAAAAAAAAGGAAAATCCCCATACTCTATGGATGCAAACTTACTACATATATCTTATGAAGGTTTAATCTTAGAAGATCCAAACAGAGAACCAGAAGAGAGTATGTGGAGATGGTCAGTTAGCCCAGAAAATGCTCCAGATACTCCTCAATATATAGAGATAGAGTATAAAAATGGAGACCCAGTAGCAGTAAATGGAGAAAAACTATCTCCTGCTCAGATTTTAACTAAACTAAATACTCTTGGAAATAAGCATGGTATAGGAAGGATAGATATAGTAGAAAATAGATATGTAGGGATGAAAGCTAGAGGATGTTATGAAACTCCTGGAGGAACTATCATGTTAAAAGCTCACAGAGCTATAGAATCCATAACACTTGATCGTGAAGCTGCCCACTTAAAAGATGAGTTGATGCCAAAATATGCAAAACTTATTTATAATGGTTTTTGGTTTTCACCGGAAAGAGAGATGCTTCAAGCTGCTATCGATAAATCTCAAGAAAATGTAAATGGAGTAGTTAAACTAAAACTTTACAAAGGAAATATTATGGTAGTTGGTAGAAAATCTCCAAATTCTCTTTTTAGTGAAGAGTTTTCTACTTTTGAAGAAGATGAAGTATATAATCAAAAAGATGCAGAAGGTTTTATAAAACTAAATGCTCTTAGATTTATCATAAATAAAAATAAGAAATAATTTCTATGGCAATAAGAGAAATAACTTATAAAAATAACTCTTTTGCCATAAATTATGAGATAAAAAACCCCACCCAAAAAAATTCAATCCTTTTTTTACATGGATGGGGAAGTAACAAAGAGGTTAGCAAATCTGCTTTTTATAACCTATTTTCAAACTATAAACATATATATATAGATATGCCCGGATTTGGGAAAAGTAAAAATGAAAATCAAATCTTAACCACTCATGACTACTACCTCATAACAAAGGAGTTTTTAACTACTTTAAACACCACTCCAAAAATCATAGTTGGACATTCATTTGGTGGAAAAGTTGCTACTCTTTTAAAGCCTAAACTTTTAGTACTTCTTAGCTCTGCTGGAATTGTTCCTAAAAAATCTTTTAAAGTAAGAAGTAAAATAACAATTTTTAAGTTTTTTAAATCTTTGGGATTAGGTAAACTTTATAAACTTTTTGCATCCAAAGATGTAGATGGTATGAACAAAAATATGTATGAAACTTTTAAAAATGTTGTAGATGAAAAATTTGATGAAGTATTTAAAAGTTATGATAAAAAAGCTCTTCTTTTTTGGGGAAGAGAAGACGATGCAACTCCACTAGAGAGTGGGAAAACGATGCATTCATATATAAAAAATAGTTTATTTTATCCACTTGAGGGAAATCATTACTTTTTTTTAGAACCTAAAAATGCAAAATTTATAGAGGAAAAAATAGATGAATTATTTTAATATTTTTACAGCTTTTTCACATATATTACTTGTTTTAACTTTAGGATACTACCTTATTACACTTCTTCAATGGTATAACTATAAGATAGAAAGAGTGATAAAAAATCATAAAAAAATTTCTTGGCACTTTTTATACTTCTTTTTACCAATATTAGCCTACTATTTAGCAGGAAAATATTTTTGGATTTATTTTTATTTTGGACTTCTACCTGCGATTTACCTTTGGTACAGAAAACTTGATAAGCCTTTAGTTTTTACAAAAAGAGTGAAAAACTTCTTTTTTATACTTCTTTTTATAACTCTGTTTTTAGATACTTTATGCTGGATTAAATTTTACTGTAAAATTTTACCAACTTTAATACCTCTTATCTTGACACTTATTATTTCAAATACTATCCAAAAAATAATATTTAACTCATATAAAAAAGAGGCAATAAAAAAACTAAAAGAGATAAACCCAACTATTATAGCTATAACAGCAAGTTATGGGAAAACAAGTATAAAAAACTTTATTTATCAAATAATAAAAAAAGAATTTATATCTTATAAAACTCCAAGAAGTGTAAATACCTTGGCAGGGCTAATACAAGATATAAATAATGATTTACCCCAAAATAGTGAAGTTTATATTGCAGAAGCGGGAGCAAGACAAAGAGGTGATATAGATGAAATAGCTACATTTTTAAATCAACAGATATCAGTTGTGGGTAGTATTGGACCAGCACATATAGAGTATTTTAAATCTCTTGATAACATAAGAGATACAAAAATGGAAATACTAAATTCAAAAAAGTTACAAAAAGCCTTTATACATACAAGTGCAAATGTCAATCCAAAAAATGATAAAAGAGTAGAAATCTTTGGAAATGATATAAAGTTGATTTGTTCAAACTTAGATGGTATAACTTTTAGTATAAAACTAAATAACAAAGAAGAAGAGTTTTTTGCACCAATTCTAGGTTCTTTTAATACAATAAATATAACAGCAGCCATAAAAGTAGCTTACTTTTTAGGTATAGATATAGAAAAAATAAAAAAAGCAGTATCAACTCTTCCACAGGTAGAACATCGTCTTCAAAAAATAGAAGCGGGAGGTAAACTTATCATAGATGATAGCTTTAACGGGAACTTTGAAGGAATGAGTAGTTCTTATGATTTAGCTTCACTTTATAATGGAAGAAAAGTTATCATAACTCCAGGAATTGTAGAAAGCAGTGATGAAGCAAATGAAAAGTTAGCTAAAAAGATAGATAAAATTTTTGATTTAGTTATTATTACAGGTGAGCTAAATAAAGATATATTAGATCATAATATCTCTAATACTAAAAAAATAATATTAAAAGATAAATCAAAAATCCAAAATCTTTTAGCAAAAGAAACAAAAGCAGGTGATTTGATCCTCTTTTCAAATGATGCACCAAATTTTATATAAAGGTTAAATATTGGCTATAAAATGGCATGTAAAATTAAGAAGAAAAATAGCAAAAAACATAAATCAAACTCTAGCAAAGTTATTTACCAAAAAACAAAATAATTTTCCATTACCAAAAGAAGAAATAAAAAGGATTTTAATAATAAGAATAAATTATCGAATAGGAAATATAATCTTTCAAACTCCACTTATAAATGCAATAAATAATATTTTTCCAAATGCAAAGATTGATTTTGTTCTTGGAGCTCCATATATAACTTCACTTATTGAAGGTATGCCAAATATAAATAAAGTTTACTCTTTTGATAGAAAACTTTTAGCAAAACCACTCCAAGCCATAAACCTTATAAAAGATATCAATCAAAACAGTTACGATTTAACTATAACTTCAAATCTTAGCTCTTCTAGCGATAAAATAGCAACTCTTTTAGTAAAAGCTCCATACAAAGTTGGATTTTTTGATTTAAATCAATACCTACCTGTTACACATAGTATTGAAATAACAAATAACTTTAATAAACTTCATGAAGCTTTAAAGCCATTGGAGTTAGTAAAAGTTTTTGGAGAAAATCCAAACAACTTTGAAAGAGAGTTAAACTTAAAAATCAAAAAAGTAAAAAAGACAAATTTTATAGGAATTTTCAGAGATGCTAGAGGAGAAAAAAAGTATCAAAACTATTTTTGGCAAGAGTTAGTTGATGAGTTAAAAAAACTAGATAACTCTTTAAAATTCATAGATATTTTAGATCCAAATAACAAAACTCCACTAAATAATGAGATAAAAACTATGAGTGAAAAAAATCTAAGAGAATTGTCTAAAGAAATCTCAACATTAAAAGCCTTTATTTGTGCAGATACTGGACCTATGCATCTTTCTTCTGCAGTAAAAACTCCGACAATAGCACTTTTTAAAGCAACCTCTCCTACTCTTTATGGCACTTTAGGTAAAAATGACCTATCTCTTGTAACTAAAGATTTAGATATAAAATCTCTAGCTAAAAAAATAAATAAACATTTAAAAACTATTTAAAAGCTCCTAACATTCCTTTCAAAGTAGCTTGTAAATCAGCTGGATAAATAACAATCTTTGAGTTTTCACTTTTACTCATATTTTCTAGTGAATTTATATATCTATCTCCTAGTAAAAACATAGCAGGAAGTTCTTTATCTGCTATCTTGTCACTTATCATTTCTATAGCCTGAGCAGATGCATCAGCTAGTGCCACTTGAGCTTCAGCTTCTTTTTTTGCTGATTGAAGTTTTCCTTCTGCTTCAAGTATCATCGCATTTTTCTTACCCTCAGCAGTTGTTTCAACAGCTCTTCTCTCCCTCTCTGCTGCTGCTTGTCGTTCCATAGATTCTTGCATAGACTTACTTGGTTTTATATCTTGAATTTCAACAGACTTTACAGTAACTCCCCAGTCAGCTACATCATCTATAATCTGCTCTTTTAGCTTAGTTTTTATATGCTCTCTATTTGATAAAGCTTCATCTAGTTTCATCTCACCTATGATAGACCTTAGGGTTGTCATAATAAGATTTACAATAGCTAGTTTAAAGTTTTCTATCCCATATATGGCATCTACTGGATTTGTAACTCTTATAAAAGAAACAGCATTTGTTAGTATTACAGCATTATCTTTAGTAATAACTTCCTGCTGTGGAATATCTAAGATTATATCTCTAGTTGTTACTTTTTGTCTAATACTCTCTATATAGGGAATAATTAAGTTTAATCCAGGATGTAAAACTCTACTATACTTTCCAAGCTTTTCTACTAACCATTCCTCACCTTGTGGCACTGTTTTTATACCTTTAAAGAGTGTTACTATAACTAACACTACTAAAACTAGCAATATATTTAAACTTTCATTATACATATTTAAATCCTTTCTACTTTTATAAGTTGTCCATTTATTTCAACTATTTTAACTCTACTTCCCACATCTATATCTTTATCACTTGTTGCGACCCAAGTTGTATTACCCAAAACGGGAATATCAAAAACAACTTCTCCTCTTTGATTTGGCTTTATTTCCTTTTTTATTGTTCCATAAGTATCTAATCGATAATTTGATTGTCCACTTTTTTTTATCGTTTTATCTCTTAGAAGTTTAAACCAAATAGTTATACCTATTAAAGATAATATAATCCACAAAGTAAGTTCAGTATTAAAAGTTATCAATATTACTAAAGAAATGATACCAACTAATATAGCACCAACAGCTAATGTTAATACAAAAAAAGTCCCTGTCAATAATTCAATAAGCAAAAGTACTAAACCAAAAACTATCCAATGCCACCAAAGTATCACTTCATTTAAAGTTTCTATCATTTTACGGACTCCTAATCTTTGTATGCTAATATTATACCATGAAAATAAAAATATATTATAAACATACAGACCTTGGTGGTATAGTATATCACTCAAACTATATAGACTTTTGCGAGATGGCAAGAAGTGAACTTTTTTTTAAAAATGGAAAATCTCCTATGATAAATAGTTGCCATTTTGCAGTAAAAGAGATGCACTGCAATTTTTTAGCATCATCAACTTTAGGAGATGAGTTAGAAGTAAAAACAAAAGTCAATAAAATAAAATCCGCCTCAGTACTCCTTCATCATGATATTTATAAAGATAAAAAAGTGATATTTACTATGGATGTAACACTTGTATTTTTATGTAAAGATTTAAAAATAACAAAAATAGATGAAAATACAAAAAACTTTTTTTCATGTATCTAAAACTTTTAAAAAATCCACTTTTTTTAAAACTTAGTATTGTTCAACTTTTAGTATATTTTGGTTCATTTTTTACAAGTGTAGCTATCTATACTTTAGTGCTTAATTTCAAAGCTACCCCTATACAAACCGCCCTAATAGTAGCCTCTTTTTCTATCCCAGGACTCTTTGGAGTAATAAATGGCAGCTTAGTAGATAAGTTTAACTTACAAACTTTTATGAGAGTTTGTCTTATATTTGAGATGTTTTTTACAACATTATTTTTAACTATCACAAATCCAT
>JALUNR010000024.1 GCA_027055005.1 Campylobacterales bacterium
TCTCATTTAAGATATCACTTTCTAATCTTTCATAATATGTAATATTAGAATTTTTTTTGATAATAGCACTTATTTTTGTATAATCTTTATTAGTACCAAAAACAATCCTAAGCCTTGTATCTTTTAAACTTTTTTTTTCATATACATTTATCTTAAATATTTGTCTTATACTAAAATCAGGATTAAGAAAGTTTTGTTTATTTAAAATCTCTTCTTTGTTCAACTCTTGTAAAAGTTTATATTTAGAATCCTTGTCAAATCTGTAAAATGTTTTAGTAGATATGATAGTAAAATCTAATTTATTTATATCTATGTTATATTTACTAGATATCCTTTCTAAATCTCTATTAACATTTTTACTTTCAATAGTTATATTGCTAAATACTTCTTTACTTTGAAGCTCAACAACATCACCATCGTCATTTTCTCTTTTTAAAAAATCAAATAAACCCACTTTTTTTCCTATAAAAATTTATATATATAATAACTATCGGTTTAATTTATATTTTTTTTAGTAAAATCCCAAAAAAAGGTAAAAAATATGATAAAAAATATATTTACAAATAGTTTTGGCATACTATTTTCAAGAATAACTGGATTTCTAAGAGATTTTTTACAAGCTTCAGTACTTGGGGCAAATATCTATACTGATATTTTTATTATTGCTTTTAAATTACCAAATCTTTTTAGAAGAATTTTTGGAGAAGGAGCATTTACTCAAAGTTTTATACCTACATTTGCAAAAAGTAAACAAAAATCTATCTTTGCTGTTTCTATTTATATAAGATTTTTCATTATACTACTTGTATTAACTATTTGTGTTTATATTTTTAGTCAAGAATTTACAAAACTAATTGCATTTGGTTTTAGTAATCAAACTATTAAACTAGCTTCACCACTTGTTATTATCAACTTTAACTATTTGATACTTATATTTTCAGTTACTTTTTTAGCTTCACTTTTACAATACAAAAACCATTTTGCTACAACAGCATTTTCAACTGCTCTTTTAAATCTATCCCTTATAATTGCATTGTTATTATCTAAAAATTTAACTTCAAAACAGATAGTTTACAATATGAGTTATGCTGTTGTTATAGGTGGAAGTTTACAACTTTTAGCTCATCTTATAGCTATAAAAATATTAAGATTGGATAGAATGCTAAAGGTAGGATTTGTTTCTATAATAAATAAAAAAAATAGAATAAAAGATGATATCAAGAGATTTAATAAAGGATTTATAGCATCTATTGTTGGAGGTTCAACTGCACAAGTTTCAGCCTTTATTGATAGTATCTTAGCATCTTTTTTAGTAGCTGGATCTATATCTTATCTTTACTATGCAAACAGATTATTTCAATTTCCACTTGCAATTTTTGCCATAGCAACTGGAACAGCAATTTTCCCAAAAGTTGCAAAATACATAAATTCAAATCAAGAAGAAAAAGCAAAACTTATGCTAAAAAAGAGTTTTTGGATATTGTTATTTTTATTGTCGTTTGCTACTGTTATAGGAGTAGTATTTTCAAAAGAAATAGTTTGGTTACTTTTACAAAGAGGAGCTTTTGAAGCTAGAGATACTATTATTACTTCACAAGTTTTAGTTATGTATATGATAGGGCTTCTTCCTTTTGGCATAGCAAAAATATTTTCTTTATGGCTATACTCAACTCATAATCAATCAATTGCAGCAAAAATTTCTGTTATATCACTTGTTACTAATATTGTACTTTCACTTTCGTTTATAAGTTTTTTTAAAGTTGTAGGACTTGCTCTTGCTAGTTCACTTAGTGGATTTGTATTATTCTTCCTTACTATAAAGTATTTTGGAATAAAAAATTTTTTGGATATACTAATTGATAAAAAATACATTTTGATATATGTACTGTTTATTAGTTTGACAGTTATTTTATCACTCAGTTTCAAAGGATTTTTAAGTGCTTATATACAACTCTAAAACAAAACAAAAAGAAAAGTTTGAACCATTAGAAAAAAATCAGGTAAAAATATATGTTTGTGGACCAACAGTTTATGATGATGCTCATTTAGGACATGCTAGAAGTTCTATTGCCTTTGATTTACTAAGAAGAGTTTTAATAGAAAACAAATATAAAGTAACTTTTGTAAAAAATTATACTGATATAGATGATAAAATACTCAAGAAGATGAATGAGAGTGGTAAAAGTTTAGAAGAAATAACTTCTTACTATATAAAAAGATATGAAGAAGATATGCAAGCTTTAAATATTATTCCAGCAGATATTACTCCAAAAGCAACAAATACAATAGAAAACATAATAACATTTGTATCACATCTTTTAGAAAATGATTTTGCATATAAATTAGAAGATGGGATTTATTTTGATACAAGTAAAGATAGCGAGTATTTGTCCTTGTCAAATATGAATATAGACGATGCAAGAGCTAGGATTGAGAGCAATCTTAAAAAAAGAGATTCTAAAGATTTTGCTTTATGGAAATTTACAAAAAAAGATGAAATTTCATATCCTGCAATTTTTGGTAATGGACGACCAGGATGGCATATTGAGTGTAGTGCTATGATAAAAAAATATTTAGCTTATAGTGATAAAGATTATCAAATAGATATCCATGGTGGTGGGGCAGATCTACTTTTCCCTCATCATGAAAATGAAGCTGCTCAAAGTAGATGTGAAAGTGGTGTAAACTTAGCCAAATACTGGATGCACAATGGATTTGTACAAATAAATAATGAAAAAATGAGTAAATCCTTGGGAAATAGTTTTTTTCTAAAAGATGCACTAAAAAATTATAATGGAGAGATTTTAAGATATTATCTTCTTTCGACCCATTATCGAGCAAATTTTAACTTTTCTGAAGTTGATTTAAAGATAGCAAAAAAAAGGCTTGATAAATTATATCGTTTAAAGAAAAAAATAGCAGTTAAAAGTGGTAGTAGTGCAAACAAAGAGTTTAAAAATAAGGTTTTAGAAGCCTTAAATGATGATTTAAATATTTCAAAGGCTTTAAGTTTTATAGATGAAATGATAAATCAAACAAATCAAATATTAGATGAAAATCCAAAAAATAAAGCTTTAAAAAAAGAAGTATTTTCAAATATTGAGTTTATCACTAAAATATTAGGAGTTGGATTACTTGATGAAAGTTTTTACTTTCAGTTAGGAGTTAGCGAAGAGTTAAAGCAAAATATACAAACACTTATAAAGCAAAGAAGTGAAGCTAAAAAACAAAAAGATTTTACAAAAGCTGATAAAATCAGGGAAGAACTTTCAAAACTAAATATTTCTATACAAGATACTCCAAATGGAACAATCTGGGAAGTAGCTGATGAGTAATAAACTAAAAAAAAATGAATTAAAAGAATTCCTTCAAAGATTTATACCATATTTTAAAGATTATAAAGTCAAATTTATTTATGCAGTTATTGGTATGATCATGGCCGCTGGAGGTACAAGTTTTTCAGCTTATATGATAAAACCAATACTCGATAAAATTTTTATAGAAAAAAATGAACATTTATTATATATTATACCTTTTGGTTTAGTTGCAGTTTTTTTCTTAAAAAGTGTTGGAAAATATGTACAAATTTATTATATATCTTATATAGGTCAAGATATAGTAAAAAGACTTAGAGAAGAGATGATAGAAAAATTATTGGGATTTGAAATAGATTTTTTCCATAAACAAAGAAATGGAGAACTTATAAGTAGAACAGTTAATGATATAGAAAGAGTTAGAAATGTTGTTGCAAATTTTATACCATCAATTTTAAGAGAGCTTTTAACAATTGTAGGATTATTAGTATATGTTATATATCTAAATCCTAAAATGGCTATAATATCACTTATATTTTTACCACTTACATTTTATCCCTTATCCCTTTTAGCAAAAAAAATGAAAAAAATATCTACTTCAACTCAAGAAAAAATATCAGATTTAACTGCAAAACTAAGTGAAATATTTAATAATATAGAAATGATACAAGCCCATAGAAGTCAAAACTATGAACTTAATGAATTTAAAAACTATAATCAAAAAATATTTAATCTAAATTTAAAAGCCATAAAAACAAATCAACTTACATCTCCTTTGATGGAAACAGCAGGTTCACTTGCTGCAGCTCTTATTATTTTAACTGGAGGAAAAGAAGTTATTGATGGAAGTATGAGTGTTGGAAGTTTTTTTAGCTTTTTAACTGCACTTTTTATGTTATATACTCCTATAAAATCAGTATCACAACTATATAACCAAATTCAAGATGCCATAGC
>JALUNR010000025.1 GCA_027055005.1 Campylobacterales bacterium
AAGGAGATATTCAAGTTAGTGAAAAAACTCAAAATAAAGATAAAGCATTTATGGCATTGGAGAGTTTAGGATTTAAAAAAGAATCAATTAAAAAAGCTATGAAATTATGTAAAAGTGAAGAAATAGAAGAGTTGATAAAAGAAGCATTAAAATATTTGAGGTAGGTTATGGTGAAGTATGCAATAGTTTTTGGTGGAGTTAGTTTTGAGCATGAGATAAGTATAGTTAGTGCAATAGCATTAAAAGATGTTTTAAAATATGAGTTAGATTTTATATTTATAGATACAAATAGAGATTTTTATCATATTGATGTGAAAGATATGAAGTCAAAATATTTTAGTAGTGGTGACTATAAAAAGGCTGATAAACTTAACTTAAAACAAGGAGGCTTTTATAAAAAAGCTTTTATGGGTGAGAAAAAAGTTGAGTTTGATATAGTTATAAATCTAGTTCATGGTGGAGATGGAGAAGATGGAAAATTAGCAGGAATTTTTGAATTTTTTGGTGTTAAATTTATAGGACCTAGAGTAGAAGCTAGTGTTTTTAGTTTTAACAAGTTATATACAAAATTATATGCAAAAGAAGTTGGTGTTAAAGTAGTTGATTATGAAGTTTTAAGAGATAGAGAAACATCTTTGAAGATGGATTTTCCAGTTATCATAAAACCATCTCGCCTTGGAAGTTCTATTGGAGTTAGTATAGTAAGAAGCAAAGAAGAATTAGAATATGCACTTGATGTAGCATATGAATTTGACAATGAAATAGTAGTTGAACCTTTTATAGAAGGGGTTAAAGAGTACAACTTAGCTGGTGGATTTGGTAAAGATTTTATATTTTCGATAGTTGAAGAGCCTCAAAAAAGTGAGTTTTTAGACTTTGAAAAAAAATATATGGATTTTAGTAGAACTGAACAAGTTTTAAAAGCTGATATAGATGAAAGCTTAAAACTAAAAATGCAAGAAGAGTTTAAAAAGATATATGCTAACTTGTTTAAGGGTGCGATAATAAGATGTGACTTTTTTGTAATAGATGGTGAAGTTTACCTAAATGAAATAAATCCAATTCCAGGGAGTTATGCGAACTATTTATTTGAAGATTTTAATAAAGTAGTCGATGAGGTAAGTAGTAATCTTCCACGAGCAAGAGTTATAAATATAGAGTATAGTTATATAAACTCTATTGTAAAAGCAAAAGGAAAATAAAAATGAGTTTTTTGACAAATTTCAATGGACAGATGTACATTTTAGCATACTTAGTTGCTAGTATCCCTTTTGGGCTTATACTTGCTAAAGTATTTGGAAAAGTTGATGTGAGAAAAGAGGGAAGTGGAAATATTGGTGCAACAAATGTGTTAAGAGTATTGAAGCAAAAAAATCCAGCTCTTGCTAAAAAAATAAGTATTTTGACTCTTGTTTGTGATATTTTAAAAGGAGTATTACCACTTTTGTTTGCAAAATATTTAGGTGCAAGTGAAGCTACTTTATGGGGTATGGCAGTTTTAGCAGTCTTAGGGCATTGTTTTAGTATATTTTTGATGTTTGAAGGTGGAAAAGGTGTTGCTACTGGATTAGGGGTTATGCTTGTTATGATTCCTTATGCTGCTATTGTTGGATTGATTGTTTGGGGTATTAGTGCAAAAACTATTAAGATTTCATCTTTGTCGTCACTTTTAGGTATTTTTGCTCTTTTGATAGCATCTTTTATTTTATATCCAAACATTTATCATTCACCAGTTGTGATAATAGTACTTTTAATAGTATATAAACATAGCTCAAATATTATAAATCTTTTAAGTGGTAAGGAAAAAAGAGTTGTATGAGATAATCATCTCTAAACTTACTTTTAAAACTATCATAGGAATACTTGATTTTGAAAGGATAAAACCTCAAAAAGTTAGGGTTAATTGTAGGGTTAGCTATAAAAAAAAAGAGGATTTTATAGATTATGCAAAAGTTAGTAAATTTATAAAATCTACTATGAAAGATAAAAAGTTTAAACTTATAGAAGATGCTGTTGATGACTTGAGTGCATCCTTGATAAAAGAGTATCCACAAATAATAAAGTTAAAATTAAAAATATCTAAGCCTGATATTTTAAAAAATTGTAAGGTCAGTGTTAAAAAAGTAACCCAAAAGGATACTTTATAAGAAATTTTTAAATTTAGTTTAAAAAAACTTTAATTTTTGATTTTTTTTTGCTACAATGTTTTTTAATAAAAATTATAAGAAGGAAGGTTTATGAGAGTACTCATAGTGGAAGATGAAATAACATTAAATAGAACTTTAGTTGAGGGACTTCAAGAGTTTGGTTATCAAGCTGATAGTTGTGAAAATTTTAAAGATGCTGAGTATTATATTGGTATTAGAAATTATGATTTAATACTAACTGATTGGATGCTTCCAGATGGTGATGGTATTGAGCTTGTTACTGCTGTTAAACATAAATCTCCAAGAACAGCTTGTGTTGTACTTTCTGCAAAAGATGATAAAGAGAGTGAGATAAAAGCACTGAAAGCTGGTAGTGATGATTATATCAAAAAACCTTTTGACTTTGATATCTTGATAGCTAGAATAGAAGCAAGACTTAGATTTGGTGGTACAAATGTTATAAAGATTGATGATTTGCTTATAGATCCTGATGAAGAAAAGATAAGTTATAATGGCATTGAAATAGAACTTAAAGGTAAGCCTTTTGAAGTTCTTACTCATTTAGCAATACATAGTGATCAAATAGTTTCAAAAGAACAACTTTTAGATGCAATATGGGATGAACCAGAGCTTGTTACACCAAATGTAATAGAAGTTGCTATAAATCAAATAAGACAAAAAATGGATAAACCACTAAATATTTCAACAATAGAAACAGTTAGAAGAAGGGGTTATAGGTTTTGTTATCCGAAAAAAGCATAAAAAAGAAATTCATATTACAACTGATACTTGCTTCAGTCGTTTTAATAGCTATTTTCTCTGTTGTGTTGTATAGTTATATCAAAATTTCTATACTTGATGATATTACTAATTCACTTAAAAATGAAGCAAATAGTATTTTAAAAGAGGATAAACTCAAGTCTCCTTTTTCAAAAAAACCAACAAGTATTAGTGTATCAAATGCTATTTCTCATGTTTCAGATAAGGTGGAAGTAGTTATAAGGGTTGATAAAGAACCAAAAGAGAGTTTTGAAGAGTATGAAAAAGATGGGAAAAAATTTTTAAGTATTTATACTCCATATGATAAATCAAGAAGTAGTTTTTTGATTGTTACAAAAGATATTACAGGTACATATTCACTTTTTTCAAAAATCTTAAATAGTATCATACTTGTAAATCTTATAGGTGGTATTATTATATTGGCTTATGCTTTTTTTCTATCAGAAACTTTACTATATCCAGTTAAAAATATAAATAGAAAATTAGCTAGAATGAATGAAAACTTTTTAGAACATATTGATGCAGATGAATTGCCAACAGAGTTCGTATCCTTGGGAGAGAGTATAAACAAACTAATAGATAGGATACAAAACTTTGTAAAATACCAAAAAGAACTTTTTATAGGAGCGGCTCATGAACTTAAAACTCCGCTTGCTGTTATGAAAACTAAAAATGAAGTAACTTTAATAAAACAAAGGGATAGCCAAAAATATATAGAAACTATTAAAACGAACAATAAAGCTATTGATGGTATGAATAGTATGATAAGTTCAATACTAGAGATAGGAAGACAGGAAGGTGCACAGTTTGAAGCTCCTATTGAGCTAAATGTAATAGAATTTTTAGAAGAAAAAAATAAAGATTACAATCTTTTATCAGCCAATAAAAATATATCTATAAAGATGGATTTAGAACCTGAGAGATATTGTATCTTAACTCAACCAACTCTTTTAACTCATATTTTACAAAACTTTATGCAAAATGCTATAAAATTTTCTCCTAAAGGAAGCACTATCCTTATAAAAAGTCGTTTAAATGGTGATGATTTTAAGTTAGAAATATATGATGAGGGAGAAGGTTTAGATGAAACTAAAGATTTATTTGCTCCTTTTAAAAGGTATAGTGATAAAAGTGGTGCTGGATTAGGACTGTTTTTAGCAAGAGGTGCAGCTGATGCAATAGGGGCAAAACTTAGTTTAAAAAACAGAACAGATGGTATAAGTGGTGCTATTGCTATCATAGAGTTAAATGCAAAAAACTTTTGTCCAACAGATGAAGAACCATCCAAAAAATCAATCTTTGGACGGTAATTAGTGGCATTAAAAATAACCGATGAATGTATATGCTGTGATGCATGTACATCTCCTTGTCCAGTTGATGCCATAAGTTGTGATGATCCAGTATATGTTATAGATTTTCAAAAATGCACTGAATGTGTTGGATATTTTAAAACTTCTCAATGTGTTGAAGTTTGTCCCGTTGATGCAATAATAAGGGATGAAGAAAATTTTGAAACAAAAACTCAACTTACCCAAAAGTTTAAACTTCAAAGGGGAAATTAGTGGCAAAAATCACTGCGGTTATAGATATAGGTTCAAACTCTATAACATTAAAAATCTATGAAAAAACTTCAAGACTTGCTTTTTATGAACTCCATCGTCTTAAATATAAGATAAAAATAGGTGAGGGTAGTTATGAAAGTAGTGGTATTTTACAAGAGACACCGATGCAAAGGGCTTATGAAGCCTTAAAAGATTTTTCATATATCATAAAAGCATATAAAGTTAGAAAAACTCTTTGTGTTGCTACTTCTGCACTTAGAGATGCACCAAATAAAAAAGAGTTTATAAAAAAAGTTGCAAATAAACTGGATATAAAAATAAAAGTTATAGATGGAGATAGTGAGAGTATTTTAGGTGCTATAAGTGCCATAAACCTTTTACCAAAGATGGATAGTTTTACAACTATTGATATAGGTGGAGGTTCTTGTGAATTTGCAAAAATAGTAAATGGTAAAGTTATAAAAACTACTTCTTTACAACTAGGACATGTTAGACTTAATGAAAAGTTTAAAACTAAAAGTGAAAAATTAGATTATATAAAAACCGAGTTAGAAAAACTAGATACTATTTTTTGTGATAAAATAGTCGTTGGTATTGGTGGTAGTATAAGAGAAATTTCAAAATTTATACAAAAAAAGAGTAAGTATCCCCTAAAATCTCTACATGGATATCAATATGATTTTGAAAAAAACAGATATTTACTTGAAGAACTATCTAATTATGATGAATCAAAGTTAGATAAATATATATCTTCTAACCGATTAGATACCATAAAAGATGGAAATCTTATATTTTTACAATCACTTTTGAGACTTCGATGCAAAAGTATTATGGTAAATCAAAAAGGAGTTAGAGAAGGTGTTTATCTAAAGGATTTACTTAGAAGTTTTAATTCTAAATTTCCTGTTAATTTTGATTTAAATCTCAAAGTTATTGAGGATAGATTTATAGATACTCCAAAAGTAAATAATTATATAAAAAGAGTTGCTATATCACTTTATGAAGTTATAAGGGAAGACGATGCATATAAAAAAGATATAGCATTTTGTGCAAAAGTTTTAAATATTTTAGATTTTAACTTTTATTCATGGATTGATTATTTAGATTTTGGTATAACTCATGAGAAAAAAGTATTGATTGCTTATTTGATGGAGTGTTTTAATAACAAAAAATTAGATGAAGAATTATATGAAAAATATATCATATTGCTTCCAAATTTTAAGATTTTAAAAGTTTTGTTTTTTATACTTCAGTTAAGTAATATTATAGGTAAAAATATGCTAATACAAAAGTTTAAAATAATAAATAATAAAAATGAGATAAACATAATTTTAGAAGATATCAGTAGTATGAGCATAAAAGAGATAGAGGATTTAAAAAATCCTACTAATAAAAATATAAAGGTAATAAGTGGAAGAGAAAGCATATAAACTTTTAGCTCTACAAGAGGGTATAACAAATAGAAGTGCAAAAGATTTGATTGATTGTGGGTTAGTTTATGCCCATGGTAAAAAGATTGTTATGGCAAGAGCTTTGATGGATGCAAGAACTAGATTTAGAGTTGAAAAACCACAAAGTATTAAGAAGATTTTTGAAGATGATAATCTTATAGCAGTAAATAAACCTGCTTTTTTAACAAGTGAACAAATCTCAAAAAAATTTAAAACACCACTTTTACATAGATTAGATCGTGAAACTAGTGGGGTATTGCTTTTGGTAAAAAATGAAGAGTTTCAAAAAAAAGCTATTGAAGAGTTTAGAAAAATGCAAGTTTTAAAAGAATATATAGCCTTAGTTTGTGGTAGAGTTGCTGAAAGTTTTGAAGTAAACAAACCAATACTTGTTATCAAAAAAAATGGAACTGTATATTCAAAGATTAGCGAAAAAGGAAAAGAAGCGATAAGCTTTGTAGAGCCATTGGAGATAGAAGGAAAATTTTCAAAAGTAAAAATAACTATAAAAACAGGAAGAACACATCAAGTAAGAGTTCATCTAAGTGATAGTGGTTATTCAGTTCTAGGGGATAGAAAATATGGTGGGAAAAATGCAAAAAGAGTTATGCTTCACTCACAAAAAATAGCACTTTTAGACTATGAATTTGAAGCTGAACCTCCAAAAGATTTTAGGATTTTATGATGAATAAAGGGTTAGAAAAGTTTAGAAATCTTATAGATGCTCTATCTCAACTTCCATCAGTTGGGAAAAAATCAGCTACTAGATTTGCTTATCACTTAGTTTTAAGTGATCCATTTTCCGCCCTAAAACTTTCCCATGCAATAGAAAGTGCAGTAAGTTCAATAAAAAAATGTTCCAAATGCAGAGGTATAAGTGAAGATGAAATATGTGAAATATGCCTTGATGAGTATAGAGAAGATAAAAAACTTTGTATTGTAGAAAGCCCAAAAGATATATTGGTTTTAGAAGATAGTTCAGTTTATGATGGAAAGTATTTTGTTTTAGAGTCTTTAGAAAACTATGTTATTAAAGATTTAAAATCTTTAATAGAACAAAGAGATATAGAAGAAATAATCTTTGCTATGACCCCATCTTTGGCAAACGATAGTGTCATACTTTTCGTAGAAGATAAACTAAGTGAGTATGAAATAACTTTTTCAAAAATAGCACAGGGAGTGCCGACTGGAGTTGGACTTGAAAATGTAGATATGCTTTCACTTAGTAAAGCTTTGAGTGATAGAGTGAAGGTTTAACCCTACCACTCTAAAGATTGATTTTTGATTTTTGATATATCTGTATCAACTGTTTTCCCTTTTAACCCTTCTCCTGCCCAAACTCCTCCAGATGAAGTAAATTCTACATTAAAAAAGTGTTTTATATTGGATGGATATGGGATAGTACTAAATCTATTATATTGTAAATATGTTTGATTTGGTATATAGGATATCCTATCATTATGAGGAACTTTTGATACAGTAATATGTATAGTTGCTTCATCAGATGCTGGATGAGTGGCAGTTGCACCATATAATGCATTTGGAGAGTTATAATCACAAACCCCAGCACCAAAATTATTGTAAACACTACTTGGAAGTATATACCAGTAAACACTATCTATACTAGCTTTTCCATTTGCCAATAAAAACTTTGTTTTATCACAAGTTTTACAATAAATCTCATAGTATAGCTTTGCATTTAAAACTTTTCCAACAACACTTTGAGGTGATGGTGCATGGGCTCTTCCATAGTAAAAATGAGCTGTTATATTTGGATTTATATTTTTTATATTTGATGTAGATCCATCATCAGCTTTTATTTTTGATATAGATAAAATATTAGGTTCTTTTGCTATTTTGTTGTTTCTTGAGAGATTTAGTTTTATATTTTTTGTTGTTTTACCATTATTATATGAAGATTTATTAACTGATATTACAAACTTACTTGCATCTTGTGATACAATATGTTTATTTGATACAAATGTTTGCCTATCTTTAGTATTTGAATTTGTATAAAAAATAGTTAGTTTTGTATCTTTTGCATAACAATTATTTGTATAATTTGACAAAACATTTCCACTTCCATCAGTAGCAGAAATATTTACAGCCAAATTTGCTCCCATGGAAGAAGGGTTATTTGCATAAAAAGTTATATTGCTTGTAGCATCACTTAAACTTGGATTTATAGTAAACTTTTTAGGTACAAAAGTTATAGTTTTAGTATCTTTAGGGATTAACCTTTGAGATTTTGGAGTGTCACCAGTATCTACTTTTGCAAATTCACTACCCAACTTTTCCTCTACTGTTATATCAACTTTTCCTACATTGTTATATTTAGCATGTGTATCATTTAAAGTTCCATTTGTAAAGTTATTGGTAGATAGTGTTAAACGACCAGTTAAACAAGATGGAGATTTTTCATCTTTTGGAGTTATAGTAAATGAAGTATTTTTTACTTCACTATAACCATTTGATGGATTATTGTTAAAATCAATTGCTTCAACCTTAAAGTTGAAATCATCACCAGCTTTTTGAAAACTTGTAGGTAGTGTTATTTTAAACTGTTTTGGTCTTATAGCAAAATTATCTATAGAAGTTTGATACTCAGTTTTATTAGTTTTAGTATTTGTCCATTTTAATTCTATTTTAGCATTTTTATTTGCATAAGTACTAACAAGAGTTTTAAATGTACTTTTTTTATTATAAATATCTAATGATTGCCAGTTTGTAATTGTCTTTCCAGTAGAATTATCTATTATTCTAATAAATACATCTTTTGCTATATCGTTATTTTTTAAATTTCCACTTTCATCTACTGAATATATATAACTTATAAAGTTTTTCTTTACAATCTTAGTTTTTATTTTATTATTACAATGCTCTGGACAATCTGTGATTAGAAATTTTATATCATCATTTATAATATGTACTTTAATTTTATTATTAGTAAATACTATTTTATCATCTGAAGATAATAAAGTTATATAAAAATATTCATCACTTTCTACCTTTTTATCTCCTATTATTATATTTGGTATATTTATAGTATTATCAGAAAAATCAATTTTCCCTCCACTTTGATAATCTGTATTGATTTTTGCAGTTCCATCACTCAAAGTGTAGTCAAAACTTACATCACTTGGAATCGTACCATCAGCTGTAAGTTTTATAGATATACTTTTTGTACCACTATTTCCTTCTACTATATCTATATTCTTTGGAGCGGTAATTTTTATTTTTTTTGTTGTTGGATTACAAAAATTATTAACTGCATTTCCATCATAGTTTATAATAGATTCGTTGTTTATATCTATATAGTTAGCTGTTAAAGCTCCTGTTATTTTGGTATGATCATTTATCTGTATATCACCATCAGAATAGAAAATACCTTTAAAATCTACATGTGAATTAATATCAATAATCTTTTTTGCAAAAACAACAAACTTATCTGCACTTGGAATATGTTGCATATTATTACCGCTATTTAAATAAAAAGTGTTTGTATATATTTTTAAACTACCATTTACATAAAAAACTCCTTCTTGATTAGAATCAAATTTATCAGCATAAATAACTACATTACCATTTATATGAATTTTTGAATTTGAATTTATATAAAAATCACTTTGTGATTTAATAGTGACATCTCCATTTATAGTTATATCATTATTTTTCCCTGTCTGAAATTTTTTGTATTCTTTATTTGATGAAATAGTAAGATAACTATCATTATCTAAGATTTTATCTCCATCACTTCCATTTCCTAAATCAAGATTAAAATCCATTTTACTTGCAAGTGTATTACTTTTCACACAAGGTGCATTATCACACTCTACTCCATCATTTACTTTTAGAACTTTAGTTGTAATAGTATGATTAGTAGTACCATCTATTTTAGTATTTTGATTAATTTGAACTTCATCATAAGTTGAACTTACGGCACCAGGAAAAGTAGATTGACATTCTCCAGTAGGGGGAGTAGAGTCACCTCCACTTGCTAAAGCACATCTTGCACCATCTGCATTTGACAGTTGATCATTTATTTTTTGATCTAATCTTCTTGCATCTACTACTTTTTTATTTCTTATGTCTATTTTATAAAGATAAAAACCTGGATGAGCCTTATATGAATTTACATAAAGAGAACCTTCTGCATCGAAAAATAGAGCATTTGACCAAATACCACTTTGTCTTTTATCTTCATTAACAAATCTCATAAAATTCTTATCTATTCTATGTGCTGTTGCCTTATTGTTTCCATGTATATCCAGATACCATACACTTGCCTTATCATAAGGTATAAAATATATTTTATCATCTTTAGGATTTATAGCTATATCAGAAGTTGGAAATTTCCTATTTGGATAATTTGTTTTTATAGATTCATAGTTTGTTATTGTTATAGATTTTAACTTTGTAGGTGGATTGGTATTTAAATCAACTCTTTCTATATGAGCATTTCTATTATATGATAAATAAAGAATACCATTTTTATCGACATCTGCAGCACCATAGTAATTACCAAGTCCACTTATACTATAACTTTCTACAACTCTATAATTTGCATCTACTTTTTCTACTTTATGGTTAGCATTATTATAACCCCAAATAAAATTATCTTTAGGATTATATCCAAAACTAAAAATACTGTCATCAGTATTTTGTATCTTTTTAAATGGTCCATTTATTTGTACATGATTATCATATACATCTATATCAGATAGATATGTTTTGTTGTTCGTTCCTTTGTCTATACCTAGAAAAGCTTGAGTGGTACATTCAAAAGGTTTTGGTTGATTTATTGCTTTACACTTATAAAGCCCCAAACCTCCAACTACCAAATCATCACCATATGAACCCTTTTCATAAGCACTATCTAAAATCCTAAGAGCTATACTTGATGAAGTTGGCTCTATAAGATGAGATATCGCATACCATTTATCACTACTTTGTGAATTATCACTACTTGTATTATCTCTTGGAACTTCATAAGGAGAACCAAGGTTATGCCAAGAACTGTCTTTGAAAGAGAGTTGTACTTTTGGATTTGAGGCATCTTGTACAGTATCTTTGTACAAAGTATTACTAAAGTGTGATACAAATATATACTTGCCAGTAGGATCTAAATTAATGTTTTTTGATTCCCATATAGTCATAGTATGACCTAAGTCATTTCCATTGCTATATAGTGCATTTTGAGCCCCCATATCATATCTACTATCACCAGGGAATGGATAAGCTGCTAAAATACTATATACTATATTATGTTTTATGATCGATGATGTATCGTTTTTTGAAGAAACTCCATCTTGTGGATATCTATCATTCCCCTGATAGATAGTATCACTCTTCCAAGTTCCTTTTGATAACCAAGTACCTGCAGGTACATTTGATGGCTCTGCTGTTCTTTCATCAAGTATGTGAAAATCTCCATTTTCAATATAATTTTTAGATGTATCAAGAGTATAACCAGCAGGACACTCTGCTACTGGTGGAGTTGAGGGATCATAAACATTACCTTTTCCATATATATCTACATTATCTATTTCATGAATATTACATGCTCCTCCAGTGGCAGAAGAAAAAGCCAATCTAAACTTTGTTGGTTTCTTGGTTTGATGATATTTGGGATCCATTGCATCAAATTTACTTATTACTGTATGATATGTTCCATCATATTTTCTTTCTAAAGTAATATAAAGATGTTTATCATCACTGCTATCAACTGTTAAACGATATCTACCACTGTAATAACTATCTAAAACATTATCTTTTAAATTGCCATCTTTATCTATTAATTCTCTAGCTACACTACGAGAAACATGTTTTTTTTTCAATAAACGATATCCTTTTGTAGCATCTCCTCTAATACCAATGGAGTTTGGTTCTTCAGTGCCTTCTATATCATCTTTACTATCTGTATGACCGTTGATATCTCTTCTTCCTTCATCATTTGTAACATAATTACCAAATTCATCAATACCTATTCCAAGCCATCCTTTTTGAAAGCCTGTTTCATCCGATGAATTTGCATAGCCAAGAGAACCTCCATTTGCACCAACCTTAGGTGTTGCTCCAGCAGAAGAATCAAATAGAACAATACCCAAACCATCTGCTCCCCAAGCACCTGGTGTTCCTGGATCAGCATTGGCACCCTGATCATCATCTTCACAGCCACCATATGCATAATAATCAAATTCGAGTACAAATTTATTGTTTTTAGTAGGAAATTCATAATCCAATGTTACACCTGTACTCAAATCATGTTGTCGATTTGTTAAACGTAACATTTTGTTTTTATTACCTACAATCTTAGGTTCATAACTATCTTCATCCTTTATTATACGCCATTTATCATCTAATCCATTATTAAAATTGGTACTATAAACTAAATTATCAGCATATATCATTGTATTTATGATGAAAAAAAGAAGTGTAAGTTTTAAAAACATATTTTGCCTTTATAGAGATTTTACTATCTCTATATCGGCAGAATTTGTTGGTAATATAGTTTTAATCTTCCAAAATATCTAAAATTTCATTTTTATCTATTTCATTTTTTGTATTTTTATATATATTTTCTTCTATTTTTTCTAAGATAGATTTTATTTTATTATTACTTGCATAGGGAAGTAGTAAATTATAAAGTTCTTTATCATTTTTTGCTTTAAAGATTTTACTCTCTAGTGGTTTTTCTTTTTTTTGTATTTTTGTATTTTTTAGTTTAAAAACTATAAAACTAAATACCACACCACTCAAAACTCCTAAAATATAAAATATTATATTTTTTTGATTAGAGTTTTTATATATAACTTTTGTTCTTTCTTTTATGATGGGTGTGTTTTTTTTAGAGGTTATTATTTTAGGAGTATCTTTTAGATTTGTTTTAGAAGTTGATTTTACTTTTATGTGTATAGGTTTTGTTTTTATAGTAATTGGTTTTTTTTGATACTTATTGTAATAAGTAAAAGAAATAGAAGGAATAGTATAACTTTTATCAGCTATTATGGCTACTTTTTGAGAAAACTCTCCATAATAATTTCCCTCTTTTAGATAAGTTTTTACTTTTGGTTCATCTGAGTATATAACAGCATCAGGGATAGAGATAGAAAACTTTTTGATATCATCTGCATTTCCTTCACCTAAAATTTTTATAGTTAGATTCAGAGGTTTATTTGCATCGACTTCTCTTTTATCAACACTAGCAGACATTTTAAAATCCCCATATACTTCTAAACCATTTGGGAGTGGATCAACTTTGATTTTTAAACCATTTGAAAAGAGTTTTTTATATTTCATAGTTTGAAAAAATGAATCAAACATAGGATCATCAAATCCTCCAAGTCCTCCCATCTTTTGTTTTACCACAATTCCTATATTTGCTTTCAAAGGATTTATAGTAAAATCCCCACTTTTTTGAGCAAATAAAAGATAAGTTTGCTCTACAATATCATAATTTCCATCAATATATTCATTTTCTTTTCCTACTTTTTTTATCCAAAAGTTACTATTTTTAAACTCATCTATATATAGTTTACTAACAGGTGCATCTACTCTTTTTTTAAAAATAACTTTAATAGTTGCACTTTCACCAATTTTTAAATGAGTTTTATCACTCTTTAATATAAGTTGATAATCTTTTGTACTACTATTTGTACTTACTTTTGTAGGGTCTAATAACTTTATCTTTTTAGGGGTTGTCCACTCATCTTTATCATCAACTTTAACTTTTAGTTTTGGTATCGTAAAAGAGTGGGTTGGAACTATCGTGTAAGTTTTAGTTTGTGAGTTTGTTATATTGCCATTTATGATAGTAGTACTTGAACCATTGGCAATACCTACTATATTAAATCCAGCAATTTCATCAATATTTGGAAAAACTATATCTTTACCACTTGCTGTAATAGTTATATTTAAACTATCACCAGGGTAAAGAGCTATTTTATCTGTTTTTAAAGTTACATTTGCAAATAAATTTATATTTATAATTAATAGTAATATACTACCAAGGATTTTCTTCATTGTTTGCTCCTTTATTTTGTTTATTTAGTGGTAAAAGTAGAGTATTTACTCCTCTTTTATTTAGCATTTTTAAATATTTTCTCTCTTGCATATCTGAGAGAGGTTTTTGTTTTTGTAGTTTATTAAATTGTCTTTGTTCTTTTTTGTTCTTACTATTTTTATCCTTTTTCTTATCTTTCTTATCTTTCTTATCTTTAGATTGTTGTTTATTATTCTTTTTATTTTGATTATTTTTATTGTCTTTTTTGTCCTTTTTGTTTTGATTATTTTTATTGTTCTTGTTTTGATCCTTGTTTTGTTTCTTGTTTTGTTTCTTGTTTTGTTTCTTGTTTTGTTTCTTGTTTTGTTTCTTGTTTTGTTTCTTGTTTTTCTTTTTTAAAAGCTCAAGATTATACTTTGTATCTGGATCTTTTTCGATTTTTAAAGCTTTTTCATAAGCATTTATTGCTTTTTTTATATCTCCATTTTCGGCATAAGCATTTCCTAAATTATGAAGTTTTTTAAACTCTAACTTTTTATCTTTGATATTTTTATAAAGCTTTATTGCTTTTTTAAAATCTCCCTTTTTATAGTAAGAGTTTGCCAAGTCATACTTTGCTTCATCTCCACTTAGTTTGCTATACTCTCTAATCGCTTTTTGATAGTTTTTATTTTCGTATGCTTTGTTTGCACTTTTTATTTGCCAAAAGTCCAAAACACCAGCATTTAAAAATGATAAAAAAATTAAAAATATAAAAATTATTCTCATGATTTTCTCCAATTTATTGAGAAATTAGCCATAAAAAATAGTAAAATACTTAACAATAATGGAATATAAAAAATCTCACGATTGTTTTTTATAACTTTCTCTTTTTTAGTAGCTAAATTCTTAAAGTTTTCATTCATAATATTTACTAAACTTTTTATGTCATTGTTTTTCAAACTATACTCTTCATAAGCACCACCACTTTTAAGGGCAAGATTTTTTATTGCAGGGTTTAGTTTTACTACAACGATATCTCCATTTTTATCTTTTAACACTCCATTTTCTGTCTTTATAACTCCTCCTTTTTTTGTAGCTATGGTATAAATATAGACTTTTATATTGTGTGTTTTTGCAAAAGCTATTTCATTAGAATAATCTTTTTTATCACCACCATCAGTAAATAAAATAACTGCTTTTTTAGGTGAGTTTTTAAGTATTGAATTTGCTGATTTTAAAAAATTTAAGATATTTGTTCCTTTTAATGAGATATATCCTGTTTGCATATTTTTTACTAAAAATTTCAAGCTCTCATAATCTGTTGTTGGAGGAGCTATCAAAAAAGCTTGTGAAGTAAATCCCAAAACTCCAACCTTTTGAGTTTTTAAGTCTTTTAAAAATTGATAAAACTTTTGTTTTGCAAAGGAGAGTCTATTTGGATATATATCATTACAAAGCATAGAATTAGATATATCAAATCCTACTATAACATCAAAACTTTTTGTATTTACTTTTATCTCTTTTCCTTTTATATATGGACGAGAGAGAGCTAAAAGAGCAAATATCAAGCTAAAAGCTAAAAAATACTCTTTATAAATACTAAATTTTTCAAATCCAATAGGTGCAATACTCTTTAAAACTCTTTTTGAAAAAATATTTTGATTAAAACTATACTTTTTTACAAAGAAAAAGAGTATAAAAGCAAATGGTATAAATAACAGTATCTCTTTATAATAAAAATTCATCTTTTATTCCTTAAATAAAAAAGTAGTAAAAGTAAAAGCAGGGCAAAAGCTAATGGATAAGTAAAATAGTAAGTTTTCAAAGTATATTTATCTGTTTTTATTTCACTTTTTTCTAAAGAGTTTATAGTGTTATAAATAGTTTTTAATCTTGCTACACTATCTGCTTCAAAAAATTTTCCACCAGTTTGTTTTGCAATAGCTTTTAAAACATAAGGATTATAATCTCCTCTTTGTCCTATTCCAATCGTATAAACTTTAACACCATATTTCTTAGCTCTCTCTACTGCTATTTTTAAAGGTATTGTATTTGCATTATCCATTCCATCTGTCAATAGTATAGCTATTTTATTTTTTGCATGACTAGTTTTAAAAATATTTGTACTAAGAAATAAAGCTTCATAAAGAGCTGTTTTTGTTGTTCCTGCTATTCCAACTTCTATTTTATCAAGTAACTGTGAAATAGCTTTTTTATCATAAGTTAAAGGTACTGCAACATAAGCAAAATCAGCAAATATAGATAAAGCTATCTTATCAGATTTTCTTTTTTTCAAAAAGTCTTTTACTATATTTCTTACTATATCAAACTTTCCATTTTCTCTCATAGAACCACTCACATCCATAATAAGTGATATTTCATAGCCTTTATTGTTATTTATTACTAATTGATTTTCTTTTATGGGAGAGGCTAGGGCGATGCTTAAAAGTGTTATAATTAAAACTTTTAAAAGTAGTGATAAAATACTCTCTTTTTTAGTCACTTTTTGCAAAAAATTTATACCACTAAAATATAAAGATGGTTTTTTTGCTTTACAAAACTTTAAACAGATAAGAAAAAGTATAGGTAAAATCAAAGCTATGGGGTATTGAAATATCATTTTATCCCTCCTATAACTTTTTTTATCTCTTTTTTTAACTCTTCACTCATTTTTGGAGTATCTTTTTTATATTTATAACTTTCTAGTTTTGAAACTATTTCTTTATATTTTTTTGCATCTAAAAATTCACTTGCTTTTGTACTAAAAGTATAAGCTACTTCTTTATCATTTGAAAAATCAATATTTTTTAACTCTTGTAAATCCAACTCTCTTTGAGTTAGTTTTTTTCTTCTTTTCCTTTTTGGTTTTAAAAGCAGATAAAGTAAAATTAAAATTATCAAAATAACAAATAAAATGACACTAAAAATAATAAGTGAATTATCAGGGATATCCACAATCGGTTTTATATCTTTTAATCCTTTTATCATTTAAATATTTCCTTTAGTTTGATATAAACATCATCATCTGTAAAAATCTTTTTATACTCAATTTTGTTTTTTATAAATTCTTCTTTCAACTTTTCATCATGTTCTTTTAAAAGTTTGTTATATTTTTGTTTTATAGTAGAGTTTATATGAAAATCTTGTGATTTATTAGTGCCAAAATTTTTTAGAGATATATCACCACTGAAAGTTAGATTTTCTTCCAATCTATCTCTTACGATTATTGAATAAACTTGATGTTTTTTATGAAGAAGTGAAAAATTTGGTAGAGTCAAAAAATCTCCAACTAGTATCACAATATGACCTCTTTTATATTTTTGATTTATAAAATGGCATAATCTTTCATAATCGATATCTTTACTTTTTTGTGTAACATTATATTTGTATATATTTTCTACTATTGCATCTATTTGATTTATTTTCTTTGGTGGAGTAAACTCTTCTTTTAAAGTATTATCAAAAACAATACTTTTAGTAATATCATGATTTTTGACTCCACTAAAAAGTAAATATGCAAAAACTTCACTTACTACATCTTGCTTAAACCTAAGTGAACCAAACTTCATAGTAGCACAGCCAAGATATACCAAAGAGATATTTAATCTTTTATATTCATCATAAGTATTTACTAAAATCTCTCCACTTTTTGCAGTAGCTTTCCAGTTAATAGCCCTTACATCATCTCCCCACTCATAAGACTTGATATCTCTTAACTCCATCCCATCGCCTTTTAGACGAGTAAGATTTTCTCCACTTAGATTTGAAAAAACTTGCTTTTTTGCTTTTAAAAGTATCTTTTGTAACTCTTGCATAGTGTCTTCCTTCGATACTCTTAAGGAGCCTTTATATCTTGAATAATTTTTTGAATAACATCTTCAGCTTTTATACCTTTTGCCTCAGCTTGATAGTTTAATATCACACGATGTTTTAGTACATCAACTGCAACTTTAGCCACATCAAATGGAGTAACATAATCTTTTCCATCTATATAAGCACGAGAGCGACTAGCTTTAAAAAGGTCTATACTTCCTCTAGGACTTGCTCCAAAGGTTAAGTTTTTGTCTTTTCTTGTAGCAAATACAATCTCTAACATATAACGAGTTATGGCATCATCAATATGAACTTCTTTACAAGATGCTTTTAAATCTTCTAACTCTTGCTTTGATGCAACTTGATTTATTTGTTTAAATTTAACTTCATCTCTTGCAATCTTATTTACTATCATAAACTCTTCATCGAAAGTGTTATAGGTAACATTTACTTTCATCATAAATCTATCTAATTGAGCTTCTGGAAGATTGTAAGCTCCCTCTTGTTCTACTGGGTTTTGTGTTGCCATAACTAAAAAAGGAAGATTTAGTTTAAAACTCTCTTCACCGATGGTAACTTGTTTTTCTTGCATTACTTCAAGAAGTGCTGATTGTACTTTTGCTGGAGCTCTGTTTATCTCATCAGCTAGTAAAAGATTTGTAAAAACTGGACCTTTTTTAACTTCAAATTTATGTTCTTTTTGATTATAAATTTGAGTTCCTGTTATATCTGAAGGTAATAAATCAGGAGTAAATTGAATACGACTAAAATCTAATCCTAAACTTTTTGATAAAGCATTTATGGCTGTTGTCTTTGCAACTCCAGGAACTCCCTCTACTAAAAGATGTCCATCACTAAGTAAGGCTATAAGCATAGAATCCACCAAATGCTCATGCCCTACAACTATTTTACTAACTTCATTTTTGATATCTTGAATTTTACTCATAATTCTCCTTTATGAAAATAATTTGAATTGTAATACTAATGCATAAATGAAGAATTAATAGTTGGTTTATAAAATCATTTACTTATTCTAAGATATTTTTTACTACTTGATTTATCCTTTTCCCATCAGCTTTTCCACTAAGTTCTTTTGATGCAATCCCCATAACTTTCCCCATATCTTTCATACTTGTTGCACCAATTTTTTCTATGATACTTTTAACTACTGTTGTTAGTTCTTCATCACTTAACTGTTTTGGTAAATACTCTTTAAGTATGTCTATCTCATTTTGATTTTGTTCTACCAAATCATCTCTGCCTCCATCTTTTGCAAAATTTATAGCATCTTCTCTTTGTTTTACACCTTTTTGGATAATTTTTAAAATATCACTTTCACTTACCTCTCTTCTTTCATCAACTTCTATTTGTTTGATAGCACTCATGATAAGTCTTATAGTATCTCTTTTTAAGATATTTTTTTCTCTCATAGCATTTTTCATATCATCTTTTAATCTTTGTAACATATTTTCTCCTTGTAAATTTATTTTTTATTCTACCGTAACACTCTTAGCTAAGTTTCTTGGCATATCTACATCATTCCCAAGCCTTATAGAAATCTCTAGTGCTAAAAGTTGTGTGATAACCATCATTTCAAAAAACTCTTCCATAGGATGTTCTTGTATAGTAGTTTTTATAAAATCATCAGATAAGTCAAACTCTAGTGGTGATATAGCTAGGATGGTTGCATCTCTAGCACTTAGTTCTTCAACATTTGATTTTGTTTTTTCATAGTGAAGATTTTTGGGCATAAGAGCTACTGTAAAAAGATTTGCATCGGCTAGGGCGATAGGACCGTGTTTCATCTCTCCTGCTGGATATCCTTCTGCATGAAGATAACTTATCTCTTTTAGTTTCAAAGCTCCCTCCAATGCTAGTGGAAAGAAAAGATCTCTTCCTATAAAGAAAAATCCATGACCGTGAAGGTATCTTTTGGAAAGTCTTCTTATCTTTTGATGAATAGTATCTTTTACTACACAAACTTTTGGTATATGTTTTATAGCTTTTAATTCACTATCTAACTCATCTTTAGATATGATTTTTTTATGCTCTGCAATATACAAACTAAGCATCCATAAAACCATCACTTGAGTTGCAAAAGCTTTAGTTGAAGCAACCCCTTTTTCTATACCAGCTCTTGCCAAGAGACTTGTATCAGCTTCTCTTACGATAGAGGAGTTGTCAACATTGCAAATACTTAAAGTTTTAAGTCCTGCATTTTTTGCCATTTTTAAAGCCTCTAGTGTATCAGCAGTCTCTCCACTTTGACTTATAACTATAAAAAGAGTTTCATGGTTTAAAAGTGGTTCTTTGTATCTAAACTCACTTGCAATCTCTACACTTGTACTTATTTTTGCTACTCTTTCAAAAAGATATGAAGTAGCTAATGCTGAGTGATAACTTGTTCCACATGCACAGATTTTTATATGAGTTATTCCATCAAAAAAGTTTTCATCAAGTTCTTCAAAATCAACTTTTTTATCCAGTGCTCTTCCTAAAATACAATCACTTAAAACTTCACTTTGCTCATATATCTCTTTTTCCATAAAAAATCTAAATCCACCTTTTTGGGCTGAGATTTTATCTCCTACAAGTGGCTTTTTTTCTATTTGCATCGGAGTCTTGTTTGAGAAAAGTTTTATTTCTTTTTGTGTTGCATATCCATATTCATCATCTTTTAAATACACTACTTCATTTGCCAATCCTAAAAGAGGAGCATCACTAGAAGCAAAAAATAGTTCATCACTATTTGTTCCTATTATCATAGGAGAACCATTTTTTGCAAAAAAGATTTTATCTTGAGCAGTTTTTGTTATAAGTAGGATGGCATAAGCACCTTTTAAACTATCTAATGTCTTTTTAAAAGCTTCAAATTCATCTTTGCTCTGTTTATAATTTTTTTCATATAGATGCACTATAACTTCAGTATCAGTTTGACTTAAAAACTCTACACCCTCAGCTATAAGAGAGTCTTTTATCTCTTTGTAGTTTTCTATGATTCCATTATGTACCACATAACTAAACTCTCCCAAATGAGGATGAGCATTTAATTCAGTTGGATTTCCATGAGTTGCCCACCTTGTATGTCCTATGCCTATACTAAAAGCATCTATTTGAAAATCTTTTGTTTTTTCTTTTAAGTTTTGTAACTTTCCAACTGCTTTTGAGTGAAAAATATTATCTGTTTCAAGTATAGCTATACCTGCACTATCATATCCTCTATACTCTAACTCTGCTAAACCATCTAATAAAATATCTTTTGAATTATTTTTTCCAATATAACCAACTATTCCACACATAATCTTTTTATAATCCTCTCTTTATTTTTACAAAAATTGCCATTTTTTTCTATCAAAAACAGATTTCTAGTTCGTCCTTTGATAGTTTGAATCTTAGCACTTGCTATATCAATATTTATATCGTCAAAAACAGAAGAAATATTAGCTAAAAGTCCCTTTTGATCTATGGTGTTTAGTTTAAAAGAAGCATAACTTCGTGAATGTTTACAATCGATAGTTATTTCATGGTGCTTTATTTTCAAAGGATGAAGTCTTGGAGATTTACTCATATCAAAACTATCTTTGATATATTTTTGTATCATAAGTATATCCATTTCCTCTCTAACACTCTCTATAAACTCTATTTTAAAATACTTAACTCCATCAAAAAATTTAAAAATATCCATTGTTGATACATTTAAGTGTGATAATTTTGATAAAAAGTATCCTAAGTTAAAAGATTCTCTTCTTTGGATTTCAATAGTTAAAGCATTTGTTGCATCTATTTTAAAATCATAAGAGTTATTTAAATTGGCAATCCATTTAGAGATAGATACTATTTGCTCTGTTGGATATTTAAAAAAAAGAAGATTTGATTCTATGGATAAAATCTTCTTTTGCAAAAGTTTAGGTAGTAATAAAAACTCTTTATTCCTTTTTAGTTTTGTTTCTTCTTTCACTCTTTTTTTTGCTTCTGTTATGATTTTTTTATTATTTTTTATTGCTTCAAGAGATATTTCATACAACTCTTTTATAAGATTTGCATTTAAGTTTGAGTATGTTCCTTTTGCTACTGATTCTATATCAGCATAAGTTAAAATATAGAGCATAGTTAAGTTTTTTTCATTTTTTATATGTGATAAAAAGTTCAGTACAACCTTGTCACTATAAATATCTTCTCTATTTGCAGTATTACTCATATTTGTGTGATTTTTTATAAGGGTATAAATAATATTTGCATCACTTACACTAAATCCTACTTCTAAGGCAAATTTTTTAGCAATATTTGCTCCAAGAAGTGAGTGATCTTGTTTTCTACCTTTTCCACAATCATGTAGTAAAGTTGCAAACTTCAATACAACCTTTTCACCACTTGAAAGTTTTTCATAAAGTGCTTTTATATTTTTTTCTTCTATATTTTCTAATGATTTTATTGCAAGTAAGGAGTGTATATCTACTGGAAATTTATGATATCCATCAAACTGTTCAAGATGTTTTATCTTTCTAAAAGGAGGTATTAAATCTGAAAGTATATTTGCATTATAAAAAGCCATCAAAGTTTTATAAATATAATCTTTTGCTAAAAACTCTTTCAAGATTTTTTTCTCTTTTATCTCTTTTTTAGATTTACTTAAAAGATAAATGTAACTTATATCATACTCTATATTTTTATCTTTCATATAAGTTAATAACTCTTTTAAAAGTTGGGTTAAGTCTTGTTTTTTCGGATTAGTTGTTGTAAAAAGTTTATTTTGGCAAAGATATTTTTGAAAACTTATATGAGAGTTTTTTAAAAGTGAAATATTTTGTTTTCTAAAGAAATATCTTTTGGTTAATCTTTTTAGTATTAATTCAGATAAATTTCTTATGATATGCATAGAAGCAAAAGTTTTTCTTATAAGCTTTCTTTCACTTAGATTTATTTTTTCAGAAATAGAAGGAAGGTTTTCAAGTATAAGTTTATCTTGTTTTTTTCCACATACTAGATGCATTGCACTCCTCAATCTATATAAAAACTCTACTGAACTTAAAAGTGAAGTGTATTGATTATAAGTTATGATATTTGAGGGTAAATGCTTCACTTGATGAATATTATATAAGCTTTTAGCTATCCAAAAGATTGTATTAAAATCTCTCAATCCTCCTGGTGAAGATTTTATATTTGGTTGCATAGAAAACGGATGAGATTTTCTTCTTTTTTTATACTCATCTATTTTTGCTAAAACAAACTTTTTTTGAGAATCTTTTTGAATCTTTTTTATCACATTTTCAGTTTCAAAATATAAGTGTTTAGAACCATAAATAAATCGTGATTCTATCATCGCTGTTTTTATAGTTTGGTCAGTTTGGCTAGCACTTAAAAGTTCTTCTATTTTATGCACTCTATGTCCAAGTTTTAAACCACTATCCCATAAAACTTGTAAAAACTTTTGGATAATATCTTCTAAATTGTAACCTTTAACATCTTTATAAACTATCATAATATCTATATCAGAATAAACACAAAGCTGTTCCCTACCATAAGAACCTAGAGCTACCAATGATATAGGAAGAGTATTTGAAAGAGGAATAAACTCTTCAAAAAAAACTCTTAAAATATACTTGTAAGTAGCTTTTATAATAGAATCTATATTTTTAGTATGTCTAACAAGAAAGTTTTTCCCCTGATCTTTTTCATATATTTTATCTAATGAGTTAAGATAAGTATTTATCTCATTTTTTATGACTTTTGATACTTCAAATTCTGATGCATCAGTGTATATTAATTCTTCTATTTTTTGAGACAGATTCATAAAACTTATTTCCTATTTTAATCTTACTTTAAGTTTTTTTATTAAAATGGCTTTATATCAAGCATCTTTCATTATTATTAAAAGTAAAACTATTTGTATTTTTGTTAATTTAAAGATATTTTACCAAAGTTTTTTAATATTAAATAATATATATAAATTGATTTAAAATCTTAACAAGCAAATCATTTTTTTTCTCTATAATCCAAAGAAAAAAAGGTAAGTTATGAAGTTTAGATTTTCACTTTTTCTTATATCTTTGAGTATCATTAGTAATTTAAATGCAGGTAAAATTGTTATGAGTACTACTTTTGGAAAGCAGTTAACAACTCCAAGTTATAAGCTTGTTGATGATAGAAATCTGATAGGATTAGGAATTCGTGGATATTTAAACAAAAATTATGCGATTGATATGAGATTTGCAACTTCAAAATCAAATCTTATGCAAGATGGCGGAAAAACTGATATAGAAAGAGGGAGTGTAAATCTTTTTTATGACTTATATCCAAATGTAAAAGTTTCACCTTATTTATTTGCTGGTGGTGGATATGAAAAACTACATCGTGTATATAAAAATATTGGATCTCAATCTTTTGGTGATATGGGAGTTGGACTAAGGGTTGATTTAACAAAAAGTATAGAATTTAATACTGAAATTAAATATCTTAAAAAAGCAAGAACAAAAGATGATGAAGTTATAGCTACTATGGGATTTGGTGTGAAGTTTGGACAAAATCAAAAAAAACAGCTAGTTCATAAAAAACTAAAAATAAAAGAGTATATTAAACCAAAATATGAAACTACTATCAAAGTTGCTAAACCAGCTGTTAAAGCTGAAAAAAAGAGTGTTGATACAAAAGGATTATTTTGTGATGAAGTAGGTTATGCTAAAACAAAAATCTCTCATAATACTAAAGCAATAAGTAAAAAAATAGTTCCTAAAAGCAACTTTATACAAATAGCTTCACTAACAAAGATACAAAATGTTAAAAAAACCATAAAAGGATTAAAATCAAAAGGATTAAAAATCAAAGTTTTGAAACACTCAAACTTTACAACAGTACTTGTAGGGCCATATAAAAAATCTAAAATTTCAAAAATTTTTCAAAAAGTTAAGCTTTTGCATAAAGATGCTTTTTACAAAAAGTTATAAATTTTCATAAAAAAAGTTAAACTATTTTCTTTTTTTGACGATATCCTTCAAAACATATAGTTAATGAAGGATTTATTATGAAAAAAGGATTGGTTTTATCTGCTTTTTTACTAACTTCTATATTTGCAAAAACAGAAGTAAGCTTAAACTTAGGAACAAATAGTTTTGCAAGTAGTGAAATACTAGATAGTGCTACAAGTTTAGGTGTAAGGGGAGATTTTTATTTAGATGACTTATATCATATTGATTTAGGATATGATAATCTAGGAAATGTTCAGATAGAAAAATTAAATAATAAACTAAAAATAGATAGATTTTATACTCAGTTTAGTGCAGATGGTGAAGAAGAGTATCATGTAGTACCTACTATGTCTGTTGGAGTTGGCTATGAAAGACAAAAAGGAGATCTTAGTGATTCTCAACCATTTATATCTGCTGGTATAAATTTTAGATATAATCTTTCAAATAATTTAAATTTTCTTTTAGGATCAAAAGCACTTTGGAAAACTTCAAGTAGAGATATAAATTTTCATTCAACTGTAGGAATAGGATATCTTTTTGGAGAAGAGCCTATAAATAATGAAGATAAACAAGAAGAGATAAAAATACCAGAAAAAAAACTAGATATTTCTACTCAATTTTCTCCAAAAGAAGTCACCCAAGTTGTACCTATACCAAAGGTAGTTCCTGTACAAGCAGATGTAAAAGAGATTGCTGTAGAAAAAATTTCACCAAAAATTCCAACCAAAATCAAACCTGTGCAAACTTTACAAAGTAGAGGTTATTTTATACAAGTTGGAGCATATAGCAAAAATCAACCAATCAAACTTTTAACAAAACTATCAAAAGAAGGAAATCATATAGTTTTAAGACATCAACAAAATATAACTAAAGCTCTTGTTGGACCATACAGTAGCGAAGAAAAGGCAAGAAAAAACTTAGTAAATATAAGAAGATATGCAAAAGGTGCATTTATCTATAAAGAAAACTAAGATATAATCTCTCCTAAAATCAAGGGGAGACAACGATGCAAAGTATAATTCAAAAAATACAAAATGATGAAAGACTTACTTTAAAAGAAGGGGTAAAACTTTATGATTTGGATCTTTTTACTCTTGGAAAGCTAGCTTCTAAAAAAAGAGAAGCTTTGCATCAAAAAAAAACTTTTTATAATATAAACCGACACATAAATCCTACAAATGAATGCAAAGATATATGCAAATTTTGTGCATTTTCAGCAAATAGAAAAAATCCAAACCAATACACTATGAGTTTTGATGAGATTTTAAATATTGCTAAAGAAGCAGTAAAAAATGGAGCAAAAGAGTTTCATATTGTTTCTGCTCATAATAATAAAGTAGGGCTTGATTGGTATATGGGTATGTTTAAGATACTAAAAAATAACTTTCCAGATATACATATAAAAGCATTAACAGCCGCAGAGATAAACTTTTTAGCAAATGAACATAATAAATCTTATGAAGAGATTATATCTCTTATGATAGAAAATGGAGTTGACTCCATGCCAGGAGGTGGAGCAGAGATTTTTGATGAAAAAGTTAGAGATTATATCTGCAAAGGAAAAGTAAGCTCATCAGATTGGTTAAAAATCCACTCTTTATGGCATAAAAGAGGAAGAAAAAGCAATGCAACTATGCTTTTTGGTCATATAGAAAGTCGTGAAAATAGGGTAGATCATATGATAAGACTAAGAGAGGTTCAGGATAAATCAGGTGGATTTAACACATTTATTCCTCTTGTATATCAAAGAGAAAATAATTATCTAAAAGTAAAAAACTTCCTATCTTCAACTGAGATTTTAAAAACTATGGCCATAAGTAGGCTAGTGCTAGATAATTTCCCACATATAAAAGCTTACTGGGTTACTTCAACTATAAACTTAGCTTTAATATCTCAAGAATTTGGTGCAGATGACTTAGATGGAACAATCCAAAAAGAGTCTATAAACTCAGCAGCAGGAGCAAAAAGTTTAAGTGGTATGAAAGAATATGAGTTTGTTACACTTATAAAAGATAGTGGATTTGAGCCAGTTTTGAGAGATAGTTTGTATAATGAAATATAAATTTAAAAATAGGAGAAAATCATGAATATAGTTTGTAAAAAATGTTTAACCACAAATAGATTACCAGACAATAAGCCTATAAATAGAGCAATTTGTGGAAAATGTGAAGGAGATTTACTTGATAACTCCCCAGTAGAGTTAAATCCAAGCTCTTTTTCAAAGTTTATACAAAACAACTCCATCCCAGTTGTTGTTGATTTTTGGGCTCCATGGTGTGGACCATGTGTTATGATGGCACCAAATTTTAAAGAGGCAAGTAGTAAATTTATATTAAAAGCAAGATTTGCAAAAGTAAATACTCAAGATTTTCCATCTTTATCAGCTCCATATAATATAACAGGAATCCCAACTATGATAATTTTTAAAAATGGAGTAGAGATTGATAGGATAAGTGGTGCTTTATCGACTGAACAAATAGTAAAGTGGGTAAGTCAATATATTTAAAAGTATCTTTAGAAAAAGCTAAATCTATACAGTAGCTTTTTCTTTTTTTAAATATTGTTCAACATGTAAAAATCTATGTTCGATTGGATCAAAGTATTCTAATTCTCCACTATCTAAGTGATAATACCATCCTTGTACAAATATCTTTCCTTCCTTAACTTTTCTTTTTACAGCTGGATATGTTAAAAGATTTTTCATTTGATCAATAATATTGAATTTTTCAGTAGCAGAATAAAGATTCTTTTTATCTTTTAATCCTATCAATGCAATAGCTTGTTCTTTAGCACTTTCACCAAACTTGAGCCATTTTCTTATATGTGTCATTTCGATATCGTCTTCAGGTATATCTTGATATAAACTTTTACAAGCACCACACTGTGTATGTCCACATAAAATAATATTATCAACATTCAAAACACTTAAAGCATATTCTATAACTGCTGGTGTTCCAGATGCTTCAGAATCTTCATCAAATGGAGGAACAAAGTTCCCTATATTTCTATCTATAAAAAGATCTCCAGGTTTTGTATGGGTTATTAGACTTGGAACTACACGAGAATCACTACAAGCTATAAAAAGTGTTTTAGGACTTTGCCCCTCTTCTACAAGTTTTTGAAATAGAGTAGAATACTGTTTTCCATATTTTTGTTTAAATTCTTTATAACTTTTGATTAATGTTTCTGCACTCATTAATGTTCCCTTTATTTAAATTTTTTAATTATAAAATAATTTAAATAAAATTATTATAAATTTTAATATGTTAATTTAAATTTTATATTTATTATAAATATATAAAAAAAATTTATTGAATTTATCTATCAGCATATATAAAAAGAGTTTTGATATAATCCTCAAATTATAACTTTGGAGAGATTTATGCAACTAACTGGTTCACAAATGGTTATACAAGCCCTAAAAGAGGAGGGTGTAACTACTGTTTTTGGTTACCCTGGTGGGGCTATTATGAATGTTTATGATGAGATTTATAAACAGGATTATTTTAAACATATTTTAACTCGTCATGAACAAGCAAGTGTTCATGCTGCTGATGCATATGCTAGGGCTAGTGGAGAGGTTGGAGTAGCGATAGTTACAAGTGGTCCTGGATTTACAAATGCCGTAACAGGACTAGCAACTGCTTATACTGACTCTACACCACTAGTTGTTATAAGTGGACAAGTACCTATAACTATGATAGGAACAGATGCTTTTCAAGAGATAGATGCAGTAGGGATTAGTCGTCCTTGTACAAAACATAACTTTTTAGTAAAAGATGTAAAAGAGTTACCACATATATTAAAAGAAGCTTTTTATATAGCAAGAAGTGGAAGACCTGGACCAGTTCATATAGATATTCCCAAAGATGTTACAGCAGAAGTTGGAGAATTTAAATATCCAAAAGAGATAAGTTTACAAACATATAAACCTACTGTAAAGGGAAATATCAGACAGATAAAAAAAGCAATTGAAGCTATAAAAAAAGCTAAAAAACCTCTCTTTTATCTAGGTGGTGGAATCATACTATCAAACAGTAGTAATGAAATAAGAGAGATTATCTCTAAAACAAAAATTCCAGCAGTTGAAACTTTGATGGCTAGAGGAAGCTTGAGGCATGATGATGAAATGCTTTTAGGTATGTTAGGTATGCATGGAAGTTATGCTGCAAATATTGCTATGAGTGAGTGTGATCTTATAATCTCTTTGGGAGCTAGATTTGATGATAGAGTTACTGGAAGACTTGATAAATTTGCTACAAATGCCAAAATTATTCATGTAGATGTAGATCCTAGCAGTATAGGAAAACTTGTAAATGTTGATTATCCAATAGTTGGGGATTTGAAAAATGTTTTGAATTCTATGCTTAGTTTAGTTCAAGAGATCGATGCAAACTCTTATGAATCGTGGAGAGGACTTGTTAAAAAGTATGCTGAACTTCATCCTCTAAGCTTTGAAGATAGTGAAGAGGTATTAAAACCTCAATGGATTATAAAAAGAGTAGGGGAAAAACTTGGAGATAAAGCCGTAGTATCAACAGATGTTGGACAACATCAGATGTGGACAGCTCAATACTATCCTTTTTCTTATCCTAGACAATTTATAACAAGTGGTGGACTTGGAACTATGGGATTTGGTTTTCCCGCTAGTATTGGAGCTAAAAGGGCAAAAGAAGATAAGATAAGTATTAACTTTACTGGTGATGGCTCAATTTTGATGAATATTCAAGAGCTTATGACAGCAGTAGAGAGTAATACTCCAGTTATAAACATAGTGTTAAACAACAATTTTTTAGGTATGGTTAGACAGTGGCAAACATTCTTTTATGATAAAAGATATGCTGAAACAGATCTTAGTATGCAACCAAATTTTAAAATGTTAGCGGAGAGTTTTGGTGGAGTTGGATATGAAGTAAGAACAAAAAAGGAGTTTGATAAAGCACTTGATGATGCCTTAAATCAAAATAGAGTAGCTTTTATAGATGCCCATATAGATAGACTTGAGAATGTTCTTCCTATGGTTCCAGCAGGTGGAACACTATATAATATGATGCTAGAATTTAAGGATAACTAATGAGTGAGATAAGAAAAGTAATATCAGTTATAGTTTTAAATGAACACGGAGTTCTTTCAAGGATTTCTGGACTTTTTGCAGGAAGAGGTTATAACATAGAGTCTTTAACTGTTGCACCTATCCCTGATAGTGATTATAGTAGATTTACCATAGTTACAAAGGGAAGTCCAAAAGTGATAGAGCAGATAGTTAAACAACTTCACAAACTTATCCCAACTTATAAAGTTATAGAAAGTGATGATGTAGTAGAAAAAGAGATGGTTTTAGTAAAAATCCCTCTTGAAAACTCTTTAGGTGGACTAGACGCGATTTTAGCTGGATACAATGGTATAGTTGCAAACTCAACAGAAGATAGTTTAGTAGTTATGGCAGTAGATGATGTAAAAAGGATAGAAAACTTTATCAAAGTTATGAAAAAGTTCCACCCTACTCAAATAGTGAGAGGTGGAAGTGTTTCTATGGAGCGAAGCTAATGGATTTTTTTAAAAATCTTATAAAAGAGAAGAATATAAAAGGATTAGCTGATACTAAAAGTGCAAAAGAGGGAGAAATAACTTTTTTAAATGATAAAAAGTTTTTAGAGGATCTCAAATCTACAAAAGCAAGTTTTGCACTTGTAAGAGAAGCAGATAAAGAGTTTGTTCCTTTTTCTTGTAAAGCGATAGTAGTTGATGATCCTTATCTAGCTTTTGCAAAAATAAGTCAAATCTTTGCACCAAAAGTTGATATAAAAAGAGAAAACATAGTTATAGGATATAACTCAAAAATAGATGAGAGTGCAATGATTATGAGTAATGTTGTGATAGGAAATAGTGTAACAATAGGCAAAAATGTAAAAATATATCCAAATGTTACTATATATGATAATACTATTATAGAAGATGATGTTACTATCCACTCTGGAACTGTTATAGGAAGTGATGGTTTTGGATATGCTTATGAAAAGGATAGAACTCCTGTTAAGATAGTTCACTTTGGAAGAGTTGTTATCAAAAAAGGGGCTGAGATAGGGGCAAATTGCACTATTGATAGAGGAGTGTTTAACGATACTATCATTGGAGAAAATTGTAAACTAGATAATCTTATCCAAATCGGACATAACTGTGAGTTAGAAAAAAACTGTATAATAGTTTCCCAAAGTGGATTAGCTGGAAGTACAAAGCTGGGAGTTGCTGTAACTATGGGAGCTCAAAGTGGAACCTCTGGACACTTAGAGATAGCCCCTTATACTGTTATAGCCGCTCGTGGTGGAGTTACCAAAAGTATAACAAAAAGTGGAGTTTATGCAGGTTTTCCTATAAAAGAGCATAAAACTTGGCTAAAAGAACAAGCAAAAATATCAAAATTAACAAAAGAGAAAGGAAAAAAATGAGTAGTAAAAAAGTAATAAAAGAGTTTAAATTAGCTGGAACAAAAGATGGAGTTATAAGTGTAGCTCATATAGATGAGCCATATGGTGCTGAATCAAAACCAGTAGTAAGTATAGGTATATCACTAAAGGCAAACTCAAATGAGCCTGATTGGAAAGCCCATATACCTTATGAAAACTTGGATGAACTTATCGAAGCTCTCCAAGAAGCCAAAAAAGAACAAAATAAATAATATTTTAAGAATAGTTTGAGTACAATCCGCGAACTTAAAACAAGAAGAAGGAAAATACAATGAAAAGAACATACCAACCGCATAACACACCAAGAAAAAGAACTCACGGGTTTAGAGTTAGAATGAAAACTAAAAACGGAAGAAGAGTTATAAAAGCAAGACGAGCTAAAGGTAGAAAGAGATTAGCAGTATAAAAGGCTTTTTGCCACTAAAAACAGTAAAAGAGTTTAACTACATATATAAAAACTCTAAAGTTTATCACACTAAGTTTTTTGTACTTTTTTATTTAAAAGATAAAAACAAAAGATTTAGTGTAGTGGCATCCAAAAAAGTAGGTAATGCCGTGAAGCGAAATTTTGCTAAAAGAAGGCTTAGGGCATTGTTTATCGAACATGAGTTTGAAAAAGACTCATTTATTCTTGTAGCAAAAAAAGATATTATAAAAGTTAGATTTGATAATCTTCAGTATATTTTTAAAAAATCCATAAAAGCACTTCAATGCGAAAAATAGCCCTTTGGTTCCTAAATATTTATCAAAGATTTTTTACTCTGCTTGGATATGGAAGTTGTAGATACTATCCAACTTGTTCAGAGTATGCAAAATGGCAGTTTGAGAAAAACTCTTTAATTAAAGCCTTTTATTATACAACTAAAAGGATTCTTAGTTGCAACCAACTTTTTATCGGAGGAATTGATTATCCCGTTGTAAAGTGTCATAAAAACAAAAACAAACTTCAAAAAATACCAGCCAAAAAAATAAAGGTAAAGTATTGGTATGTTAAAAAAGAAAATGATAACTATTTTTTAGTAAAGTCATTTTAATAACTATTATAGTAAAATCGCACAAATTTATTTTAAAGGGTTTGATTTGATTGATAATTTATCGCAACAGCAAAGAATGATTTTGGCAGTTGTTCTCAGTATTATATTTTTTGTATTATATGATACATATTTTATGCCAAAGGCTAAACTTAATCAAGAGTTAAATACAACAAAAGTTTCTAAAGTAGAAACTAAAGTAGCATCTCCACAAATTGATGCTCCTAAAGTTTCAAATCAAGTAGTAAAAAATATTTCAACAGCTCCAAAAACAAAATCTAAAATATTACTAACTGTGAACTCAAAAGATTTTACTATAAAAATAGATGAGTTTGGAAGAATAAGTAGTTATACACTTTTAGGAAAAAAATTTAAAACCAAAGATGGTGGATATACACATGTTATAGATAAGAGTATGAAGTTAAAACCATTGGAAATAAGATTTAGTGATAGTGCTCTAAATAGTGAAGCTTTTACGAAGCCATATAGAAGTGAAACGGCTTTGGTTGAACTCAAAGATAAAACGACTGTTAAACTTACTCAAAAACTTACAAATCTAACTGTAACAAAAATTATCACTTTTAAAAAAGATGGAACATATAAAGTTGAAGTTAAACTTTCAAAACCAACTGAATTTTTCATCACAAATGGAGAACATCCCGTTGCAGAAAAAAGTAAGTTTGTTTTCAATGGTGTTATAGTTGAAAAGAGTGATAATACACTAGAAAAAATTCAAGACAATAAAGCTGATGGTATATTAAGCATAAATAATGCAAAATATTTAGCTTCAAACGACAAATACTATACAACTGTTTTTTATGATTTTAAAAAAGGATTAAATGTAGTAGTCTCTGATGAAAATAAAAAGCCTATTCCTTTTGTAAAATCAAATAACAATATAACTTTAAATGGTTATATTGGACCAAAAAGCTATGATAAACTCTACTCCATAGATCCACAGCTTACAAATGTTATAGAGTATGGATTTTTTACATTTATATCTAAACCTATGTTTTTATTTCTAAAGTACATTTATTCAGTAGTTGGTAACTGGGGGTGGACAATAGTTTTTGCTACTATTTTTATAAAATTATTTTTATTTCCTCTTACATTTAAAGGTATGATATCTATGAATAAGATGAAAGCATTAGCACCTAAAATGAAAGAGCTTAAAGAAAAGTATAAAGATGATAAACAAAAACTAAATGTAAAAATGATGGAACTATACAAAACTCATGGAGCAAATCCGATGGGTGGATGTCTACCTATGATACTTCAAATTCCAGTCTTTTTTGCGATATATAGAGTTTTACTAAATGCATTTGATTTAAAACAAGCTAGTTGGATACTTTGGTACAATGACCTTTCAGTTATGGATCCTTTCTATATACTACCACTTTTGATGGGTGCAACAATGTTTTGGCAACAACACATAACACCACAAAATTATACTGATCCTATGCAAGCAAAAATTATGAAGTTTTTACCACTTATATTTACATTTTTCTTTATAACTTTTCCTGCTGGACTTACTCTTTATTGGTTTACAAATAACTTGTTTACAATAGCTCAACAATACTATGTAAATAGTATATTTGCTAAACAAAAAGTTGTAAAGGAGTAAGTTGTGAAATTTTCAGCACCAACTTTAGATGAAGCATATAAAAAAGCTTCAAAAGAATTTACTTGTTCAATAGTTGAGTTAGAGATAGAAGTTATACAAAATCCAAGTTCTGGTTTTTTAGGTATGTTTTCTAAGGATGCTATAATAAAAGTGTTAAATAAAGGTGAACAAAAAATAGTACAAGAAGATAGTTCTAAGAATGTTTTAGATGCAGAGCAAGAGATAAAATCTGGTATGGAAAAGCTTTTAAAATCTAGTTGCTATGATTTAAATGTTGTTAAAGCAAGTATAGAAAATGAAAATGTATATATAAAAATAGATGGTAATGATGCTGCTTTAATGATAGGTAAAGAGGGATATAGATACAAAGCACTTTCCTACATACTACATAATTGGATAAAAATGAAGTATGATATGACTTTGTCACTTGAAATAGCAGAGTTTTTAAAAAACCAAAAAGAAAATGTATTAAATTATCTTGTTAATATAAAACAAAGAGTAAGTGAACAAGGTAAAGCTCAAACAAAGCCATTGGATGGGATACTTGTAAAAATAGCGCTTGAAGAGTTAAGAAGAGTATATCCAGATATGTATGTTGCTATCAAAACTCTAAGAGATGGTAGAAAAGTTGTTGTGGTAAATGAGCATAGAAAATAATTTTGCGGATAGTATAGTTGCTATTGCTACTCCTTGTGGTAGTGGGGGGATATCAATAGTAAGGTTAAGTGGAAGTAATTCACTTAATATTGCAAAAAAATTAACAAAAAAAGATAACTTACAGGCAAGATTTGCTCATCTTTGTTTCTTAAAAGACAGTCAAAATGAAGTTATAGATGAAGCAATTGTGATTTATTTTAAAAATCCTCATAGTTTTACTGGTGAAGATGTTGTAGAGTTTCAAACTCATGGTGGGAATATGGTTGCATCTATGATAGTGGAAGAGTGCATAAATAATGGTGCAAGATTAGCAAATCCTGGAGAATTTAGTAAAAGAGCTTTTTTAAACGATAAAATGGATTTAACTAAAGCAGAAGCTATAACTGCTTTGATAGATGCAAAAAGTAAAGAGGCAGTAAAACTTCTTTCCAAGCAATTAAAAGGTGAACTTAAAGACTTTGTAGAAGAAATAAGAGATGAACTTGTTGAAATATTGGCTTTTATTGAGGTAAATATAGATTATGCAGAAGAAGATTTACCAAAGGATTTAGAAAATCAGATACTACAAAAACTCAATAATATACAAGAGAAATTATCTCAAACCCTGATTTCTAGTTCTCTTAGAGAGGGGATGATAGATGGATATAAAATTTCCATTATAGGTAAACCAAATGTAGGGAAAAGTACAATTTTAAATAAACTTTTAAGCTTTGATAGGGCTATCATCAGTGATATTGCTGGAACTACAAGAGATACTATTGAAGAGAGTTTAAGAATAGGAGCTCATTTGGTTAAAATTGTAGATACTGCTGGGATTAGAGAGAGTAGTGAAGAGATAGAGAAAATAGGGATACAAAGAAGTATAAAAAGTTCATATGAAAGCGATATAATTCTGGCTGTATTTGATCTTAGTCGTCCACTCGATGATGAGGATGGAAAGATAATCTCTTTATTAAAAGAGTTGCAAGATAAAGATATAATTATTATTTACAATAAAAAAGATAAAGATAGTGGTGATTTTGATAAAAAAAAGTTAAAAGATTTTAAAAGTTTACTTTTTAGCAAAGAACAATCCATAGAGGAGATAGTTAAGAGTATAAAAGCTATCTTAGATAAAAATAATTTTGATGATGGATTAGTTCTTATTTCTAAAAGACAAGTAGATGCAGTAAAAGTAGCAAATAAAGCTATAAAAGAGTCTATATCTAACTTAGAGATAGAAGAATTAGAACTTTTTGCCTATAATATAAATGATGCTATAACTGCAATTTCATCAATAACAAAGAGTTTTGATAGAGATGAAATATTAGATAAAATGTTTGGTAGTTTTTGTTTAGGTAAATAGTATAATTACAAAAAAATTAGGTAGGAAAATTGAGACAACAATACATATCATATGATGAAACAATAGCATTTTTAAAAAATGCCCAGAAAAAATACCCCAATTTTATAAAGCTAGAGAGTATTGGTAAAAGTTATGAGCAAAGGGATATTTACCTTGTAACTCTAAGTTTTGATGTCCAAAATGCAAATAAAAAACCAGCTCTTTTATATACTGGAACTATTCATGCAAGAGAGTGGATAGGAATAGAACTTGCAGTTGCTTTTATAAAAAAATATCTTCAAGATAAAGATTTTGATCCTAGACTTGAAGCCATATTTAAAACTACAACTATGTATATAGTTCCTTGTTTAAATCCTGATGGATTTGAATACAGTAGAAATCACTTCTCTTTTTGGAGAAAAAATAGAAGAAAAAATGCAGATGGAACAATAGGTGTTGATTTAAATAGAAACTTTAGTATTGAGTGGCCAAGAAGTAAAAATACATCTTCAAATGTATATGGAGGTTCAGCTCCTTTTAGTGAAAGTGAAACTATGTCTATAAAAAACTTTGTTGATTCTCATCCAAATATAACTATTGCTCTTGATTATCACTCTCAAGGAAATGTTTTTTTTCCTTCTCATGATTTTAGGCATGAAGATACAATAGATACTACTGATATGAATGTTCTATGTGCAAATATGGCAAGCGAGATATATAAAGTAAGTGGACGAAAATATGGTATAGATCAAGGAAAACCACCTGCTAGTTTGATAGGTGGAAGTGGTAGAGAATACTACTACTCAAAAGGAATACTAGCCACTGTTGTAGAAGTTGGTACTAGAAATATAAGCGATTACGAAGATGATATGAGTGAACATATAAGTGAGCATATACCAGCGATTTTAAAAGCTCTTGAAGAAGTTCCAAATTATTCAAAACAAAATAAATTAAAAAGAGTTCAAAATTTCCAGATAAAAAGTTTAAATTCAAAAGAAGTTACTTTAAAATGGGAGTATGATTGTGATAAAAATACTTATTTTGAAATATATAGAAACATAAAGGATAAACAAGCATGTCTTAGAAGAACTCTTATCACAACAACTAAGTCAAAAACTTACACAGATACTACAGTTGAGAGTTCCACAAACTATTTTTATTATATAAGGGCAGTAGATAAGTCAAGTAGATTAAAATCTCCTTTTGCTCCTCGAATTGAACTTAAAACTGCTCCAGCTAGAGATGAGTTTTTTAAAACTTTATATGCTTTGCAAAAAGATAGTGGATATCTATCAAATATTTCTAAGAAAAATAGAGAGCATTTTGGTAAAAATTCTCTTTTTGTTGGAGTTAGTAAATCAAAAGGTATATGTGAAAGTTTGATAAGTTTTTCTTTTAGTTCTACTCCTGATAATGCTATTTTAAAAAAATCAAAATTTCACTTTTATCCAATAAATAGAGTTTCTGTAAAAATAGAAAAGTTTGGTGAATGGAATATAGGATTAATAAGAGATAATCTTGATTCTATCTATGATTTTAATGATGTTGCAGATGCAAAAATAAAAGATATTGGTAAAGCAATCTCATCAAATGAGTTAGCTCAAGGTATATGGCAAGATTGGGAACTTAGTGAGTATCAAGCAAAATATTTGGAAAAAGACATAGATAAAAATATAGTTAGATTTAAAGCATTTGGTCCTAAAACTTTAAAAATAGGCAGAGAATCTCAAGTGATGCAGTGGGATTTGGGATATGGAAAGTTTGGATTTGGGCTTAATTTTCGACCAAAGTTAGATATAGTTTATACCTTACCACCTATTGAGTTGAAAATAAATCCATATAAAGTGATATCTATTTCCAAAGATGAAATCTTTGATAAGCAGATAGTTTGTGGATTTGATAAAAATGCAAATAAAATATATAGCTACATAGAGTTTGACCTTTCTCCTTTGCCTACAAAAAGAAATCATATTATAACATTGGGTTTTATTAAGTTATATCTAAAAGAGTTAAATTCAAAAGAAAATCTTAGATTTCATATACATATGGTTGATGCTTTAAAAACTATAAATTTAAAAACTATAAAAAGTGCTACTAACATAGAAAAAATAGGATATGATAAAAGTGTAATAGATATAAAACAAGATGATGATTTAGAATTTATATTTGATAGTTATTCTATTGAACAATTAGAAGAAAGATGGGATAAAAAAATAGCATTTATCATAATCCCAACTTATCACAAACAATTAACAAAAAATGCTTATGTAACTTGGAAGTTTAAAAAACAAGGCAATAGCTCAAATCTAAGTATCCATTATATTAAAAAAAGAAGAACACATTTACCAGAGGTTACAAATCCAAAATTTTCTTATGAAAATGGTAAAATCAAACTATCATGGAAAAATCCAAAACATAAAGATTTTGTAGGTGTATATGTAGTAAAAAATCCTTTTAGAATCCCTAAAAATCCATTTGACGGACAAAAAGTATATGCTGGAAGTGATAATTTTACAATCGATACATTTGGAGCAACAGATATAAATAAATATTATACAATTTTTACTTATGACAATGTACCAAACTTTTCCAAAGGAGTAAGTGTAGAGTTTATGATTTAAACTTTTAACTCACTTATTCCATCAATAAACTGCCTTATTATAGGGTCGTTTGTTGTTTTGAAAAATTCTGGTTTATTATCAGCTTTTATATGTTTGTTGTATAACATTATCATTTGATCTGCTATTTTAAAGCTTTCTTTTATGTCATGAGAAATAACAACAGAGGTGATACCTAATTCATTTCTTAGTTTTACAATTAACCGACTTATAAGATCACTTGCTATCGGGTCTAATCCACTTGTTGGTTCATCATATAAAATAATCTCTGGATGTAGTATGGTAGTTCTAGCAATTGCTGCTCTTTTTTGCATACCACCACTTAATTCATGAGGATATAGGTGTAAAACATCATCAGGTTTCAATCCCACTAGTTCTAAACTCTCATTTACCTTTCTTTTTATCTGTTTTTGTGAAAGCTTTGTATGCTCTACTAGTGGAAAAGAAACATTTTCATAGATATTCATACTATCAAATAAAGCACCAAATTGAAAAGCAAATCCAACCTTTTTTCTCAAATCTAGCAATTGTTTTTCATTACATTTTGGAACACTGATACCATTTACTAAAATATCCCCACTTGTAGGTTTTATAAGTCCTACTATATGTTTTATGATAGTTGACTTTCCACTTCCTGATGGTCCCATAACAACTGTTATATCTTTTTTTTTGATATTAAATGATACATCTTCTAAAACACTTTTTTTACCAAAGCTTTTATAAACATGTTTAAATTCAATTACACTCAATGACAAATCCTCTATCCATTTTGGCTAAATCTTTATAAAAATAAAAGTTGTTTAACCCTTTTTTGATAAAATACTCTCTTAACGGAGCTTTCTGATCATATCCTATTTCACAGATTAAATACTTAGGTTTTCTTATTATAGCCAAATCAACTATATTTTTTAATATTTCATCTCCAACTTCCCCACCAAAGAGTGCATCTCGTGGCTCATATGTAAGATTTTTATCTATTTTAAAGCTATTTTTTATATAAGGTGGATTTGAAACAATTATATCAAATTTTTCATTTATACCATCAAGATAAGGAGTGTTTTTAACTATTATATCTTTTGCATCGAAGTCTAAAATATTTTTTTTAGCTATTTGTATAGCTTTTGGATTTATATCAGTTGCTATTATTTTTGCATTTAAAAGTTTTGATAAAATAATAGAAATTATTCCACTTCCTATGCCAATTTCTGCTATTTTTGGATTTTTGGGTAAGTTTAATCTTAAAACTTCATCTATCAAAAGTTCAGTTTCAGGACGAGGAATAAGACAATCAAAATCTATAAAAAAATTCTCCCCATAAAAGCTAACATTTTTAGTTATATACTCCAAAGGAATCTCACAAGATCTTTGTTTTACTAATTCAAAATACTTATCATCAACCAATTCATTTTCATGCAATAAAAGATAAGTGTTATCTTTTTGTAAAAAGTGGCACAGTAGAAGCCTTGCCTCTTTTTGTGGATTTTCTAAATTTGAGAGAGCTAAAGAGGCTTCTTTTATCGCCTCTTTAATATTATATTTTTTTTCCAAGTCTTTTAAGTCTTTCTACAAGTGGTGGATGAGTAAAGTAGAAAAATATATACACAGGATGAGATTTTGGAAATGATTTATTTTCATTTGCCAATTTTTCTAGTGCATTAGCTAGTGCCACTTCATTTTCACACTCTGCTCCATATTCATCAGCTGCATATTCATTTGCTCTACTTACTATTCCAAAAATAGGCATAAATAAAAATGATAAAATAGGAGAAAAAAGTAAAAATATAGCTATAATAGAATAAGGCTCTTTTATAATACCAAAGCTATTAAAAATTTCAATGGGTAAGTTTCCAAAGATAAAAAACATTAAAAACATAAGTCCCCCCATCATAAAAATATTTTTAAATATATCTTTATGTTTAAAATGTCCTAACTCATGTCCCAAAACAGCTAAAAGTTCATTTTTATTTAATTTTTGGATTAAAGTATCATATAAAACTACTCTTTTTGATTTTCCAAGTCCACCAAAATAAGCATTTAGACGATTATCTCTTTTACTAGCATCTATGGTAAAAACTCCACTTGCTTTAAGTCCAGCATATTTTAAAAGATTTTCAATAGAATTTTTTAAATCTTCATCTTTTAAAATTTCAAACTTATTAAATATTGGAGCTATTAAAGTAGGATAAATCATATTGATAAATAAGATTAAGATAAATATCAATCCAAATCCATAAAGCCACCAATTTTCAAATTTTTGGATGATAAGTGCTATAAGATATATAACTCCTCCACCAAATATAGCTGTAAGAAGTATAGATTTTATATTGTCAGTTAGATATAATTTTAAGTCTATATTTGAAAAGCCAAATTTCTTATCTAAATAAAAACTTTTATAGATATCAAAGGGAAGTGAAACAAGATAATTTATTCCTAAAAAAGTTAAAATATAAATCACACTTTTTATGGATATATTATTGATAGATATAATATTTTCTAGCCATCTAAGACCAAATCCTATCCAAAACAAAAACATAAAGTAATCAACCAAATCACTTAAAATACTCATTCTTTCACTAGCTATTTTATATTTAGCTGCTTTTATATAATTTGATGGTAAAAGTATAACTGGAGTTTCACTTTTTTCTTTTGAAACATATCCTATTTCCATTACTGAAATATATATCTTTAGTAGGATATATAAAAAGTATATTATTCCTATTGTTAGTAGCATTATTTTAAAACCTCTTTTAACATTTTCTCAAAAACCTTTGGTTTTTTATATCCTATTATATTTTTACTAACAAGTAGTTTTCCATCTTTAAAAAATAGTATTGCTGGTGGTCCTACAAGTTTAAATCTATCAAGTAATCTTTTATCTTTATTAGTATTGTTGGTTATATCAACTCTTAAAAGTTTAAATCTTTTCATAAGTTCAACCACTTTTTTATCTCTAAAAGTTATCTCTTCAAGCTCTTTACAAGAAACACACCACTTAGCCGTGAAATCAACCAGCACTGGCTTACGAGAGTTTTTTACCACTTCATCTAATTTCTTCTCATCTACATACTCAAAAGTTAAACTACTTTTACTTACTTCAAAAGGTTTTAGTGGATTTGTAGCTCCCATCATTGCTCCATAAAATAAAACTCCACTTATTAACAAAAATATCACTGATGGTACAACAAAAACTTTTTTTACTAATCCTATTAAGCCCATTAAGATAAAAAATCCAGCCCAAATATACATCATAATATGAGGTTCAACTATCCTATCTATCATCCAAAGAGCTATTAAAAGCATTATAACACCAAAAATTTGTGAAACTTTACTCATCCATCCCCCTGGTTTTGGCATAAATTTTCCAGCTCCAGCTCCCACTAAAAGAAGAGGCATTCCCATACCAATACTCATAACAAACAAAGCAATACCACCTATAAAAGCATCGCCCGTTTGTCCTATATAAACCAAAGCTCCAGCAAGGGCAGGGGCAACACAAGGACCAACTATCAAAGCAGATAAAAATCCCATAATAGCTACACCGATAAGTCCACCTCTATTTCCAGCTTGATTTGATTTTGCATTTAGTTTGTTTTGTAAGGATTGTGGAAGTTCTATCGCATAATAACCAAACATAGAAAATGCCAGCGCCACAAAGATAAGAGCAAAAGATATAATTATAATAGGATTTTGCATCATAGCTTGTATATTAAACTGTGATCCAAAAAGTCCAGCTAATATACCAGCTATTGTATAAGCTACACTCATAGAAAGAATATAAACTAAAGATAATCCTATTCCTTTTAATGGTGTCATCTCTTTTTCTTTTGAAGAGGATACTATGATAGAGGATAGTATAGGAATCATTGGAAATATACAAGGAGTTAAGGCTAAAAGTAATCCAAACCCAAAAAACATTGCCACTATACTAAATAATGAACCATGTTTTAAAGTGTCAACTATTTTTCCTTCTTCACTCATATCTTTTTTTATTTTTACTTTTTTACCAAGATTGGCTTTTAAAGCAAAAGTTTTAGAAAAGGGTGGATAACAAAGTCCTTTATCACTACAACCCATAAGTTCTACTTTTAGGCTAAAGTTCTTTTGATTTATATTTTTAAGTGGGATTTTTATAGTAAGATTTTTGTTATAAACCATCATCCCCATACTATCTTTATGAGCTTTTGGTTTGATAGCAAACTTTGTCACATTTTCTTTTTTAGGTTTTGTAACTAAAAACTTGAACTCTTTTTTATATACATGAATATCTTTTGCCAACTTTATATCTATAACTACATCTCTTTCAATAACCTTTGCATTTATACCAAATGCTTTATCAGCTGGCAAAAATTTATTTCCAAAAGAGAAAAGTGAACTTAAAAATAGGGTTAAAAAAAGTAAATATTTCATGAAAGTATCCTAAAAGTAGTTTTTTGTATTTTAGTTTTTTATGATTAATATGAAGTTAAAAAAAGTATAAAGCTAAAAAAACTTTATACTTTTAATTTTTTAATTAAATACTGATGGATCAAAATTTGGTATAACTATTGTTTGACCTGGATAGATTTTATCTGCATCTTTTATTACTTCTTTGTTTGCAGCTACTATATCAGTGTATTTCGCACCATTTTTATAGTACATTTCAGCTATTTTCCAAAGAGTATCTCCTTTTTGGATAACATAAAGAGTTTCTTCTTTAGAATTTGTTAAATCACTTGTATCAACTTTACTAACACCTTCTATATTCCCTGCAATCAATGCAACTTTTGTAGCTGTTTCACTATCTTTTGCATCACCTTTTATTTTTACAGTATCTCCATCAACATCTACTTTAAGTCCATCAACAGGAGTGTCATCAAAACTACTCTCTATTTCACTTTTTACAGCTTCATTGTCATCACCTTCACCCAAAAGTTTTTTACCTGCATCTTTGATAAAATCAAAAAAACCCATAACATCTCCTTAAATAATTTTTGAATATTTCTAAAAATTGAAAATTCTTCGATAAGATTATAGCATAATAATATTTTATATTACTTATTATCAAGAGAATATTTATTCTCTATGTTAAATATTTTTAGATATAATCTTATTAAACAGCATTTTGGAGTGGTAAGTTGAAGTTTGTATCTATTATTATAGGAAGTAAGAGTGATTATGAAGTAATGAGTGTATGTGCTAGGACATTAGAAAAATTTAGTGTTTTGCATGAACTTATCATTTCTTCTGCTCATAGAAGTCCTGAAAGAACTAAAGAGTATATTATAAATGCAGAAAAAAAAGGTGCAAGAGTTTTTGTTGCTGCTGCTGGTATGGCGGCTCACTTAGCTGGTGCAGTTGCTTCAACTACTACAAAACCTGTTATAGGTGTTCCTATGAAAGGTGGTGCTATGGATGGAATGGATGCAATGCTTAGTACTGTACAAATGCCATCAGGTATGCCAGTAGCAACTGTTGCACTTGGAAAAGCAGGAGCTGTAAATGCTGCTTATCTTGCTATGCAAATCTTAGCTTTGGAAGACAAAGATTTGGAAGCAAAACTTCTTGAAGACAGGATTTTAAAATCAAAAAAAGTTGAGAGTGATTCTAAAGATATAGAGGTCCTTTTGTAATATGTCTATTAAGGAAAAAGAGTTATCTAAACTATATGAAACATCATTGATGCAAATATCTTCGATGCATGATGAAATAGTAAAAAGTAAGGATGATACTATCTCTTTATTGCAAGATGAAAATATTTCTTTAAAAAATATAGTAAGAGAGATACAAGAGATTTATCAAGAAGATAGAGAAGTTATGAAAGTACTACAAAATGAGATAAAACATCTCCAACATGAACTAGAATTTGTAAAGAGAAAATATCAACTAATGTGGAATCAAGCTGTTGAAAACTATAATAAGTCCTCATAAAATTTTTAGGAGAAAAGATAATGAGTGAAGTAAAAAAAACTCAAAAAAGAGTAGTTTTGTTTACAAGTCCAACTTGCCATTGGTGCAGTGTTGCTAAAAATCACTTTAAAAAACTAGGTATAAAATTTCGTCAAATAGATATAACAAAAGACAAAAAAGCTTCTGAAGATTGTTTAAGACATGGATGCAAAGGAGTACCAGTCGTTTTAATAGGCAGTCGCTGGATTTGTGGATTTGACCAAAATAAAATAGATAAAGAGTTAGGAATAAAATGAATAAACCACTGAATTTTTCACAAATGTTACTAAAATTACAAACCTTTTGGGCTGATAATGGATGCAATATAGTTCAACCATATGATATACCTTCTGGAGCTGGAACTTTTCATAATGCTACTTTTTTAAAGACACTAGACCCAACTCCTTGGAGTGTGGCTTATGTTGCACCTTCAAGAAGACCAACTGATGGAAGATATGGAGAAAATCCAAATAGGCTTGGAGCATATTATCAGTTTCAAGTTATCATACAACCATCCCCAGATAATATACAAGAGCTATATCTAAAAAGTTTAGAGGCTTTAGGGCTTGATTTAAGCAAACACGACATAAGATTTGTAGAAGATAACTGGGAATCTCCAACATTAGGGGCTTGGGGACTTGGTTGGGAAGTTTGGCTTGATGGTATGGAAGTTACTCAGTTTACTTACTTTCAACAAGTTGGTGGATATCCTTGTGAACCAGTAGCAGTTGAGATAACTTACGGAACAGAGCGGCTTGCTATGTATCTTCAAGACAAAGATAGTGTTTATGACATAGTTTGGAACGAAAATAAGCATGGAATTACAACTTATGGAGATGTTCATAAAAGAGGGGAATTTGAGTTTAGTAAGTATAACTTTGAAGTAGCAGATATTGATATGCTATTTACCCATTTTGATGATTATGCAAAAGAGTGTAAAAGATGTCTTGAAGCTAAACTTCCACTTCCTGCATATGATTATTGTTTACTAGCTAGTCATACTTTTAATATGCTTGATGCAAGAAAAGCAGTTTCGGTTACAAACAGGCAAAATTATATTTTAAAGATTAGAGAGTTAGCAAAAGGGTGTGCTACTGTTTATAAAGAGAGTTTAAATGAAGATAGCCAAGATTTATAAAATTTTAGATGAGATAAGCCCATTTGAATTGCAAGATAAATGGGATAATAGTGGGTTACAACTTGGAAGTATGGATGATGAGTTTGAAAACATATATTTAAGTATAGATGTGGATAGCTCTTTAGTTGATTCTTTGGAGTATGGCTCTTTGTTAATACTTCATCATCCACTTATTTTTGATGGACTTAAAAGTTTAAATCCTGATAAATTTCCAACAAATCTTATATACAAACTGATAAAAAAAGATATAAAAGTTATATCTATGCATCTAAATTTTGATAAAACACATATGAATAAACATTTTGTAACTGATATATTAGGTTATAAGATAAAAGAGTGCAAAGAGTATGAGTGCTATTTCGAAGTAAATAAAAGTTTTGATGAGTTTGCAAAAGAGGTAGCTAAAAAACTAAGTATTAAGCATATTAGAGTTGTAAAAGCAAAAGAGTTTATAAAAACATCAGCAGTTTGTACAGGAAGCGGTGGAAGTTTACTAAAAGAGATAAAAGCTGATTGTTTTTTGACTGGAGATATAAAGTATCATACAGGACTTGAAGCTAAAGAGAATGGTGTAAATCTTATAGATATAAATCATTATGAAAGTGAAGTAGTATTTGCAAGTTTTTTGGCTAATGAGTTGAAAAGTAAAGGTTTAAATGCTATAATCGCGAAATTTAATAATCCATTTTCATTCATATAAGGAAAATCATGAACAAATATTTAGGGCAGTTAATAGAACTTCAAAAGTTAGATATTGAGATAGATTCGTTTAAACCAAAGATAAAAGAAGCAAGAAGTGAGCTTGATAGTATATTATCAAAACATAGTAATACTCTTTTAAAAATCGAGAGTTTAGAAGAAGAGATAAAAGATGTAGAACTTAAAAAGAGAAAAAACGAACTTCACCTAGAGGAACTTAGTCAAAAGTTAAAAGAGTTGTCTAGTAAATCAAATGCTGTTAAAAGTGAAAAAGAGATAAAAGCTCTTCAACTTGAAGAAGATATAGCAAAAGAACAAGTTGACTTTGCAAATGATGAAATAGAAAGATTTGAAAAGTTAAAAGAGCAAAAAAAATCTGAAATAGAGGAACTTAAAAAGAGTTATGAAGATTTAAAAGCTGAGTTAGAAAAAATTGAAATACAAACAAATACAAAACTAGAAAAGATAGAAGAAGAAAAAAGAGAAGTTTATGATAGAAAACAAAAACTTCTCTCATCTATGACACAAAATGTTATAGTTTTTTATGAAAAAATAAGAAGATGGGCAGGTAATACAACAGTAATCCCTGTAAAAAAACAAGCTTGTTATGGATGCTATATGAGAATAAATGACAATACTTATGCAGAAGTTATAAAAGGGGAAGACATAACAACTTGTCCTCACTGTGGAAGAATCCTTTATATGGAGCATCAAGAAGAGAAAGAAGAAGCATAAAATTTTTATGTTTTTTTCCTTTTTTTACTACATAGTAGCTACTTTTTTGTGGCTACTTTTTTTACCATATCTACTTTTAAAATCAAAAAATAAAAAATACAAATACTCAATTCCAGCTAGATTTTTTCTAAAAAACAATCCTCCTTTTAAAAGTGAATTGGTGCATTTTCATGCTTGTTCTTTAGGTGAAGTAAAATCTTTAAAACCTATCATAGAAAAACTAGATCAAGATGTGAATATTACTACTACAACAAATACAGGTTTTGAAGAAGCTAAAAAGTTAGCATATGAGGCTAGATTTTTACCATATGAAATATTTTTACCATTTTGGTATAAAAAACAAAAACTTTTAGTTGTACTTGAAGCTGAACTTTGGTATATGCTGTTTTTAGTAGCTAAGAAAAAAGGAGTTAAAACTATACTTTTAAATGCCAGAATTAGTGATAATAGTTATAAAAATTATAAAAGATTTGGCTTTTTTTATAAAAAAGTATTTCAAAATATTGATTTAAGTTTAGCTCAAAGTAAAAAAGATAAAAAAAGATTAGAAGAACTTGGGGCAAAAGAGGTGAGGGTAGTTGGCAATATAAAAGTTTTTCAAAACATAAAAGTAACAAAAAGATATAAAAAACCTAAAAAACAACTTTTAACTATCGCTAGTAGCCATGAAAGTGAAGAACTACTACTTTTAAAAAATATAAAAGATTTAAAAAACTATCATATAGCCATAGTTCCAAGGCATCCTGAAAGATTTAGCAAAGTAGCAAAAGAGTTAAAAGATAATGGCTTTGAGTTTAAACTATTTTCAAATGAAAAAAACTTTGATAATCCTATAACTTTAGTTGATGCAATGGGAGAGCTTATAAATATATATGCTATAAGTGATATAGTAATACTTGGTGGGAGTTTTGTTGACAATATAGGTGGACACAATCCCTTAGAACCTGCATTTTTTGGTTGTAAGATAATAAGTGGCGAGTATTATTTTAATCAAAAAACACTATTTGAAATAGTAGAAAACTTAAAAATTTGCAAAAATTTAAGAGAGATCGATGCAACTATAAAAAATGCTAAGCCAACTACTTATGACAAATATATTGATATAGATAAAATTTTAAGCTACTTCTAACTCTTTTGTTTTGATAGTATTATCTTGATATTTT
>JALUNR010000026.1 GCA_027055005.1 Campylobacterales bacterium
AATCCCTTCCTCTCTGCCAGAGTAAAAAAATCAGATAAAAAAATAACATTGTTAGCCTTGAAGGGATGAGAACCTGATAAGAGGTGTTCGGTGAAGTGAAACGAAACCGCACAGCAAAGCGAGCACAATCCCTTCCTCTCTGCCATAAAACTTTCCAAGCAATACTTAGCTAAAATACTTCTAAAATTTTCAAGGAAAAATTATGCAATACTATAACTATATACTAGCTTTTCATGTGATGAGTGTCTTATCTTGGATGGCGATGCTTTTTTATCAACCTCGTCTTTATGTTTATCATGTTGAGCATGAGCAAAATGGGGCTTGTTTTACAGATGTTATCAAAATTCAAGAGAGAAAGCTTTATAAGTTCATCGGAGTTCCTGCTTTTTGGGCGAGTCTTATAAGTGGTGGAAGTATGATAGTTTTAAATCCTGCTATGCTTGAAGGTGCTTATTGGCTTTGGATAAAGCTTGTTGCTCTGGTTTTTATGATAGCTTTTCATTTTTATTTAGGAGTGCTTTTAAAAGAGTTATCTGAAGATAGATGTAAAAAAAGTGGAAAATTTTTTAGAGTAATAAATGAAATACCTACTATTTTGATGATAATTATTGTTATTATGGTAGTAGTAAAGCCTATTTAGTGTAGTTGACTAAGGTTTTGTGAATTTTTTTTATAAACCTCTTGACAAATTAAGTTTTTTTTAGTAATATTCACCTGCATATAAAAATATATTAGAGATGAAAGGAGAAAATTATGAATTTTATTCCATTAGGACAAAGATTATTAGTTAAAGCAAAAGAGGAAGAAGCAAAAACTGCTTCTGGAATTATTATCCCAGACAATGCAAAAGAAAAACCATTACAAGCAGAGGTAAAAGCTGTAAGTAAAGAACTCACTGAGGATGATAATTGTGATTTAAAAGAGGGTGATACAATAGTATTTGCTAAGTATTCAGGTACTGAAATAACAGTAGAGGGTGAAGAGTTTTTAGTTTTGAACTGTGATGATGTATTAGGTATATTAAAATAAGGAGAAGATTATGGCAAAAGAGATTTATTTTTCAGATGAAGCTAGAAATAGACTATATGATGGTGTAAAAAAGTTAAGTGATGCAGTAAAAGTTACTATGGGACCTAGAGGAAGAAATGTTTTAATCCAAAAAAGTTTTGGTGCTCCACAAATAACAAAAGATGGTGTGTCTGTTGCTAGAGAGATAGAACTTGATGATACGATAGAAAATATGGGAGCTGGACTTGTTAAAGAAGTTGCAAGTAATACTGCTGATGAAGCTGGGGATGGTACTACAACAGCAACTGTGCTAGCTAATTCAATCTTTAAAGAAGGACTTAGAAATATTACAGCTGGAGCTAATCCTATAAGTGTAAAAAGAGGTATGGATAAGGCTGGTGAAGCTATAATAGAAGAGTTAAAAAATAGTGCAAAACCTGTAAATGATAAAAAAGAGATAGCACAAGTTGCAACCATTTCTGCAAACTCTGATGCTAAAATAGGTGACTTAATAGCAGAAGCTATGGATAAAGTTGGTAAGGATGGTGTTATCACTGTTGAAGAGGCTAAAGGTATCAATGATGAGTTAGAAGTTGTTGAGGGTATGCAGTTTGATAGAGGTTATGTATCTCCATACTTTGTAACAAATAGTGAAAAAATGACAGTAGAGATGGATAATCCATATATCCTTTTAACTGATAAAAAGATAACTTCACTAAAAGATTTACTACCTATCCTAGAGGGAGTTCAAAAAAGTGGAAGACCTCTTTTGATAGTTGCAGAGGATATAGAGGGAGAGGCACTAACTACTCTAGTTTTAAACAAACTAAGAGGTGTACTAAATATAGCAGCAGTAAAAGCTCCTGGTTTTGGAGATAGAAGAAAAGCGATGTTAGAAGATATAGCAATCTTAACTGGAGGAGAAGTTATCACTGAAGAACTTGGTAAAACTTTAGAAGGTGCTACTATAGATGATCTTGGAACTGCTGGAAGTGTTGTTATAGATAAAGATGACACTACTATCGTAGATGGTGCAGGAGATAAAGCAAATATAGATGCAAGAGTAAATCAAATCAAATCTCAAATCGAAGAGACAAGTAGTGACTATGATAAAGAAAAACTACAAGAAAGACTAGCGAAACTTGCTGGTGGTGTAGCAGTTATAAAAGTAGGGGCTGCTACTGAAACTGAAATGAAAGAGAAAAAAGATAGAGTTGATGACGCCTTGAGTGCTACAAAAGCAGCAGTAGAAGAGGGTGTTGTTATCGGTGGTGGTGCAGCACTTATCAAAGCAGCAACTAAAGTTGAGTTAGAGTTAGATGGTGATGAGAAAATAGGATATGAAATAGTAAAAAGAGCTATCCAAGCTCCTATAAAACAGATAGCAGAAAATGCTGGATTTGATGCTGGTGTAGTCGCAAATGAAGTTGCTAAGAGTGATGATGCAAACTATGGCTTTAATGCAGCTAGTGGTGAGTATGTAGATATGTTTGCTGAGGGAATCATAGATCCACTAAAAGTAGAAAGAGTAGCTTTGCAAAATGCAATCTCAGTATCAAGCCTACTTCTTACAACAGAAGCAACAGTTAGTGATATAAAAGAGGAAAAACCTGCAGCTCCTGCAATGCCTGATATGGGTGGAATGGGAGGTATGGGTGGAATGATGTAGAGTCATGAAACCTGACTTTCATAAGGATTTGGCATCAAATATGATGCTAAATCCACTAAACAAAACTCACTTAGAAAAAATCCCTACTTCAAAAGCTCACTCTATAACTCTAAACCTTGAAGATGGAGTTGCTCCTACTAGAAAAAAAGAGGCTCTTATAAATATAGCTGATTTTTTATCTAAAAATTTAAATAACTTACCATTTTTGATAGTTAGAACAAATCCTTTGGAAGAGGGTGGAAGAGAGGAGATAGAGTTTTTAAATAGTTTTAGATTTGATGCAGTGAGAGTTGCTAAAGTAAAAAGTAAAGATGATATAAAAGAGGCTTTGAGGATTTTGAAAGATGATAAAGAGCTTCATATTTCACTTGAAACAAAAGAGGCTTTTTCCAATCTTAAAGAGCTTAAGATAGATGAGAGATTTACAACTGCAAATCTAGGAATACTTGATCTTTTAACTTCACTAAATCTTCCTCAATCTTTGCTAACTTTAGATAATCCTACTGTTGAGTATATTTTAAGTAAGTTTTTAGTTGATTGTAAAATCGCTGGGTTAAATGCAGTATCTTTTATGTTCCAAGATTATCGTGATATAGATACTTTTACAAAGTGGTGTGAAAAAGAGAAAATGATGGGATTTACAAGTAAAGCTTGTATGGGACCAGCTCAGGTTGAGGTGGCAAATAGGATTTTTGGAGTGGATGAAGTAGAGATAAACAAAGCTAAAGAGATAGTTATGCTTTTTGAAGAGAACTCAAAAAATGGTATAAGTGGATTTATGAGTGAAAAATATGGTTTTATAGATGAGCCAATTTATCGGGATGCACTACTTATACTTGATAAGGAAGTTTAAGTTTTTAAATAACTTTTCGCCCTCTATAAATGTATATTTCTTTCCATCTGGAGTTGGATTTGGAGATTTTATGTTTTCTCCAGCTTCAAAATACTCTGGAGTTTTTCTTTTAAAAATGATGTCATTTCCATCTTCTATTATTACTTTTCCATTAAATAAAATATTTTCTATATCATTTTGTTCAGTGTCTTGTTTTATAGAGAGGATTTTTATAAACTCTATGATTTTTTTATTATTTTTAAAATATCCTTGTGATTTTATATCTGTAACTTTATGATAAAAAATATGAAGTTTATTTATATGCTTTATCGTTAGATATGGAGAGTTTATATACTTTGCATCGTACTCCATTTCTAAAGAAGGAATTAGTTTTTTTTTAACAAATGATTTGTATTGTTGGTTTAAATATATAAAATTACCTAGATTTAAAAATAAAGCAATACTCAAAAATATAGGAAAAATGTTTTTGCTTCTAAAATAAGTAATAGTAAGTATAAATATGCTAATACCAAAAATAGTAATAAAACTCTTTAGATAGAGAACCCTCTGGGCTTCTATCATTTGAGTTATTTCTGGGCTCATATTAGTGAAGTTCTTCGTTTAGTTTTACTTCTCTAGTGCTTCTAAAAGCTTTTATCTCTCCACTTATGCTATCTTGTCTAAAGTGAATACCATTTAGTCCAGCTAAAGTTTTTCCTTTAAAGATATCAGTGTCAGTTGCATCCCAGTTTGGATTTGCTTCTTTTATCTTGTTAAATTCATCAGTGTCAATTACTACTTTTGTTCCAGCTAAGATTGTAACACCTGCATCAACTATACAACCATCTCCTAGAGGAAGACCAGTTACTGAGTTAGCTCCAAGTAGAGTGTTTTCTCCGATAGTGATAGGATTCCCATCTGTACCACTTAGTACTCCTAAGATACTAGCTCCTCCACCTACATCACTTCCACTCCCTACTATTGCAGATGAACTTATTCTTCCCTCTACCATAACTGGCCCTTGTGTTCCTGCATTGAAGTTGATGTAACTAGCTCCTGGCATAACTGTTGTTCCAGCTGAAAGCTGTGCTCCCATTCTAACTTTGCTTGCATCTAAGATTCTTGTGTTATCTGCTGGAATGATGTGTTGTAAAAATCTAGGGAATTTATCAACCGAGCTGATTTCAGGATACATACCATCAACTTTTAAAGCTATCTCGTTTTCTCTCAACCAATCAAGCTCTATTGGCATATTTCCACTCCAAGCTACATTGTGAAGTAGTCCGAAAGCTCCATTTAAATTTAAGCTTCTAAGAGGTGCTTTTTGTAGTGAAAGAGCATATAGTTTTAGGTAAACACTTTCTACACTTTTTGGTGCATCGTCTTCAAAAACAAATATAACTTTAAAAGCTTCTTCTATAGCTACAACACCTGATTCTGATAGCTCAAGGATTGATTTTACTACTTGGATATTTTTATGTTTTTTACCCTCTGCTTCATCTGCAAATGGTGCAAAAGCATTAAAGGCATTTTGTAAAAATTCTTTATTGATACTTGTTATAAATTCGCTTCCACTAAAATCAACATCTATTCCAGAATTTTTCAAACTTGCTACAAATACAGCTGCTGAACCAAAATTTTCGTTCCAGTTGGTTACTGGAAAAGTTGCTTGTAGGATTTTATCAGAGTTTTTTTGACCTCTGTCAACTCTTGCTATGCCAAAACCAATAGGTTTTTTGTATCCTTTAATACTCTCAGCCTCACTTACAAAAATCTTAAATTCATCAACTGTTTTTATAGATTTTATTGCCATTTATCTTCTCCTGTTATTTCTTGATTTGTTTCTATTTCTATCCTTGTTTCCACCATCTCTTGAAGCACCATAATTATTAGAATTTCTGTTATTTCTTCCTCTTCCACGATTATTTCTTCCTCTATTTCTACCGTTTGAGCTTCTTTCATTTTTAGCTCTCTCAGCAATACGAGAGATTTCGTTAGGTGTTTTACCTATTCTGTCACTTCCATCTATATCATTTTCACTATACATCATAGATGCTAACTTTAGTGCTATATCTTCATCTACAAATTCAGTTTTTAGTTCATCTATAAGCTCTCTTGCTATATCATTTATCTTTTGATTTTTTAGAGTTTCTAGTAAAGAACTTCTTTTTTTAACTTGTACATCTTTTATAGTTGGGATAATTTTAGATTCTAATGAACTTCCTACATCTTTTTGGATTTTTTGTAGGCTTTTAAATTCTGCTGGAGTTACTATAGAGATAGCCATACCAACTTTACCAGCTCTTCCTGTTCTTCCTATTCTATGTACATAGCTTTCACTATCATAAGGTATATGGTAGTTGAAAACATGGCTTACATCACTTACATCAAGTCCACGAGCAGCAACATCAGTAGCTACTAAAGTATCTAAAGCACTTCTTTTAAAAGCTTTTATTACTTCTTCTCTTTGTCTTTGTTCCATATCTCCATGAAGTCCTTTTGCTGAATATCCTTTTGAGCTAAGTTTTGTACTTAGTTCATCTACCTCTTTTTTTGTTCTACAAAAGATTATACTTTTTGTAGGGTTTTTATAATCAAGGAGTCTTATAAGAGCATCAGTCCTTTCCCACTCATCTACAACATAGAAATTTTGTTTTATATTTTCATTTGTAGTTTCTCTTTTTGTGATACTTACAAATTCTGGTCTATAAAGAATAGTTTTTGCTAACTCTTTTATTTGATGAGGCATAGTTGCAGAAAACATTAGAGTTTGTCTGGTTCCTTCTATGAGAGAAAATATTTCTTTTATATCTTCTAAAAATCCCATATCAAGCATTTCATCTGCTTCATCTAGTACCATATATTTTGGGGAGATATTTATTTTACCACTACTAAGTAGATCAAGCAATCTTCCTGGAGTTGCTACAATTACACTTGATTTTGCTATAAACTTTAGTTGTCTTTGGTATGAGCTACCCCCATAAACTGTTGCTGTACTTAACCTTAAGTTTTTACCAAACTTAAAAATCTCATCACTAACTTGCATCGCTAACTCACGAGTAGGAACTATAACTACTGCTTCTACTGTGCCATTAAGTTCTAACATATTTAAAATAGGAAGTCCAAATGCTGCCGTTTTTCCTGTTCCTGTATGAGCTTGTGCGACAAGGTCTTTCCCCTCTAATACCAATGGTATAGCTTCTTTTTGTACTGGGCTTGGTTCTTTAAAACCAGCATCTTCTATCGCTTTAAAAATCTCTTTTTTAAAGTTAAAATCTGAAAAATTCATTCATCTTCTTTTGTCAAGGTATTATACCTATGTTATTTTCCCCAGATTAAAACTATATAAACCAGTGATTAAAAAAATTGTGATTTTATTGTAACCGGAGGATTAGGAGCCATTTTATCTAAAATTACTTAATATCTACTTTAGTTATCAGGTTTTCATCTTTATCTTTGAAGATATAGGATATTATTCTTTTCTTATTTGATAGATTTAGTATTATTTTATTTAGTGGAGTAACTCTTTGGATTTTATCTGCTGTAACAAGGGTGAAAAGATCTTTGTTTATATTTTTTGAGTATTGGTTTATCATTGTGTAGTGGTAGCATATATTTCCATTTTCAATAGAAACTTTTTCAAATCTTGTATCCTTATCTATCATAACAGGAAGTTTAGAGTTTAGTGAAAGTATGGAGCTTTCAAAGATATTATTTGGATTGTAAACAGTTTTTACAAAGTAAGATGTTAGCATAGCTAGGATGATTATTTCTATGATTATTGTTATTAGGGAAAGTTTTTTATCTTTATTTGAACTTCTGTGGAGAGATAGCGTTAAAAATATGGCATAACTAGCTATAAGTGCTACAAGAGTATATATAAGAGGTTTATGAGTTACTAAAAAGTAGGAATATTTGCTAGCTAAAGAAAATAATAAAATAATAAAAAAAGAGATACCAAATATACCAAAAAATACCATTGTATCGACAAAAGATTTTTTACCATTGTAAGTGTCTTTAAAAAGTTTAAACATAATCAACTCCTTTGTATTAATTATAGTTAACTTTTGTAAATAAGGTTAACTTTTAGTAAATGAAAATCGAAAATTTGTGTAATAAAGTATCATCAAGTAACAAAAAAGTTAAAAAAACAGATAAAAGTTAAAGATTATTGATAGATTCTATTAACTCTTCTATTTCTAAAAATCTTTCAACTTTGTCTTCATACTCTTTTTCTATTTGGAGTAATTCTTCGCTTAAGTTTGTTAAACCTTTCTTTTGGTAGCACTCAGGATTTTCTAAACACTTATTTAACTCCTCAATTTTGCTTTCAAGTTCTTCTATAAGTGGAGGAAGAAGTTCATAATCTCTTTTATCTTTGTAGCTTAGTTTTACCTCTCTATTTGTAGATTTAGTGGATTTTGGTTTTTGTGAGTCTATATTTTTTTCAAAATTTTCTAACTCATTCATCGTTTTTTGTATATCGAGATATTCGCTATAACTTTGATAACTCTCTTCTACTAGGGCATTCCCTTTAAAAATAAGTAGTTTTTTAGCAATCTTGTCAACAAAGTATCTATCATGAGATACAAAAAGCAAGGCCCCTTCAAAGCTTTGAAGATATTCTTCTAGTATATTTATAGTGTTTATATCAAGGTCATTGGTTGGTTCATCTAAGATAAGGCAGTCATATTTTTTTGTAAATAAAAGTGCAAGAGCAACTCTGTTTTTTTCTCCACCACTTAATATGCCTATCTTTTTATCAAGATGTTCTTTTGGAAAGAGAAAGTTTTTTAAGTATCCATAAACATGCATATTTTTTCCCTTAACATCAACTCTATCTCCGCCATTTGGGCAAAATATCTCAATTAAATTTTTATCATCATCAAGCATATCTCTGTGTTGGTCAAAGTATCCTACTTTAAAATCACCTTTTTTTATTTTTCCACTATCAACTTGTATTTGTCCTAAAAGTAGTTTTAAAAGTGTTGATTTCCCTGTACCATTTTTACCAACTATTGCTATTTTATCTTGCTGAAGGATTCTTAAAGAGAAGTCTTTTATAAGAAGTTTATTTCCTAATGATTTTGAGATTTGTTCTATCTCAAATAGCATCTTTTTTCGATTTATATTTTTGTTTGAATCGAAATTTTTTTGTTCTCTTTCAAGTTCTAATTTCATTTTTCTTATAGCAGATGGATTTTTCTTTGCCATCTCTCTTAGTTCAAATACTCTTTGTTTTCGACCTTCATTTCTTTTAAGTCTTGCTCTAACTCCTCGGTGTAACCACTCTTCTTCTGCTTTTAAGTGTTTTAGCAGGGTTTCGTGAGATTTTTGCATAGATTTTAAAAGTTCTTCTTTTTGCTGTATGTAAGAACTATATCCACCTTTAAAACTTCTTATCTTTTCATCCTCTATCTCTATACTTTGGGTAGCAAGATTGTCTAAAAAATATCTATCATGAGATATAAATAGTAGGGTGAATTTTTCTTTTAAAAGTATTTCTTCTAAGAATTCTACCATATAAACATCAAGGTGATTTGTAGGTTCATCAAGTAGTAAAATATCAGGTTTTTTTAGTATCAATCCTCCAAGAGCAACTCTTCTTTGTTCGCCCCCACTTAGAAGTGATACTTTTTTATTTTCATACTCTTTTAAGCTAAATTGCTCTAAAACTCTATTTACTTTATCTTCTAAACTCCAAGCATTATGATGATCTAAAAAGTTAGATAGGTTACTATGCTCACTTAAAAGCTCTTTGTTTTCAAAGTCAATTGTTAAAAGTTCACTTATTTCGTCATATCTTTTTTTTGCATCTTTTAGTTCTTTTAATTCCTCTTCGATGGCTTGTTTTACTGTGATATCTTCTTTAAAAGTTGGATTTTGAGATAGCATTTCTATTTTTAAATTGTTTTGTACAACTCGTCTTCCTTCATCAAAATCTAAGCTGCCATCTATGATTTGCATAAGGGTTGATTTTCCTCCACCATTTTTTCCTATGATTGCTATTCTCTCTCCCTCATCTATGTGAAAGTCAATTTCAGTAAAAATCTTTTGTGATTGGTATGCTTTTGAAACATTTATTAAATCTATCAGTGCCATTTTTTGCCTATTATTATCTATTTTTTTGTACAATTCTAGCCATTGTTATTTAAAGGTGGCACAAATGGCTAAAAGACTTATAGATGTGATGGATACAACTTTCAGAGATGGATTTCAGTCTGTATTTGGTGGAAGAGTTTTGATGGAGGATTTTTTCCCTGCATTAAATGCGGCTAAAGAGGCAGGGATTAGTCACTTTGAGTTTGGTGGAGGAGCTAGATTTCAGAGTCTATTTTTTTATTTAAATGAAAATGCTTTCGATATGATGGATAAGTTTAGGCAAATAGTAGGTCCTACTGCAAATCTTCAAACTTTATCTCGTGGAGTTAACACTGTTATGTTAGAAACTGGTAGTAGTGAGCTTATCAATCTTCATGCAAAGCTTTTTAAAAAGCATGGAGCTTCTACTATTAGAAATTTTGATGCTTTAAATGATATAGATAATCTAAAATATAGTGGAAAATGTATAGTTGAAAATGGTTTAGACCATGAGATAGTTATAACTATGATGGATTTACCTCCTAAATGCAAAGGGGCTCATGATAGCTCATATTATTTGAAAGTATTAAGAGATATTTTAGATGCTGGTATAGAGTTTAGTAGTCTTTGTTTTAAAGATGCAAGTGGAACAGCAAATCCAAATAAAATATATGAAACTATTAAAACTGCAAGAGAGTTTATACCAGAAAACATACATATAAGACTACATACTCATGAAAGTGCAGGATGTAGTGTAAGTGCTTATTTAGCTGCACTATCTGCTGGGGCTGATGGGATTGATTTGGCTTGTTCACCTGTTAGTGGGGGGACTAGTCAGCCTGATATTTTAACTATGCTTCATGCTACTAAGGGTTCTTCTTATGATTTAGGTGGATTAAATGAAAAGAAAATTTTAGAGTATCAAAGAGTTTTAAAAGAGTGTTTAAAAGATTATTTTATTCCTCCTGAAGCTACAAAAGTATCAGTTATGATACCTTTTTCACCAATGCCTGGAGGAGCACTTACAGCAAATACTCAAATGATGAGAGATGAGGGGACATTTGATAGGTTTGATGAAGTTATAGAGGCTATGGGAGAAGTAGTAGAGAAGGGTGGTTTTGGAACCTCTGTTACTCCTGTTAGTCAGTTTTATTGGCAACAAGCATATACAAATGTTATGTTTGGGAAGTGGAAGCAGATAGCTCCTGGATATGGAAAAATGGTTTTGGGGTATTTTGGTAAAACTCCAGTTGCTCCAGATCCTAAGATAGTAAAACTATCCAGTGAAAAGTTGAAGTTAGAACCAACTACAAAAACAGCCATAGAGTTGGCTGATAGTGATTCTTTAAAATCTATGTCAAATTTTGAAAAAGTGTTAGAAGAAAATAATTTAGAAAAAAGTGAAGAAAATATTTTTATAGTAGCTTCTTGTGGTCATAAAGGTTTAAAGTTTTTAAAAGGTGAAGCTGAAGTTAATGTTAGAAAAAATGAATCAACTAAAAATCTTGATGGTTCGGCTTCTATTGAGGGTGAATATATCATGGTGCTTGATGGTAAGGAACATACTTTAGATATAGTAAAAAGAAGTTCTAATACTCCTAAACCAAAAGATAATTTTAAAACTTTTGTAAAAACCAAAGTTAGTGCAAAGAGTGGTGAGAAAGTTTTATCTCAAATGAGTGGTAGTATTTTTAAAATTGTTTTAAATGAGGGAGATGTAGTAAAAAAAGGAGATACTATCATCATCTTAGAAGCTATGAAAATGGAACTTGATGTAGTTGCTAGTATAGATGGAGTTATAAAAGCAGTTGAAGTTGAAGTTGGAGATAATGTAAATGAGGGAGATATTTTGGCTGTAATAGGTTAAAAAGTTTTGAAAAAAGATATAGTTATAGTTGGTGGTGGAGCTTGTGGGCTGGTTTGTGGGATTTTTTTGGCTAAAAAAAATAAAAATGTAACTATTGTTGAAAAAAATCCTACTTTTGCTAAGAAAATAATAGTTAGCGGGAATGGTCGATGCAATATAACAAATGAAAATATATCTTTAAAAAATTATTTAAAAGGTGATAAAGAAGTTATAAATTCAGTTTTAAATAATTTTGGATTTAACGATGCAAAAAGACTTTTTTCATCTTTGGGGATTGAGTTTAAAATAGGTGAAGATGGAAGAGTTTTTCCACTCTCTCTTAGTGGAAGGAGTGTCGTAGAAATTCTTTTGGAACACTTAAAAAGTTTAAATGTAACTTTATTAGCAAATAGTGAAGTTTTAGATGTGGATAAAAATGGAAAAAGTTTTTTAGTAGAGTTAAAAGATAAAAAACTAAAAGCTGATAAGTTGATAGTATGTTCGGGAAGTACGGCTTATAAAAGTGTAGGTGTTACTGATATAGGATATAAAATAGCTAAAAAGTTTGGACATAATATAATAGATATATATCCATCTTTAGTGCAAATTGAGTGTAGTGATAGGCTGGTTCATCGAGCTAGTGGAGTGAAAATATACTCAAAAATCAGTGTTTATGATGGAGAAAAAAAGCTTTATGAGAGTAAAGGTGATTTACTTTTTACAAATTATGGACTTTCAGGACTTGCCGTGCTTGATAGCTCATTTTATATATCACAAGCTAAAGATGAAGTTAGTTTAAAGATAGATTTGATGCCTGATATTTCTTATAAAGATTTAGTTTTACTCTTTGATAAGAGATTGAAGTTAAAAGATATTTTAGGATATGAGAGTTGGCTTGGGGCTGTGATACCTAAAAAGTTGATTTCTTTAGTAACAAGGAGTAGAGTTTTAAATAAAAAGAGTATCAAAGACTTGGCTTACAATATAAAAAATCTTAAAATAAAAGTTGATTCTTTAAGAGATGAAAAGTATGCTGAGATAATAGCTGGTGGGATTGATAGTCGTGAGATTGACTCAAAAACTTTGGAGTCAAAAAAGGTAAAAAATCTTTACTTTGGTGGAGAGGTTTTGGATGTGGCAGGTGAAAGAGGAGGATATAACCTCCACTTTGCTTTTGGATGTGGAATTTTGATGGCTTTAGGGCAATTTTAATATTGAGCTACTAATCCCTTGTTTTTTGCATAAAAGCCTTTATTTTTTCCACAGTCTATTTCTATAACATCTGTATATGTTGTACCATCAAGATCTTTTTGTGGAAATTTTTTCATAAAAATACAAGCTGAGTCTTGTACTGTTATACTTTTGCCTATTTGTATATTTTTTTTGATATCGTAAGAGTAGATTGGGTTGTTATTTGCATCTTTAAAAGTTACATGGATCTTGTCAGGAAAAGTTTTATACTCTACACTCTCTCCATTTGCATTTTCTGGAGTTTCTACTACTGTTTTTGAATCAACTGCTCTATAAGTTGCTTGGTAACCTGTTGATTTTATACTTCTTGTGGATATATGTTTATCAGATGTATTGGGAACAATATAGTTTGTAGAGTCTATTTTAGAATAATTACTTTGGGATGTAGTTTTAGTTGGGATAGTGCTGGTTTTTTTATTTTCACTACCACCTCCACCACAACCTGATAGTATGAGAGTTATTGTTATAAATATAAGTATTAGAAAATTTTTCATCTGGATCTCCTGTTATTTGTTATTTTTTATAGTTGTATTAGTAATATCGGCATATTTGGATATAATTCACAAAATTTTTGGAGAAAGTTTCTTGATAAGTGTAGATATTTTAGTTATTGGGGCAGGGGCAAGTGGTTTGATGTTTGCTAGTTTGCATCAGAGTAAAAATCTTTTGGTTGTTGATGCAAATGAAAAAATAGCTAAAAAGATAAGAGTTAGTGGTGGTGGGAAATGTAATCTTACAAATAAGTTAGTGAGTTTTAAGAATTATTTGGGGGATGAGGAATTTATAAAAGATATTCTTAGTGAGTTTTCAAATAAAGATGTTTTGAAATATTTTAATAAAATTGATTTAGTTATAAGGAAAAAAAACCAATATTTTTGTAAAAATTCTTCTATGGATATAATAAGATTTTTTGAAAAAAAAGTTAAAAATATTTTGCTTAAATGCAGAGTTGAAAATGTTACTTTTTGTGATAATAGTTTTTATGTTAAGAGTTCTAAAGGTCTTATAAAAGCAAATAAATTAGTTGTTGCAAGTGGTGGAGTTAGTTTTAAGGAGTTAGGAAGTAGTGATATAGCTTTTGAGATAGCTAAAAGTTTTGGTCATAAAATCGTAACTTTAAAACCTGCATTAGTTGGATTTACTTTACAAAGGGCTGATTTTTGGATGAAAAATCTTTCAGGGATTAGTTTAAAAATAAAATTAAAAGTAGGTAAAAAAGAATTTTTTGATGATCTTTTGTTTACTCATAAAGGAATAAGTGGTCCAGTTATTTTAAATAGTTCACTTTATTGGCAAAAAGGAAGTTTAGAGATAGATTTTTTACCAGATATTGATTTTAAACTTAGATACAAACAAAAGCAGATTTCTTCAAATTTTGCATTTCCTAAGAGATTTATAAAAGAGTTTTTAAAAAGTATTGATTTAGAGGATAAAGTTATAAAGGAGTTAAATAGTGAAGAAATAGAAAAGTTAAAAAGATTAAAAGCCTATAAATTAGCACCTGCTGGAGATTTTGGATATAGTAAGGCTGAAGTTACAAAGGGTGGAATAGATACTGATGAAATAGATGCAAATAGTATGCAAAGTAAACTACAGAAAAATCTTTTTTTTATAGGAGAGTGCTTAAATGTTACTGGAGAATTAGGAGGATATAATTTTCAGTGGGCATTTTCTAGTGCATATAGAGTAAAATTGTAAAAAAAACTTAAAAATTTTACTTAAAAGTAATTTTTTCTCCAAATTTTATGTAAAATCTAAGAAATTTATGTATAATTATCTTGTAGAAAAATTTTGAAAGGATGTTAGATGAGAAAAGTTATTCTTAGTTTAGTTGCATTGTCAATCGCTGCTTTAGTTTCAGGTTGTTCACAAACAACAAGTTGTGAAGCTAAAAAACCAGCTCCAGTAGTTGTTAAACCAGCTCCAGCTCCAGTAGTTGTTGATGCAAAAGAGGCTGCTGTTAAGTAGTTTCAGTTAGAGTAGTAGAGGTTTTTACTTCTGCTACTTTATCTTTATTGTTTTAGTCCAAGTAGTGTATTTAACATTTGGTCTATTGTTGTTATGATTTTAGCACTTGCTTGATATGCTGTTTGAAATTTCATTAGATTGGTGAGTTCTTCGTCCATATCTACTCCAACTACTCCTTTTAGTTGGTTATTTATGCTTTTATTGAGTGATTCGTTTGTACTTTCGCTTATTCCTGCATTTGTTGCATCGGTTGCTATATTTGATACTCCAAATCTATAAAATCCTTCTATTGTTTGGTTTAATACTTCTCCATTTTTTCTTTTAAAATCTATATTTTGATATTGAAGTTCAACCATATCATTTGCAAAGTCATTATTTCCATCCACAGGAGCTTTGAAAGATTGTAAATTTGCTGGATTGTCTTTTAAATCTTGGTGTAAGTCAATATTTTTTGAATTATCTCCATCTAATATTTTGTGAAGACCTGAGTACCCAGCAAAGTTAGTATTATTATCTTCTATTGCTATGTGGTATCCACTAACTCCATCTTTTTGTTTTATAACTAATGTATGATTTACCATATCTGCTTCATAAATATCATCTAAATCATTTGTTGAATCATTGTCTCCATTGTCATCTTTATTTGCATTTATCTGTGCAACTATTGTATTTGTATTAGTTGTATCTGTATCTTTTAAAATAGTGTTTTTATCTATGTTAATAGCTCTTTTTGCTACAACATCTCCTTGATTGTTATAAACTACTACATTAAAGTTACCTTCATGAATATCATTTATTTCCAAAAGTTTTGTATTATTATTTATACTATATATATCACTATGTATATTTGTTTGTGAACTTGAAGCATACATAGAGTTTATTTTTTGCACAAAACCTTTAGAAAAACTATCAAGATCATCGATATATCCTTGAATTTTTGAGTTAGTAGGATTGCCTTTTGAATCTATACCATCTCCTCTTAGTTTGACAATAGCACCAAGCTTTCCACTTCTTATCTTATTTGTAAAATCTATCTCTTTGTTGTCATGACTCATATATGAGGCTTTATAAAACTTGTCTTTTGTATTTATGGTTATTGGGTGATATGTAGTACCATCAACTATGTTGTAACCATTTATATTGATGTTATAATCATTTCCCATATCAGTTCTGGTGGTTTTGTTTTTATCTGCTGATAAATTTCCTTTATAAACAGAGATATTTAAAAGTTTATTCATATTTAGTTCAAGTTGATCTCTTTGATCTCTTAAATCATTTGCATTTCCTTGTTTAACATTTTCTATTTTATTTATTTTCTTATTTATTTCAGAGATTTGTTTTGCTATGTCATTTACTTTTTGGATACCATCCTTAAATTCATTGTTTAACTTCTTTTGAACATCTTGTAACTTTTGATTAGTATCTTTTATATGTGAATTTAATTGTTTTGTTGTATTTACTACTACAACTTTTATTGCATCGTTGTCTGGATCTTTACTTAAATCACTCCATGAGGCAAAAAAATCTTGTAAATCTTTAGCTATCCCATTATTTTCAAGATCAGGAAAATAGTCACTTATTTCTTTTAAGGTTTGATTTGTTTGTTTTGCAAATTCTAAATTTGATTGGCTTGTTTTTGATCTTGTGTAAAGATACTCATCATGAACTCTTTTGATATCATATATTTGGCTACCAGCACCAACACTTCCTGGAGTTTTATAATCAAGTGGGTGTTTTACTACTTGATTTGCTCTTTGTTTTGAGTATCCTGGAGTATTGATATTTGCTATATTATGGCTAGTCGTATTTATTGCAGATTGAGATGAACTTAGACCACTATAACCAATATTTAGAGTATCAAAAACACCCATTTTTATGCACTTATCCTTAATATATTCGCTGGGGTTGCATTTGATATTTGATAACCTTTTCTGTCTAAGGCAAACATTTCATCAAATAAAGATGTATAAAATTCATTTAGTTTTATTACATATTTTGCATATTCTCTGTTTTTTTCCTTCAATTCTTTTAAAACTGTTTTTAGTTCTTCTAATAGTTTTTTATCTTTATTTGTTAGAGAATTATTCAAATCAGGTAGTTTTACTAACTCATCGTTTAAAAGAGATTTATTTGTTTCAAATGACACTGTTAAATGATTTTTTTGATTTATTCTATCAGATATATTATCATGGTTTGCATTTTTTGCATCCTCTATATCTAAAGAAGTTATTTCTAATAGCTTTTTTATATCTAAAATAGCATTATTAATATAGGTTTGTATCATAAATTTCCTTTTTTTATTTATTTAATTATATACCTATATCGGCATTAAAATCCCAAACTTTAGGACTTTTTAGCTATTTTGTTGTTCTTTTAGAAAGTTAAAAAGTAGCTTAGAAAAACCGAAACCACCACTTAAAGATTTACTCATAGTATCGTTGTACATAGAGTTATAGATTTTATCTCCAGCATCTTTTCCAAAGATAGAATTTTCTTGTTTTAGTGAAATATCTAAAACTTTTTTTACTAAAAAACTTTCAAATGCGTCGGTTGATTCTTTCAATTTTTTATCATTTAAAGTATCAACTTTGAAATTTTTATTAAATGAACTTATTGCTAGTGAGTTATCAATTTTCATTATATTACCTTAAGATCAGCCGTTATTCCACCAGCTCTTTTTATAGTTTGTAAAATTTCTATAACATCAGATGGCTTAGCACCTACTTTTTGTAAGATTCTAGCTACATTTGCAACTGTTATATTATCAGATTTTATTTTTATAGTATTTGAATCTAAATCAACCATTGAATTTTTTCCTATTAACCTTTTTGACTTACTTTCTTTTGGAAAAATTGATGCTGGTTCGATTTTTAAAGTTAAATCATTGTGTGTTATAACTACTGGAAGAATTTTTACATCAATACCAGCTACTATTGTTCCAGTTTTTTCATCAATAACAACTTTATTTGTTTGGTTATAATTGATATTTATATCATTTACTTTTGCTAAAAATTCTACCATAGATAAGTTAGGTGGACGATGAAGTTCAATAGTTCTAGGATCAAGGGCAACTGCTAATCTTCTTCTAAATTTTTTATTTATTGCTTTTTGTACTTTTATGGATGTATCAAAATTTGATTCTTTTAAAGATAATCTTATAGTTGTTTTATGATAAAGGTCATAGCTAACTTCTCTTTCTACTAATGCTCCACCATAAATCTTAGCAACAGAGGATTTTTTAGTATTTTTTTTGTCTGGAGAGTATCCACTATTTATTTCACCTTGAGCCAAGGCATATATTTCTCCATCTACTGCCTTTAAAGGGGTTAGAAGTAAAGTTCCTCCTGCTATTGATTTTGAATCTCCTATTGATGATATTTCTATATCTATTTTATCTCCATGTCTTGAAAATGGTGGAAGAGTTGCCGTAACAACTACTGCAGCTACATTTTTTGATTTGATTTTATTTGAATCGACTTTTACATTTACACTTTTTAACATACTTGAGATTGCTTGACGAGTAAACTCAGAACTTGAACTATCTCCAGTTCCATTAAGTCCTACAACTAAACCATATCCTACAAGTTGATTATCTCTAACTCCTTCAACATTTGCCAAGTCTTTTATAGTTGTTGCATTTAAAGAGAAAATAAGTGTTAAAAGTAGTAAAAATATTTTCATAAAACTTCCTTTTTTATAGTTATAAATTTTGCAGCAAAACTTGTTCCATTATTTTTTTATTATTGTAATTGGATACGGTTTTTAGTTAAATATTACAAACAGTAGTGAAAAAAGTGGTTATTTAAGTATGATTTCTACAGCTATAATGCTGGCTTTGATGGGATTTTATTATTTTAAAAAGAAGTAAGAAAATCTTACTTCTTTAAAAGATTAATATCTACTATTAAACTCTCTTCTTGGTCTTTCTTCTCTTGGTTTTGCTTCGTTTATTCTTAGCTCTCTACCTTCAAATTCTTTACCATTTAACTCTTCTATAGCTTTGTTTGCTTCACTATCATTGTTCATAGTAATAAAACCAAAACCTTTAGCTCTTCCAGTTTCTCTGTCAGTTATAATTTTAACTCTTTCAACATCTCCATATTCTGAAAATAAACTTGTTAAACCTTCCTCTGTTGTCCCGTAAGACATATTACCTACATATATTTGCATGTATCTTCTACCTTTTTGAAAAATTATATTTTTAAAGATATAAATCTTAAAAATACTTAAAATTTACTTTACACAAAGTTTTATTAAAGTTTGTTATAATTTTGCATATTTTTAACAAAAGGTGTAAAATGGGTAGAGCATTTGAATATAGAAGAGCTGCAAAAGAAAAAAGATGGGATAAAATGTCAAAAGTTTTCCCAAAATTGGCAAAAGCTATAACAATGGCGGCAAAAGAGGGTGGATGTGATCCTGAAATGAATGCAAAACTAAGAGCTACAATAGCAACTGCAAAGGCTCAAAATCTTCCTAAAGATAATATTGAAGCTGCTATAAAAAGAGCAAATGGTAAAGATGGAATAGATATAAAAGAGATAAGATATGATGGAAAAGCTCCTCATGGTGCACTTATTATAGTAGAGTGTGCAACTGATAATAGCACTAGAACAGTGGCAAATGTGAAGTCTATATTTAACAAAAATGGTGGAGAAGTTTTAACTACTGGTTCACTTGATTTTATGTTTACTAGAAAGAGTGTTATTGAGTTTAATAAAAGTGATGATTTAGATATAGAAGAGTTAGAGCTTACCTTAATAGATGCTGGACTTGATGAACTTGACATTGAGGGAAATCATGTTATAGTTTATGGAGATTTTGAAAGTTTTGGAAGTTTAAATAAAGCTTTAGAAGATATGGGCATTGATATAGAAAAATCATCTTTAAAATATATACCAAATGTTCCAACACAGTTTAGTGATGAGCAGTTAGAGGATATAGAAAAACTTATAGATAAGTTAGAAGATGACGATGATGTGCAAAATGTTTATACAAATATAGACTAGAAAAGAGGTTATTTAACCTCTTTTGCTTTCATGATAACTGTCGTTAATCCTAAAAGTTTCCAACCTTGAAAACCATCTCTATAATATAGCATTTTAGATGCTGGATATCCTCCTTTTAGCATAGCTTTTATAAATCTAGGAGATTGGTCACACCAAACACCGTTACAAAAACAGATAAGAGTTTTTGCATTAGTAAAATCCCAATTGTTACCAATTTTTTTAGCTCCAAGTGTTTCAAATATATCTTCAAAAATCATTTCATCTGCATTCTCTACTAAAGTATATGGTATATTTATAGCTGATGGAATAGTTTCTACATTGTACCAGTTTGGAAGTCTTGCATCTATTATTACTCCTTTGCCTTTATTTACATAGTTTTTGATATATCCCATAAGTTCTACTTCACCTATTGTTTTTATATTTGGGGCTGCTTTCATAGGATGAATACAAAAGGGAGGACATGGACGAGATGTTTTTGTGTAATCATCTCTTAACTCATGATAGGGATCTTGGATCCTTTTTATCTCTATAATTTGACCTAAATGTTTTACTTTAATACTTGATATATCTTTAGTAATTCTAACCTTCATATCTTTTGCTTGAAGATTTAGTAAAACTAATAATGTTGATATTGATAACTTATATAATATTTTCATATTAACTCCATATAATAAAATCTTATATTATAATAGCAAGTTAATATAAGATTTAACTATAAATAAAGAGCAAAAATAATATTTTTTAAAATATTGAGTAAGTCTGTAAAAGAAGTTTTATTTAACCTCTTTTACATCCATAATAACAGTAGTTAGACCTAGAAGTTTCCAACCTTGAAAACCATCTCTATACCATACTATTTTACTTGCTGGGTAACCATTTTTTAAAAGACCTTTTATAAGTCTTGTTGATTGGTCATCCCAAAGACCATTACAAAATACTATCAAAAGTTTTGCCTTTGAAAAATCCCAACCATTTGTATTTTCTTTTGCACCTAAGACTTTAAAAATATTTTTTACTGTTGTAGCATCTGATTCAGTTATTAGGTTGTAAGGGATATTTATAGCTGATGGAATAGTCTCTACATTATACCAACTTGGGAGTCTTGCATCTATTATCACTCCTGTACCTTTGTTTACATAGTTTTTGATATAGTTTACTAGTTCAACTTCCCCAATAGTTTTTACATCTTTTTCTACTTTCATAGGGTGAATACAAAAGGGAGGACATGCTCTTGAAGTTTTTGTATAGTCATCACTTAAAACATGATAAGGATCTTGAATCCTTTTTACTTCTACATCTTGACCTAGATGTTTTACTTTTATACTAGATAGATTTTTTGTTATTTTTACTTTCAAATCCTCAGAAAAGAGTGAACTTGTAAAAAACAGAAAAAACAACCCAATTATACCAAAAATTTTCATCTTTATCTCCCAATTAAAAAATTATAATCATTATAACATTTTAAAAATCAATTTTTTATCATCCTCCTCCTACAAATTGTAAAAATTCTACCTTTTGAGAGTTTTGTAACACTTTTTCATCCCAATTTTCTTTTTTTACAATTTGCATATCTACTGCTACAGCCATAGTCTTATCTCTTATGTTAAGTTCATCAAGTAATTCACCAACTTTTATTTGTTCTTTTACTTCTTTTTTCTCACCATTTATTGTTAGTTGCATCGTAGTCCTTATTTTTTCTAAAAATAACACACTTAAATCTTTCTCCCATAAATGTAGGATTTATAAGTGTTTTTGCTCTGTTTAATTCTGCTTCATATGTATTTTGATCTGTATTTCTTGCTAAAAGCTCAAGTAGTTCACTTATCCCAAACTCTACTAAAGCGACTAGTTGAGTTTGAAACTCATGCTTTTTAGCACCACTTTTTTCAAATTCTCCAATAAGATAAGAAAAATTTACATCATAAGTTATATCACTTTTCTTAAAAAGAGAGTCTAAACTTACATCTTTTGGTTTTTCCTCTTCCTCTTTTACAAAATCTGTAAGTGCAAAAAATGGATAAGTGTTGTGTTTGTGATAGATTCTTATAGAAAAATCTCTTCTTTGAGCCATTTCTCCATAATCAAAGGTTACAAACTCATATTTTTTAAAAGCATTTGCCATCTTTTTGGCAAAATCATAGTAGCCCAGTCCTAACTCTCCCCTTGTTATTTTGTATTTATTAGTTAAAGTTTTTACATCTTCACTCATATCATCAAAGTAGGGAGTTTGTCCATCCATATATAGCATTTGATTATCTTTTATAACTTCACAAGGGAAGGCATCAAAGATTTCATTTGCTACTACAAAAGCTTCATTTATAGTTACTTCATCTAAATCTTTATAATGTTCTAATTTTATTTTATTTCCAAAGCAGTCTTTAAAATACTCTATTTGTTTTTTTGCATTTTCCTCTTGTGGCTCTATGATAGCAAAGCAGAGAGTTTTTAAGAGTTTAGGTCTTAGTGTATAGATAAACTGAACAATATCAGCTAACATATAACCTTTATGTGCACCTATTTCAACAATAGTTGTTTTTTTACTTAGATAGCCTTCATCAAAAACTTTGATAAATCTATTTGCTATACTTCCCCCAAAAAACATAGAAGAGCTAACAGCAGTATAAAAATCTCCTTCTTTTCCTATTGTTATATATTTTGTATAATAGCCATCTTTTCCATATAGCCACTCATTCATATATTTGCTAAATCTCATGCATCTCCATTTTTTCAAATAATTTTAGTAAATTTATTTGTATATCATACTTAGTTTGGGTTAAATCATAAAGAAGTGATTTTTTAGAATTTTTTATAGTTTGCAAATCTTCTCTTGTTTTATCACCTGCATCGACCTCTCCTTTTACTATTTTTATTAGGGAATTGTATAATTTTATATTTTGTTTTAATATTTTGAGCTTATTTTGTAAGTTTTGCTCAGTTTGATAAATATTTATATATTCGCTTTTTAGATCTCTTTGCTTTTGTTTAAGAGAAAGTTTTTCTTTTAAAACTTCAAGTTTTTTTATCTCTATATCTCTTGTTTCATTTAGTGAAAAAGGTATAGATATAGTAACTCCATAGTTTTTGTATCTATTTTTCTTCCAAGGAGAGTGTTCTAGTTTTGTTTTTATATAATTATAATCTGCTACTAATGAAATAGTTGCTAAATAGTTTGATATAGTCATATTTTTTAATTGATTTTTTTGATGTAAGTTTTGAATCTCTTTTTTTAGTTCAAGGTTTTTTATTAAAAATTCTTTTTTACTTATTAAAGTTAGTTTTGGTAGAAAAATAGTTTTATAAGAGTAGTTTGAAATATTTTTAAAGTTATTTTCTAACTCTTTATGTTTTGTTTTTAAGTTATTTAATTTTAGTAAAAGGTTGTTTTTATTAAGCATTGCTTTATTTAAAAAACTTATATCATCATCTCCACTTAAAAATCTATCTTTTTTTATTTTTATCTCTAAATCTGCATTTTTTATGTTTAGTTTTATCTGTTTTATTTGAATATCAAGTTTTTTTAGATTTAGGGTTAAATCATAGAGTCTTATTATAAGTGTATTTTGTTGCAGTGTTGTAGCAAGAATTTTAAATTTTTTATTTGCAGTTGCATATTTTATAGCAAAGTAAATACCTCCACTTTTAAATATAGGTTGATTTAAACTTACTCTAAAGTATTTTGTTTTTTTCCATATATTAGCTTGATTATTTTTTGTATATGAATAAGAAGCTATTATAGGTTCTATCCAGTTTAATTTTAAGTTCTTTGAAGAGAGAGAGTTTATCTCTTTTTGGATATTTAACTCTCCTTGATTTTCTTGGTTTAAGTAGTCAAATCCTGTTCCAAAGAGAGATAATATACTAAGAGATAGTATTAAAAGCTTTTTCAACTCTCTCAAATCCTTTATCTATCTCGTTTTTTGTTATAGTTAGTGGTGGTAAAAATCTTAGTGTATTTCTTCCAGCTTTCAAAACTAAAACCCTGTGGTTGAAGCACTCATTTATGATTTTTGTTAGAGTAGTTGCATCTTTTATCCTTAGTCCTCTCATAAGTCCTAATCCCACCTCTTTTTCTACAAAATCATATTTTAAAAAAGTTGATAGTTTTTGGCTAAAATAGTTAGTTGTTGTTCTTGTATCCTCTTTTTCTAAGATATTTAAAACTTCCAAAGAAGCTCTCGTTACAAGATAATTTCCACCAAAAGTACTTCCGTGATCTCCTGTTTTTAAAACATCTTTTTTAGTTGTTAAAACTGCTCCTATCGGTACTCCTCCACCCAGTCCTTTTGCTAAGGTTACAATATCTGGTTTTATCTTATAAAGATTTGAAGCTAAAAACTCTCCAGTTCTGTAAACTCCTGTTTGAACTTCATCAACTATTAAAAGTATATCTTTTTGTTTTAATAGTTTTGCTAAGTTTTGTACTCTCTCTTTATCCAGTGGTTCAACTCCTCCCTCTCCTTGAACTAGCTCTATCATGACTGCTACTGTATGTTCATCTAGCAAAGATTCTATTTTATCTATATCATCAGCATAGACAAATCCATCTGGAAATGGACCAAAGTAGTTGTGCATAGATTCTTGTCCAGTTGCTTTTAGAGTTGATATAGTTCTTCCATGAAAAGAGTGTTTTAGAGTTATGATTTTATATCTTTTTATTTCTCCATCAACTTCCCCATATTTTCTAGCTATCTTTATAGCCCCCTCATTTGCCTCTGCGCCACTGTTTGCAAAAAATACTCCTGCATCAAGTTTACTTAATTCTACTATTTTTTTAGCTAGTAAAGCTTGAGGTTCTATCAGATAAAGATTTGAGATATGAAGTATATTTTTTGCTTGTTCACAAATAGCATTTGCTATTTGTTTGTTTCCATGACCTACACTTACTACTCCAATACCTGATGTAAAGTCTATATAGTCTTGTTTCTTATCATCAAAAAGAGTAGCATTTTCCCCACTTTTAAAGTTTGTATAGTTTCTTGCATAAGTATTTAGTACATAAGTCTTATCCATAGTTTCTAAGTTCATTTTTTTCCTTAAGCGATTTGTTGTATATTACATTATATATATTAGACCTTTAGAAAAATAGAGGTTTTTAGATTTTACAAGGTTAGAAGTTTATGAAATTAAGATTTAAGCAGAATAATGAAGATAATTCTATTTGGGTGGAGCTTGAAAGTGGAGGTAAAGTTTTGAGTTTTAGTAAAGCAGATATAAATAGTTTTATCCAAAATAGAGAGGTTAATGATTTGATCTTTACAAGTGATATGACAAAAGATGAAAAGATAAATATAAAACTTATGCTGGTTAATGTAATAACTGAAATTTTGAGAGATGTTTAAATAGTGTACACAAAAAAACAGATAGAAAAATATGAAAGAGTTAAATATACAAGAGAGTTAGAGCGATTTTTAAATCGAATAGTTAGATATGTTTCTAATAAAGGGTTTAGTAAAGATGAATTTGCTGAGTATGTAGATAAAATATTTAAGCCTTTTGAAGAAATAAAAAAGGTTATGTTAAATAGTGATTATTTTAAAGAGTTAGAAAAGTTTGTAGAATTTTGTGCAAATCTACCTTTTGGAGAGTTAGATTGTGATGAGATACAAAAAGTAATACAGCATAAGGCAAATCAACTTCAAAAAGTAAAAAGAGTAAAAAACTTTGGAAAAGCAAAGCATAAGGGTAAAAAGTTTGAATAAAAATATAAAAGTTGGAGAGTATAATACTCTTTTGATAGATAGGGATAGTTCTCACGGATACTATCTTATAAGTGAAGATGAAAGTGATGTTTTACTTCCTAGTGTCTATGTAAAAGATGAAATGATGATAGGAAATGAGGTAAAAGTTTTTGTTTATCGTGATAGTGAAGATAGACTTATCGCTACTAGTGAGATTCCTAAACTTTGTGTTGGAGAGTTTGCTTTTTTAGAAGTAGTTGATAAGACTGATTTTGGAGTTTTTGTTGATATTGGACTTTTAAAGCATGTGTTAGTTCCTAAAAAGATGCAAAAAGGAAACTTAAAAGTAGGGCAGAGCTATCTTTTTGCTTTAAGTTTAGATATAGATAGTGATAGACTTGTTTGTGATATGCGGATACATAGGTATTTGGATAAAGAAGTTAGCCATGCAAAGCATTTGAAACAAGTGGATTTGCTAGTAATTGCTAAAACTCCTTTAGGATTTAAAGTGATAGTAAATAATACTTTTGAGGGGCTTGTTTATGAAAATGAAATCTTTTCACCTCTAAAAGTAGGGGATAGGTTAAAAGGATATGTTAAAAAAGTGAGAGATGATGGAAAACTTGATATATCTATAAATCCTATGGGAAAAAATAAAGTAGATTTAAATACTCAAAAGGTAGTAGAGATTTTAAAGGAAAATAAAGGATTTTTGTTAGTTAACTATAAATCTGATGCTGATATAATAAAAAAGTATTTTGGTATGAGTAAAAAAGCTTTTAAGGCTAGTTTGACAAATCTTTTAAATACAAATCAAATAGAACTTAAAGATGGAGGAATTTGGTTAAAATGAATAAAATAATATACATAGTAGTTGTAGTTTTGATGGGAGTTGTAGGTTATCAAGCTTTTCAAATGAGAGAGCTTAAAAAAGAAATCGTAAAGAAACAAAATGAACCTGAAGTTACTATACATATAGATAAGGTAGAAAATAAAACAAATCTTATACAATCGGATAAAAATAAAACTTTGGATAAAGTAGTAAAAAAAGATTTTCAAAAGATTTTCAAGGATATATTTGGGAATAAAGAAGTAAAAGAGGGAATTAATAAAAGTGTAATTGAGTTTAAAAAAGGATTAAATCAAGCTATAACTGAACTTCAAAAGCAAGTTAAAAGTATGGATAATGACAATGGAAATATTTTTAATGATTTGATAAAAGAGCTTGGAGTTGGAGAATTTAAAACTTTTAAGGATAATGGAGAATTTTATAGTTATACAATTGATATTGATAGTGAACACTCTCGTGTGAATATAGATGCAAAAAATGGATTTTTATATATAGATATAACTTCAAAAGATGAAAAGAAAAGTGAAAATAGTGTTATTAAAAAACAAAGCCAAAGAAGTATAGTTTTGAGTCTTCCAAAAGATGGGCTTGTTGAAAAAATAAAAAGTGAGTATAAAAATAAAAAACTTTACATAACAATACCTAAAATAAAATCTAAGATAAAAACATGATAGAAGTTAATAGTTTAGATAATGTAAAAAAACTGATAGATAGTGAGCTTGGAGTACTACTTTACTTTTCAACTCCAACTTGCAATGTTTGTCAAGCACTAAAACCAAAGATAATAAATGAGTTTGATAAAAATTTTCCACTTATTAAAAAAGTTTTTGTGGATAGCAGTGTATCTCCAGAGATAGCAGCTAATTACAATGTCTTTTCAGTTCCTACAATGCTTCTTTTCTTGGATAAAAAAGAGTTTGCAAGAGAGGGAAGAAATGTTAGTGTCGCTTTGTTTGTGGATAGGATAAAAAGGGTGTATGAAATAATGATTAGTTAATTTCATACACATATTCTTTTTGATTTTTTTTCTTTATTATTTCTTTTATTGTTAAACCTTTAAAATTTATATTTGCAAATTTTGCATCGGAGTCTGGTTGAACTTTTGATAATTTTCTTGCAATAAGACCTCTATAAGCTTTTGCCCAGTGGCTTACTACTTTTCCATTTTTTAGAAACTTACAAGTTATATGCTCTTTTTTTATTGTGTAAAATTTTTCGTAGTGTTTTGCTCTAAGGTCTATAATAAACTCATCATCTAAAAACTTATCTAGCTCATTAGAAAAATTTTGTTTATAAAACTTTGCTATATCAAAATCTCCTATTTTTGCTCCTTGTGATAGTCTATAATATGGAATTTGATCTTTTGCCAGTAATATTCCAAATAGATTTGAGAAAATGACAAGGTTGTTATCAATAAAATTCTTTGCATAAGAAGGCAGTGAAGCATAATCAAGATAATCATAAGCAATACCGTCATATTTTTGTATTGCTTTTAGAGTTTTTTCTTTGAAAATATTTATTTTTTGATTTTGGATGATTTCATGTTCTTTTTTTAGTCCAAAAAGTTTACTTAACTCGTTCAAAGTTGAATTATTTAAATAATCATTATAGAGATTTAAAACTTTATCTCTTGGATTTTTATTGAAAAATAGAGAATTTTTATCAAATACATCTTCTCCACCTTTAATTTTTCCTTCGCTTGGTGCAAAAAGTATCTTCATAATATGCCTTTGTTTAGGGATTTAGAGAGTATAGCAAAAAAAAATATAAAATTTTTGTAAAAAAGTGACGATTTTACTTGACAAATAAAAAAAAATTGTATATAATCACGGCTCATTTATCGGATAACCGATTAAAATGCTGGTGTAGCTCAGTTGGTAGAGCACCTGATTTGTAATCAGGCGGTCGGCGGTTCAAGTCCGTTCACCAGCTCCATTTTTTTTAATACAGTGTTTGACCAGAAATACTGGTGGAATAAAAGGTGAGATACTCAAGTGGCCAACGAGGGCAGACTGTAAATCTGCTGGTTTTTACCTTCGAAGGTTCGAATCCTTCTCTCACCACCACTAAATATGCGGGAATAGCTCAGTTGGCTAGAGCGTCAGCCTTCCAAGCTGAGGGTCGCGAGTTCGAGTCTCGTTTCCCGCTCCATTTGAACTGGGAGCTGTTATATCTACATAGTTAATGTTATTATTGTAGTTAGTAACACTTCATAAAAGTTTAAATTCAGGTTAATAAAGTATTGTATTATGGTTATTAAGTCGTATGAGCAAAAAAATTGCTCATATAGCTCAGAGGTAGAGCACTTCCTTGGTAAGGAAGAGGTCGAGGGTTCAAGTCCCTCTATGAGCTCCAGTAAAAGTTTTGGCCAAAACTTTTAACAAACAAGTTAAAAATAAAATTTAAATCGGAGGATACAATGGCAAAAGAAAAGTTCGAAAGAAGTAAGCCACATGTAAATATAGGTACTATTGGTCATGTTGATCATGGTAAAACAACTCTTACAGCAGCAATCTCTGCAGTTCTAGCAACTAAAGGTCTTTGTGAGCTAAAAGATTATGATGGTATTGATAATGCACCAGAAGAGAGAGAAAGAGGTATTACGATAGCTACTTCTCATATCGAGTATGAAACAGATAACAGACACTATGCTCATGTTGATTGTCCAGGGCATGCTGATTATGTTAAAAATATGATTACTGGTGCTGCACAAATGGATGGTGCTATATTAGTTGTTAGTGCGGCTGATGGACCAATGCCACAAACTAGAGAGCATATATTACTTTCAAGACAAGTTGGTGTACCTTATATAGTAGTTTTCATGAACAAAGAAGATATGGTTGATGATGAAGAGTTACTAGAATTAGTTGAAATGGAAATCAGAGAGTTACTTTCTGAGTATGACTTCCCAGGTGATGATACTCCTGTAGTTGCAGGATCAGCTCTTAAAGCTTTAGAAGAAGCTAAAGAGGGTAAAGTTGATGCATGGGGAGAAAAAATCCTTAAACTTATGGATGAAGTTGATGCATATATCCCAACTCCAGAAAGAGATACTGATAAAGATTTCTTGATGCCAGTTGAAGATGTTTTCTCAATCTCAGGAAGAGGAACTGTTGCAACAGGTAGAATCGAGAGAGGTGTTATCAAAGTTGGTGAAGAGGTTGAAATCGTTGGTATAAAAGACACTCAAAAAACAACTGTAACTGGTGTTGAAATGTTTAGAAAAGAGATGGAGCAAGGTGAAGCAGGTGATAACTGTGGTATACTTCTAAGAGGAACTAAAAAAGAAGATATCGAAAGAGGTATGGTTCTTTGTAAGCCAGGTTCTATAACTCCACATACTAAATTTGAGGCTGAGGTTTATGTATTAAGTAAAGATGAGGGTGGAAGACATACACCATTTTTTAACAATTATAGACCACAATTTTATGTAAGAACAACAGATGTTACAGGTTCAATCACACTTCCAGAGGGAACTGAAATGGTTATGCCAGGTGATAATGTAAAAATCAATGTTGAACTAATCGCACCTATCGCTATGGAAGAGGGAACTAGATTTGCTATCCGTGAGGGTGGTAGAACTGTTGGTGCTGGTGTTGTTTCTAAAATAATAGCATAAGTTATAAAAGTAAGGAAATTTCCTTGCTTTTAAAAGAGGAAAAAATATGACAGTAAAAATAGGTTTAAAATGTGAAGAGTGTGGTGATATAAACTACTCTACAACTAAAAATAATAAGACTCATACTGAAAAAATGACTCTTAAAAAGTTTTGTAGAAGAGATAAAAAACATACTGTTCACAAAGAAACAAAACTAAAAAGTTAGGTTTTTTGAAAATCTATCTTTTTTGAGACAGCTAGGAAGAAAAATCAAGTGATTTTCTTCAAGCTGTTACCCACAGGGCAATAGCTCCAATTGGTAGAGCGCCGGATTCCAAATCCGATGGTTGGGGGTTCGAGTCCCTCTTGCCCTGCCACTAAATAGGAAGAAATATGAGTAAGTTACTTGAGAGTGTAAAAGATGCGAAGATAGAGATAAGAAAGGTTATTTTTCCGACTCGTGATCAAGTTAGAAATGCCTTTATATCTGTAATAATTGTTGTAACTGTTGTATCACTATTTTTAGCTTTAATAGATGGGATAATGTCTTTATCATTATCTAATATTTTATAATTAGGTTGAATAATGTCTGATTTTAAATGGTATGCAATTCAAACTTATGCTGGAAGTGAAATGAGTGTAAAAAATGCAATTGAAAACATTTTTGCACAACTTGGAGAAGAAGATAAACTTCAAGAGATAATAGTTCCAACAGAAGATGTTATTGAAGTTAAAAATGGTGAGAAGAAAATAAGCCAAAGATGTCTGTATTCTGGATATGTATTTGCAAATCTAGTACTTGATATGAATATCTGGCATAAAATTCAATCTCTTCCAAAAGTAAGTAGATTTATTGGTGAGAGTAAAAAACCTACTCCATTATCTGATAAGGATATTACACTTATTTTGGAGAAAGCTCAAAACAAAGCAGCTCCAAAACCAAAAATATCTTTTGATGTTGGTGAGAGTGTTAGGATAACTGATGGTCCATTTTCAAACTTTACAGGTGTTGTAGAGGAATATGATATGGTTCATGGGACTTTAAAACTAAATGTTTCTATTTTTGGAAGAAGTACACCAGTTGAGATTACATATTCTCAAGTAGAAAAAATAATATAAATTAAAGAGGAAAAGATATGGCGAAAAAAGTAACAGGTCAAATAAAACTGCAAATTCCTGCAGGAGCCGCAAATCCATCACCTCCAGTTGGTCCAGCACTTGGTCAACAAGGTGTAAATATCATGGAGTTTTGTAAAGCATTCAATGAAAAAACAAAAGCAATGGCTGGATTTAATATCCCAGTTATCATAACAGTTTATGCAGATAGAAGTTTTACATTTATCACTAAACAACCACCTGCATCTGATTTGATCAAAAAAGCAGCGGGAATCAAAAAAGGTAGTGATAATCCACTAAAAAATAAAATTGCAAAATTAACTAAAGAGCAAGTTTTAGAAATAGTTGAGAAAAAAATAGAAGATTTAAATACAAATGATAAAGAACAAGCAGCTAAAATTATAGCTGGTAGTGCAAGAAGCATGGGTGTTGAAGTAGAGGGGTAAACCCTTTATTTTATTTATAAAAAACCATAACCACGGGTTAAAGTGGTAGCAAAAAAAAGCGGAGAGAATTTATGGCAAAGAAATTATCTAAAAGATATAGTGCATTATTAGAAAAAGTAGATGTAACAAAAGAATATAGTGTAGAAGAAGCACTAAAATTAGTAAAAGATTTAAAATCAGCAAAATTTGATGAAACTGTTGAAGTTTCTCTTAAACTAAATGTTGATCCAAGACATGCTGATCAAATGATAAGAGGTTCAGTAGTCCTTCCAGCAGGTACTGGAAAAACTGTAAGGGTTGCAGTAGTTTCAAAAGGTGCTAAAGTGGATGAGGCAAAAGAAGCTGGTGCTGATATAGCTGGTGGAGCTGAAATTATTGAAGATATTCAAGCTGGAAATATTAATTTTGATGTACTTATAGCAAGTCCAGATATGATGGGGCTTGTTGGTAGAGTTGGTCGAGTTTTAGGACCAAAAGGTTTGATGCCAAATCCAAAAACAGGAACTGTTACTATGGATGTAGCAACTGCTGTTAAAAATGCAAAAGGTGGACAAGTAAACTTTAGAGTTGATAAACATGGAAATATTCATGCAGGAATTGGTAAAGTTTCATTTAGTGCTGAAGATATAAAAGCAAACTTTGATACTTTTGTAACAGCTATAAATAAGCATAAACCATCAACTGCAAAAGGAAGATATATTCAGCATGGAGCTATTTCTTTAACAATGAGTCCTGGTATTGCTATGGATCCGTTGGAATTGTTAGAGATAAAATAAAAATTTAAAAATAAAAAGTAATCTTGTACTTGAGACAGTAGGGGCTAAATAGTTTAAATACCAAAGAAGTATCCTCACTTCTTTTCTCTTTTGAGTGGTGCCCTACCGATTAAGTCGGAAAGGAGGAAATTATGTTAACAAGAGCTAAAAAAGAGAGCATTGTAGCTGAGCTTAGTGAAGAGTTTAAAGCTTCTGAAGCTATTGTGGTATGTGGATATACTGGTATCAAGTGCCAAGAGTTAGAGGAAGTAAGACAGCTAGCATTGGACAATGAAGTTAATGTTAGAGTTATAAAAAATTCACTTGCTAATCTTGCTATGAAAAATGCTGGTATTGATGATATGGAATTAATTAATACAAACATTTATGTTTGGGGAAAAGATCAAATCAATACTTGTAAAGTTGCTGACAAAGCTGCAGAAAAATTCAAAGAAAAATTTGTTATGAAATCTGGAGCATTAGAAGGTAAAGCTGTTGAATTAGAAACTATCAATGCTATGGCTAAGTTACCAAGTCGTGATGAACTTATTGGTATGCTTCTATCTGTTTGGACAGCACCAGCAAGAAATTTTGTTACTGGGCTTGATAATCTTAGAGATAAATTAGAGCAAGAGAGTGCTTAATAAGTTAGAAATTAAAAAATAAAAATAAAAAAGGAAATAATATGGCAATAAGTAAAGAAGATGTTTTAGAATATATCTCAGGTCTTACTGTTTTAGAGCTTTCAGAGCTTGTAAAAGAGTTTGAAGAAAAATTTGGTGTATCAGCACAACCAACTGTTGTAGCTGGTGGAGCTGCTGCTGGTGGAGCTGCTGAAGAAGAGAAAACAGAGTTTGATGTAATCTTAAAAGATGCTGGAGCTAAAAAAATAAATGTTATTAAAGCAGTAAGAGCATTAACTGGTTTAGGACTTAAAGAAGCTAAAGCTGCAACAGAAGATACTCCAAGTACTATAAAAGAAGCTGTAAGTAAAGAAGATGCTGAAGAAGCTAAAAAACAATTAGAAGAAGCTGGAGCAACAGCAGAAATTAAATAATTTAAAGGTAGGGATTTCCTACCTTTAATTGTTTTTATGCAATATATTTTATTTTTATAAGATATAATAAAATATATTGGATAAAAACTCCACTAGGGTATATAAATCCCTATATCCAAAGGGCATCTTTAATAAATAAGTTATGTCCATAATTGTGGTCGCTCCACAAATAAAATTTGCAAATTAATTCTTCAGAGGTAGTATATGTTAAACAGTTTAAAGTCCGGTAGCAGACTTAGGGTAGATTTTGCCAAAAATCCGATAAAATTAGGTGTACCAAATCTTTTACAACTTCAGCAAAAAAGTTATGAAGATTTTTTAGATGTTAATAATAAAGAGCATTTAAGTGGTATTGAAAAAGTTTTTAACTCTATTTTCCCAATTCATGATGAACAAAATAGAATAACACTAGAGTATTTAGGAAGTGAAATAGGAAAACCAAAATACACTATAAGAGAGTGTTTAGATAGAAGTCTTACTTATTCAGTTTTCTTAAAAATGAATATAAGGCTCACAATTTGGGAAAGAAATGAAAAGACTGGTGAAAAAATTGGTGTGAAAGATATGAAAGAGCAACATCTTTATATCAGAGATATACCTCTTATGACAGATAGAACTTCTTTTATTATCAATGGAGTAGAAAGAGTTGTTGTAAATCAATTGCATAGAAGTAGTGGTGTTATATTTAAAGAGGAAGAGAGTTCTACTGTATCAAATAAACTTTTATATACAGCTCAAATTATACCAGATCGTGGTTCTTGGCTTTATTTTGAGTACGATGCAAAAGATATACTTTATGTTAGGATTAACAAAAGAAGAAAAGTTCCTGTAACAATACTTTTTAGAGCTTTGGGATATTCAAAACAAGATATATTAAAACTTTTTTATCCAATACAAGAGATTTTTATTAAAGATAATAAATTTTTAGTTAAATTTAACAAAGAAGATTTTGCAGGAAAATTAAAATATGATTTAAAAGATGCTGATGGAAACTTAATACTGGCAAAAGATAAAAGGCTTACTAAGAAAAAAGCATTGGGATTAGAAGAAGAGGGATTGGAGTTTATTGAGTATCCTGTGGAAGTTTTAGTCGATAGATTTTTAGCAACTCCTATTATTGATAGTGAAAGTGGAGAAGTTGTTTTTGAGTCATTAACTCAGCTTGATGATACAAAACTTGCATCTTTAGTTGAAATGGGAATAGAAACTATTGAAATAGCAAATGATTTAGCTGACAATGTTGATGAGAGTATTATCAATTCATTTTTAGTTGATCAAGAAAATATGAAAATTTTAAAACAGACTGAAGAAATAGATGATGAAAATGCATTAGCATGTATAAGAATCTATAAAGTTATGCGACCAGGTGAACCTGTGACTAAAGAGGCTGCTGAAGTCTTTGTAAAAGATTTATTTTTTAATCCTGAAAGATATGACTTAACTAAAGTTGGTAGGATGAAAATGAACCATAAGTTAGGAATAAATGTTCCTGATTTTGTAACTGTACTAACAAGCAAAGATATTATAAATACAGTACAGTATCTTATAAAAGTAAAAAATGGACAAGGTAGAATAGATGATAGAGATCACCTTGGAAATAGAAGAATAAGAGCAATAGGTGAGTTGTTATCAGGTGAACTTCACTCAGGGCTTGTTAAAATGCAAAAGACTATAAGAGATAAGTTTACTACTATTAGTGGTTCTATTGATGAGTTGATGCCACATGATTTGATAAATTCTAAAATGATTACAAATACAATCTTAGAGTTTTTTACAAGTGGTCAGTTATCACAGTTTATGGACCAAACAAATCCACTAAGTGAAGTTACTCATAAAAGAAGACTTTCTGCTCTTGGTGAAGGAGGTCTAGTAAAAGAGAGAGCTGGATTTGAGGTTAGGGATGTTCATCCTACTCATTATGGAAGAATTTGTCCAGTTGAAACTCCAGAGGGACAAAATATTGGTCTTATAAATACTCTTTCTTCTTATGCAAAAGTAAATGATTTAGGATTTATTGAAGCTCCTTATAGAGTTGTAAAAGATGCAAAAGTAACTGATGAAATAGTTTATCTAACTGCTACTCAAGAAGAGGGACAAGTGATGGCTCCAGCTTCTACAAAAGTTGATGAAGATGGAAATATAGTAGAAGATTTGATAGAGATAAGAGTTGATGGAGAGATTAAACTTCTTGAAAAAGAGAAAGTTAACTATATAGATCTTTCATCTGGTATGGTTATGGGAGTTGCTGCAAGTTTGATTCCTTTTTTAGAGCATGATGATGCAAATAGGGCTTTGATGGGTTCAAATATGCAACGACAAGCTGTTCCTTTGCTTTGGACAGATGCTCCTTATGTTGGAACTGGTATGGAAAAAACTGTTGCAAGGGATTCTTGGGAGTGTGTAAAAGCTAAAAGAGGTGGAGTCGTAGAAAAAGTAGATAGTAAAAATGTTTATATTTTAGGTGAAGATGAAAATGGATCTTTTATAGACCACTATCCATTACAAAAAAATCTAAGAACAAACCAAAATACATCTTTTAATCAAAAGCCTATTGTAAAGCAAGGTCAAATTGTTGCTGACAATGAAGTTATAGCAGATGGACCTAGTATGGATAAAGGTGAACTTGCTATTGGTAAGAATATAATGGTTGCATTTATGCCTTGGAATGGATATAACTATGAAGATGCTATTGTTGTAAATGAAAGACTTATAAAAGATGATACTTTTACATCTGTTCATATTTATGAAAAAGAGATAGAAGCTAGAGAGTTAAAAGATGGAACAGAGGAAATAACTAAAGATATACCTAATATAAAAGAGGAAAATCTTTTTCATCTCGATGATAGTGGTATAGTAAAAGTTGGTTCATATGTAAAAGGTGGGATGATACTTGTTGGTAAAGTTAGTCCTAAAGGTGAAGTTAAACCAACTCCTGAGGAAAGGCTTCTTCGTGCTATTTTTGGTGAAAAAGCAGGTCATGTTGTAAACTCATCACTTGTTTGTCCAAAATCAATGGAAGGTGTTGTAGTTGATGTAAAAATCTTTACAAAAAAAGGTTATGATAAAGATCCTAGAGCTATAGAAGCTTATGAAAAAGAGAGAGAAGTACTTGATAAAAATCATCTTGACAAACTTGTTATGATAGATCGTGAAGGATTACTTAAATTAAACTCACTTCTTGCAAATTCAGAACTTGAAGATGATTGTGAAATAAATGGTACAATGTATAAAAAAGGTGAAATGGTTTCAAAAGATGAGTTTGAAAAAGTAAATAGATTTGCACTAAATAAAATCTTAACTCATTATTCAAAAGAAGTTCAAGATAAATATAATGATTTAAAAGCATATTTTCAAGAAGAGAAAAAGAGACTAAGAGAAGAGCATGAAGAGAAACTTTCTATTTTGGAAAAAGATGACATACTTCCAAGTGGTGTTACAAAACTTGTAAAAGTTTATATAGCAACTAAAAGAAAACTAAAAGTTGGTGATAAGATGGCAGGACGACACGGTAACAAAGGTATTGTGTCAAATATAGTTCCAGAAATTGATATGCCATATTTAGAAAGTGGTGAAACTGTTGATATAGTTTTAAATCCACTAGGAGTTCCTTCAAGGATGAATATAGGGCAAATTTTAGAGGTTCACTTAGGCTTAGTAGGAAGAAGATTAGGTGAACAAATAAAAGAAGTCTATGAATCTAAAAGAGATGAGTGGATAAGTGATCTTAGAGAGAAAATGATATCAGTTGCTAAAATTGCAAAATATTCAAATGCAGAAGAATTTATAGGAAATTTAAGTGATGAAGAATTACTAGATTATGCTAGAGATTGGAGTAAGGGAGTTAGATTTGCTACTCCTATATTTGAAGGTGTAAATAACGAAGAATTTAAAAAGCTTTTTGAATTAGCCAAGATAGATAGTGATGGTAAAACAGAACTTTATGATGGTAGAACTGGTGAAAAGATGAAAGAAAGAGTAAATATAGGTATTATGCATTATCTTAAACTTCATCACTTAGTTGATGAAAAAGTTCATGCAAGAAGTACTGGACCATACTCACTAGTAACCCAACAACCTGTTGGTGGTAAAGCACTGTTTGGTGGACAAAGATTTGGAGAGATGGAAGTTTGGGCATTGGAAGCTTATGGAGCAGCTCATACTTTAAAAGAGATGCTTACTATAAAATCAGATGATGTAGATGGAAGAGTTGCAGCATATAAAGCTATAACAAAAGGTGAGAATGTTCCAAGTAGTGGAATACCAGAAACATTCTTTGTTTTAACAAATGAGCTAAAAGCATTAGCACTTGATGTAGAGATATTTGAAGAAGGAGAAGAGAGTGAAGAACTTAGTTCCGATAGAGATTAGTGAAGAAAATAGACCAAAGGATTTTGAAGCATTTAGACTGAAATTAGCTTCTCCTGAAAAAGTGCTGTCTTGGAGTTATGGTGAGGTTAAAAAACCTGAAACTATAAATTATAGAACTCTAAAACCAGAGAGAGATGGACTTTTTTGTGCAAAAATCTTTGGACCAGTAAGAGATTATGAGTGCCTTTGTGGAAAATACAAAAAGATGAGATACAAAGGTATCAAATGTGAAAAATGTGGTGTTGAAGTAACTACTAGTAAAGTAAGAAGAAGTAGAATGGGGCATATAGAACTTGTAACCCCAGTGGCTCATATTTGGTATGTAAACTCTTTACCTTCAAGAATAGGTACTTTGCTTGGAGTAAAAATGAAAGACTTAGAGAGAGTACTTTACTATGAAGCATATATGGTAACCGAGAGTGCAGAGGCATATTATGACTATGAAAATACCAAAAAAGTAAATAAATATGATGTATTAAATGAAGAGCAATATAACTCTTTAAATCAAAGATTTGCTGAGAGTGGATTTAAAGCTGGAATGGGTGGTGAAACTATAAAAGCTCTTTTAGAAGATTTTGACTTAATAGGTACTTTGATCTCTTTGAAAGAGGATATGGAAACAACTAAGAGTGAAGCTAAAAAGAAGCAAATAGTAAAAAGACTTAAAATTGTAGAATCATTTGTAAATAGTGGCAATAGACCAGAATGGATGATGATAACAGTTTTACCAGTACTTCCTCCAGATCTTAGACCTTTAGTTGCTCTTGATGGAGGAAAATTTGCTGTTAGTGATGTAAATGATTTATATAGAAGAGTAATAAATAGAAACTCAAGGCTTAAAAGACTTGTAGACCTCGATGCACCAGAAATAATCATACGAAATGAAAAGAGAATGCTACAAGAATCAGTAGATGCTCTTTTTGATAATGGTAGACGAGCAAATGCAGTAAAAGGTGCAAATAAAAGACCTTTAAAATCTTTAAGTGAGATTATAAAAGGTAAGCAAGGTAGATTTAGACAAAATCTTCTTGGTAAAAGGGTTGACTTTAGTGGAAGAAGTGTTATCGTAGTTGGACCAAACCTTAGAATGGATCAATGTGGATTACCAAAAACTATGGCATTGGAACTTTTTAAACCACATCTTTTTGCAAAACTTGAAGAAAAAGGTTACACAACTACTATCAAACAAGCAAAGAGAATGATAGAACAAAAAACAAATGAAGTTTGGGAGTGTTTGCAAGAAGTAGTTGATAATTATCCTATTATGCTTAACCGTGCTCCAACACTTCATAAGCTTTCAATTCAAGCTTTTCATCCAGTACTTATAGAGGGTAAAGCTATACAATTGCATCCACTCGTTTGTTCTGCTTTTAATGCTGACTTTGATGGGGATCAAATGGCCGTTCATGTACCTTTATCAACTGAAGCTATTACTGAAGCTAAGATTTTGATGCTTTCATCTAACAATATTCTTCTTCCAGCTTCAGGTAAAGCGATAGCTGTACCATCACAAGATATGGTTTTGGGACTTTATTATCTAAGTAAAGAGAAAGAGGGTGAAAAGGGAGAAAATAAACTTTTTGCTTCTACAAATGAAATTATGATGGCACTAGATCAAGGTATAGTTACTTACCAAACTAGAATAAAAACTTTGATAAATAATAAAACTGTTTTTACAACTGCTGGAAGAATGATAGTTAAATCAATACTGCCTGATTTTGTACCAGAAGATTTATGGAATAGAGTTTTAAAGAAAAAAGATATCGGAAATCTTGTTGATTATGTTTATAAGATAGCTGATACCCATGATACAGCAGAAGTACTTGATAGTTTGAAGGATTTGGGATACAAATACTCAACAGATGCAGGGATATCTATTTCGATAGATGATATTAATGTTCCAAAAAATAAAGAAAAACTGATAGAAGAGGCTAAACAAAAAGTTAGAACTATCCAACAACAAGCTCAAAGTGGACTTTTAACTGAACTTGAAAGATATAATAAAATAGTAGATATTTGGACTGATACTAATAACCGTCTTGCTGGAGAGATGATCAAGCTTATGGAAAATGATAAAGATGGTTTTAATTCTATCTATATGATGGCGGATTCTGGAGCTAGGGGTAGTGCAGCTCAGATTAGACAACTTGCTGGTATGAGGGGACTTATGGCTAAACCAGATGGTAGTATTATTGAAACTCCTATTATCTCTAACTTTAGAGAGGGATTAAATGTGTTAGAGTATTTTATATCTACTCACGGAGCTAGAAAAGGTCTTGCTGATACTGCACTAAAAACTGCAAATGCAGGATATTTGACAAGAAAATTAGTTGATGTTAGTCAAAATGTAAAAGTAGCAGAAGATGATTGTGGTACTCATGAAGGTATTGAAGTTACTGAGATTAGTGCAAATGGTGAGTTAGTAGAAAATATAGAAGATAGAATAGTAGGTAGAGTTATTGCTGAAAATATTATAGATCCTATAACAAATGAAGTTTTATTTGTTGAGGGAACATTAATAAGTGAAGAGAATGCTAAAGCAGTAGCTGATGCAAACATAAAATCAGTTGTTATTAGAACTCCTATTACTTGTAAATCAGATCGTGGAGTTTGTGCTAAATGTTATGGTTTAAATCTTGGAAAAGGTAAAATTGTTAAAAAAGGTGAAGCAGTTGGTGTTGTTTCAGCTCAATCTATTGGTGAACCTGGTACTCAGCTAACTCTAAGAACTTTTCACATCGGAGGTACTGCTTCTACTGAACAAGCAGATAATCAAATAGTTGCTAATAAAGAGGGATTTATAAGATTTTATAACTTGCAAACTTATGAAAATAGAAATGGTGAAAAAATAGTAGCAAACAGAAGAAATGCTGCTGTACTTTTAGTTGAACCAAAAATTAAAGCACCTTTTAGTGGAAAACTTAGTATTGACTCTGCTCATGAAGAGGTTGTAATAAGTGTTAAAAATGGTGAAGAAGAGGCTAAATTTGTTTTAAGAAAAAGTGATATAGCTAGACCAAATGAGTTAGCAGGAATCAGTGGAAAAGTTGATGGTAAGTTTTATCTTCCTCACAGTAGTGGAGTAGAGATAGAAGTAAATGAGAGTATTGTTGAAGTTATTAAAGAGGCTTGGAATGTTCCAAATAGGATACCTTATGGAAGTAAATTTTTCATAGAAGATGGAGAACCAATAGTTTCAAATATTTCTACTAAAACAGAAGGAATTATAAAATACTATGAGTTAAGAGGTGATTATCTTGAGAGACATCCAGATATAAAATCTGGATATGAAGTAGTAGAAAAAGGACTTTTTGCAATCATAGTTGATGATAGTGATAGAGAGGCTAGAAGATATTATATACCAAGAGGTAGTATTGTCAATTTTGATGATGATTCTAAAGTAAACTCTGGAACTATCATAGCTCATCCAAAAACAAGTGAGCAAAAAGTTATAGCTGAATGGGATCCTTATGCTACTCCAATTATAGCTGAAGAAGAGGGTGTTGTTACTTTTGAGGATATAGAAGCTGGAATAAGTGCTGTTGAACAAGTAGATGAGATGAGTGGTCAAAAAAGATTAATGATAAATGAGTATATTCCTGCTGGAGTAAAACCAACTATTATATTGGCAACTAAATCAGGTGAGATAAAAAGATATCATCTTGATCCTAAAACTTCTATCTATGTAGAAAATGGTCAAGAAGTAAAAGTAGCTGATTTATTAGCTAAAACTCCAAAAGGTATTGCTAGAAGTCAAGATATTACTGGTGGTCTTCCTAGAGTTAGTGAACTTTTTGAAGCTCGTCGTCCAAAATCACCGGCTGTTATATCTGAAATGGCAGGTGTTGTTAGATTTGGTAAACCTTTAAGAGGGAAAGAAAGAATCATAATAGATAGTGAGGGGATGGATTCTAAGGAGTATTTGATAGATAAAAATAGACAAATCTTAGTTCATGCTGGTGAGTGGGTTCAAGTTGGTGAAAAATTAACTGATGGTGAAACAAGTAGTCACGATATTTTAAAAATTTTAGGTGAAAAGGCACTTCACTACTATATGGTAAGTGAAATCCAACAAGTATATAGAAGCCAAGGTGTTGCTATTGCTGATAAGCACATTGAGATTATTATTTCTCAAATGTTGAGACAAGTTAAAATAGTTGATAGTGGAGATACAAATTTTATAGCAGGTGATTTAGTTTCAAAAATAAGATTAAGAGCTGAGAATGAAAAGATTGTTAAAATGGGTGGTGAACCAGCTATTGCTGAACCTACACTTCTTGGTGTTACACGAGCTGCTATTAGTGCAGATAGTATTATATCTGCTGCATCTTTTCAAGAAACAACTAAAGTTTTAACAGAAGCTTCTATAGCTGCTAAGTTTGATTACTTAGAAAATTTAAAAGAAAATGTTATTTTAGGAAGGATGATACCTGTTGGGACAGGACTTTACAAAGGTCAAAGTGTTAAATTTAAAGAAGAAGTAGAGTAAGGAAGGAAAAGCTATGAGATGGGAAGATAGAGAAGGAAGTAATAATATAGATGATAGAAGAACATCAAGTAGTGTTAAAAAAGTAGGTGGTATAGGAGGTATCCTAATAGCTGCTGTTATTACTTATGTTATGAGTGGTGGAGATATGGGTGCAGTTTTAAACTCTGTACTTTCAAACTCAATATCATCAACTACTACTTCTTCATCTTCTCATATCAGTAAAGATGAGCAAAGAAATGCAAAGTTTGTTTCTGTTGTTTTAAAAGATACTGAGGATGTTTGGTCTGCAGTTCTTCCAAAATATGGTGTAAAATATAAAAAACCAGTCTTAGTTATGTATAGAGGTTCTACTACAAGTGGATGTGGTGGAGCAAGTAGTGCTATGGGGCCTTTTTATTGTCCAGTTGATCAAAAAGTATATCTTGACCTTGGATTTTTTGATGAACTTAGACAAAAATTTCATGCTAGTGGTGATTTTGCGGAAGCTTATGTTATAGCTCATGAAGTAGGTCATCATGTCCAAAATCTTTTAGGAATACTTCCACAAGTTCATAAAAAAGAGAGAATGTTAAGTAAAAAAGCAGCAAATGCACTCTCTGTTAAAACTGAACTTCAAGCTGATTGTTTTGCAGGAGTTTGGGCAAAATATGATGAACAGCTTCATCATGTGTTACAAAAAGGTGATATACAAGAAGCACTAAATGCTGCCGAGCAAATAGGTGATGATACTTTGCAAAAAAATGCACAAGGATATGCAGTTCCTGATAGTTTTACTCACGGAACTAGTAAACAAAGAATGAATTGGTTTTATAGAGGATTTAATTCTGGAAATTTAAATTCTTGCAATACTTTTAAACTTATTCGATAAATTTTTATATAGTAAAGAGAAGGAGTTAGCTAACTAACTCTTCACTTTGTATTGTAGCAATTATATCACTTAAAACTCTATCTGATTCTTTTATAGGAACTTGACAAGTACCTGCATTTTTATGTCCACCACCCTCAAATTCTAGCATTAATTTTCCTATATTAAATATAGAGTTTTTGTTTATGATGGATTTTCCTACTGCATACACAATATTTCGTTTTTGAAATCCCCAAATTTTATGTATAGATATTTCAGCTTCAGGATAAAGAGCATATATCATAAATCTATTTCCTGGATATATAATCTCTTCATTTGTTAAATCAAGTACTACTATTTCATTATGAAGAGTTGAACACTTTCTAAGTTGATCTATAAAGTCATTTTTATAGTGGTTATATAAAGCAACTCTTTCTACTACATCGGGTTGTTTCATAATATCATTTATTTCATGATCTAAACAGTAATCAATCAAATCCATCATAAGTTGATAATTTGAAACTCTAAAGTTTCTAAATCTTCCAAGTCCAGTTCTAGCATCCATTATAAAGCTTAAAAGTACCCAATCTTGAGGATCTAGTATTTCATCTATTGTAAAATCAGCAGAATCAGCTTTGTTTGCAGCATCCATCATTGGACGAAACTTTTTAGGAAATGCATCGTCTCCTCCATAATATTGATAAATAACTTCAGCAGCTGATGGTGCATCTGGATCTATGATATGATTATCTTTTATGTCATTTCTTAAAGTTTCACTTAAATGATGATCAAAAACAATGTAAGCTTTTTCATTATATGGTAGATTTGTAACTATATCTTTGTTATTAACCTCTATAACACCATCTTGCATATCTTTTGGATGAACGAATTTTATATCATCTATCATATTAAGATGTTTTAACAGTACTGCACAAATCAAACCATCCATATCACTTCTTGTTACTAGTCGGTATTTTTCCACTGTTTTCTCCTATTTTCTTTATATATTGTATATATCGGCAGTATTTATATAAAGATTAATTTTTATAATAGATTTTTTTTAAGCAAAACAAAAGTAATTCTTTTATATAATCGCCACCTTAAATGCCTATTTTTGGTGTTTAAATACAAAAAAGAAAGGAAATTACAGTGCCTACTATTAATCAGTTGATTAGAAAAGAGAGAAAAAAGGTGATTAAAAAATCAAAATCACCAGCACTAGACAAATGTCCTCAAAGAAGAGGTGTTTGTACAAGAGTTTATACTACAACTCCAAAAAAACCTAACTCAGCTTTAAGAAAAGTTGCAAAAGTTAGATTGACAAGTGGATTTGAAGTTATTAGTTACATCGGTGGTGAAGGACACAACTTGCAAGAACACTCTATCGTTTTAGTTAGAGGGGGAAGGGTAAAAGATTTACCTGGTGTTAAGTATCACATCGTTAGGGGTGCACTAGATACTGCTGGTGTTGCTAACAGAAAAGTGGCTAGAAGTAAATATGGTGCTAAAAGACCTAAATAATTAGGCTTAGCTAAAGAATAAAAATAAATTATTATTGTTAAAAATTTGGCCAGGCTTTGTCCTTTGAATGTTGACAAAGTTTGAGTAAATTTTACAAAAAAATAAAATTGAAGGAAGAATATGAGAAGAAGAAAAGCTCCTGTTAGAGAGATCTTACCAGATCCAATATACAATTCAAAATTAGTTTCAAAATTTATCAACAGCATTATGCTAGATGGTAAAAAAAGTACTGCTGCAAAAATTTTCTATGAGGCTATAGAGATAGTTGATAAAAAAGTAGAGGATGAAAAAGGTATAGATATATTTTATAAAGCTATAGAAAATATTAAACCAGTTATGGAAGTAAAAAGTAGAAGAATAGGTGGTGCTACTTACCAAGTTCCAGTTGAGGTTAGACCAGTAAGACAACAATCATTGGCTTTAAGATGGATTATAGGATTTACTAGAAAAAGAAGTGAAAGAACTATGAAAGACAGATTAGCAAATGAGTTAATCGATGCTGCAAACTCAAGAGGTGCTTCTTATAAGAAAAAAGAAGATACTTACAAAATGGCAGAAGCTAATAAAGCATTTGCTCACTATAGATGGTAATAGGAATATAAAATGGCAAGATCACATAAATTAGAAGATGTTAGAAATATAGGTATTGCTGCTCATATTGATGCTGGTAAAACAACAACTACAGAGAGAATCCTTTTCTATACAGGTGTTGAGCATAAAATAGGTGAGGTTCATGATGGTGCTGCTACTATGGACTGGATGGAGCAAGAGCAAGAGAGAGGTATTACTATTACTTCAGCTGCTACAACTTGTGAGTGGAGAGGAAAACAGATAAATATTATAGACACTCCCGGCCACGTTGACTTTACTATTGAAGTTGAAAGAAGTATGAGAGTTCTTGATGGAGCTGTGTCAGTTTTCTGTGCTGTTGGTGGTGTTCAACCTCAATCAGAAACAGTTTGGAGACAAAGGAACAGATATGGTGTACCATCAATCGTTTTTGTTAACAAAATGGACAGAACTGGTGCAGATTTTTATGAAGTTGAAAGACAAATCAAAGATAGACTAAAAGGAAATCCTGTTCCTATTCAACTACCAATAGGTGCTGAAGAGAACTTTGAAGGTATTGTTGATTTAGTAAAAATGAAAGAAATTGTTTGGGATGCTGATGCTGCTATGGGTAGTGCTTATCACGAGCAAGAAATAAGAGATGAATTAGCAGAAAAGGCTGAAGAGTATAGAGAAAAAATGATAGAAGAGATCTCTTCTATTGATGGTAATGAAGAACTTATGGAAAAGTTTTTAGAAGGTGAAGAGATAAGTAATGAAGAGATTATCTCTGCTATAAAGAAAGCTACAATTGGAATGCATATTGTACCTATGACTTGTGGTACTGCTTTTAAAAACAAAGGTGTTCAAACTTTGCTTGATGCTGTTGTTGATTATCTTCCAGCTCCAACAGAAGTTCCAGCTATCAAAGGAACTATGATGGATGATGAAGATAAAGAGATAGAAGTTGAATCAACTGACAATGGACATTTTGCAGCACTAGCTTTTAAAATTATGACTGACCCATTTGTTGGGCAACTTACTTTTATCAGGGTTTATAGAGGTAGCTTAGAATCAGGAAGCTATGTTCATAACTCATCTAAAGATAAAAAAGAGAGAGTTGGTCGTATCATGAAAATGCATGCGATTAAAAGAGAAGAGGTAAAAGAGATATATGCTGGTGAGATAGGTGCTGTTGTTGGACTTAAAAATACAACTACTGGAGATACTCTTTGTGATCCAGAGGATAAAGTAGTACTAGAGAGAATGGACTTCCCAGATCCAGTTATTTCTGTTGCTGTTGAGCCAAAAACTAAAGCTGACCAAGAGAAAATGGGTATTGCTTTACAAAAACTAGCGCAAGAAGATCCATCTTTTAGAGTTGAGACTGATGAAGAGAGTGGTCAAACTATCATCTCTGGTATGGGTGAGCTTCACCTTGAAATCATCGTTGACAGAATGAAAAGAGAGTTTAAAGTAGAGGCTGAGGTTGGTCAACCACAAGTTGCATATAGAGAGACTATCAGACAGAGTGTTAATCAAGAGTACAAATATGCAAAACAATCTGGTGGTAGAGGTCAATATGGTCATGTTTATTTAAAACTAGAGCCTATGGAGCCAGGTGAAGGTTATGAGTTTGTAAACGAAATCAAAGGTGGTGCAGTTCCAAGAGAATATATCCCTGCTGTTGATAAAGGTGTTCAAGAAGCTATGGCTGGTGGTGTACTAGCAGGATATCCAGTTGAGGATGTTAAAGTTACACTTTATGATGGTAGTTATCATGATGTTGACTCAAATGAAATGGCATTTAAACTTGCTGCATCTATGGGATTTAAAGAGGGTGCTAGAAAAGCTGGTGCTGTTATCTTAGAGCCTATGATGAAAGTGGAAGTTGAAGTACCAGAGGAGTTTATGGGAGATGTTATAGGTGACCTTAACAGAAGAAGAGGACAAGTTGAAGGTATGGATGAGAGAGCAGGAAATAAAATAGTAAATGCTTTCGTTCCACTTTCAGAGATGTTTGGTTACTCAACTGATCTAAGAAGTGCTACTCAAGGTAGAGCAACTTATGCTATGGAATTTGACCACTATGCGGAAGTTCCAAGAAATGTTTCAGAAGAAATTATTAAGAAAAGAAATGGTTAAGTAATTAATCATTTTTAAGATACATGGAAGAGACATACTTTGTATGCTCTTCATGTATCAACTCCCCGTCCTCGTAGCTCAGCTGGATAGAGCATCGGATTCCTAATCCGAAGGTCTCAGGTTCGAATCCTGTCGGGGAC